>JANQLR010000092.1 GCA_028280525.1 Longimicrobiales bacterium
GTCGAATCCGAGGGGGGCGAGTCGTCTCGACTCACCCTCGATCTCCCGATCGCCACGAGAACGGTGGAGGTCCGCAGCCGGGAGCTGGGCGAGGGGACCGGCGCCCACCTCCTGATCTTCCGCGACCTGACGGAGCTGAAGCTCCTGGAGGACCGGCTCGTCCAGATCGGTTCGATCATCGAGGAGGCGTGGCAGGAGCTGTACGTGGTCGCCGCGAATTCGGGTCGCATCCGCCTCCTCTCCCGGGGCGCCCGCGAGGCGCTCGGGTTTCCCCCGGCCGGTGCGGCCCCGGTCCTCATCGAGGAGGTGAACCCGTCGCTGGACGAGGACGGCATGCGCGCGGCGCTCGCCGACTTCGCCGGGCCGGACGCGCCCCCCCTGCGGGCGATTCACCGCCGGCGGGACGGATCGGTCTATCCGGTCGAGGTCCGCCTTCGCCGCACCGTCCTCGACGGGGAGCCGGTGGTGGTCCTCTTTGCCGTCGACGTGACCACGCAGATGGAGTCGGAGCAGCGGCAGGAGGCGCTCCGCTCGCAGCTCGAACACGCGCAGCGCATGGACGCCATCGGGCACCTGGCCGGGGGGGTCGCACACGCCTTCAACAACCTCCTCACCGTCATGGGCGGCTCCGCCGACGCGCTCCGTGAGGAGGTGGCCGACGACGCGATCGAGCTCGTCGACGGGATGATGGACGCGCAGGAGCGAGGGGCACGGCTGACCAGGCGCCTCCTCGCCTTCGCCCGGAAGGAGGTCGTGCAGCCCGAGATCCTGGACCTCTCCGCGCTGGTGCGGGATGTGGAGTCGCTCGCCTCCCGACTCGTTCGTCCGCCCGCGGAACTCGTCCTCGACCCGGGGGAGTCGGTCTCCGTCCTCCTGGACCGCAGCCAGTTCGAGCAGGTGCTTCTGAACCTCGTGACGAACGCGCGGGACGCGCACCCCGAGAACCGCGTCCGGATCATGGTCCGCGCTCGTTCGCTCGAGCGGGACGGGGTGGCGTTCGCGGCGCTCGAGGTGGAGGACGACGGGAGCGGGATGGACGAGGTCACCCGTGGACGCATCTTCGACCCCTTCTTCACCACGAAGGCCCGAGAGAAGGGGACCGGGCTCGGGCTGTCGACGGTCCACGCGATCGTGGAGCAGTCCGGCGGTCGGGTCGAGGTGGAGACCGAGCTCGGTCGGGGGTCGATCTTCCGCATCCTCTGGCCCGTCTCGCCCGATCGGCAGCGGGGCGGAGATGCCGACGACCCTCCCGCCCTTCTCGCGGGCCCGGCGCGAATCCTGGTGGTGGAGGACGACGAGCAGGGTCGGATGCTCATGGTCCGCATGCTCGGTCGAGAGGGACACGAGGTTCGCGCGGCCGCGGACGGGGTGGCGGCCCTCGAGATCCTCTCGGAGGACATCGAGGGCTTCGATCTCGTCATCTCGGACGTGGTCATGCCCCGCCTCTCGGGCTTCGATCTGGCTGATCGCATCGAGTCGGAGTGGCCCGGCCTCGCCATCCTCCTCGTCTCCGGGTACCTCGACGGAGATCTCAGCCGCGCCCACGGGCTCGGGTCCGGTCGTGACCTCCTTCTCAAGCCGTTCCGTCCGGACGAGTTCCTCCGCCGGGTCCGGCGTCTTCTGACGGTGACCGAAGCCTCCGGCTCGCTTCGCTGAGGTCGAGGACGCACCGGACTCGGGCACCCTCCCCGGGCTCGCCCGAGTCGACGTCCACTCGGGGTAGCCCGCGGCTCCGAATTCGGAATATCTTCCGGGGCTCCGCCCCCGCCGGACCCACGTCCTCGGGGGCACCCGGACGGTCGACGCCGTCCACTCCGCACCACAGGGACGGCCACGCATGACGGACGAGCGATCCCGCCTCGCCCGACTCTCCGACGAACTCGTCGAACTCCGGACCCGCCTCCACGCCGGCGGGGGTGAGAAGCGGATCGCCCGCCAGCACGCGCAGGGGAAGCTCACGGCCCGCGAGCGCATCGATCTGCTCATGGACGAGGGCGCCCCCTTCGTGGAGATCGGCCTCCTCGTCGCCCACGATCTCTACGACGGGCAGGCGCCTGCGGCCGGCGTGGTGACCGGAGTGGGGCGCGTGCACGGCCGCGAGGTCGTCGTCGTGGCGAACGACGCGACGGTGAAGGCCGGCTCGTGGTGGCCCGAGACGATCACCAAGATCCTCCGCGCCCAGGAGATCGCGATGCGCTGCCGCATCCCGATCGTCTACCTGGTCGACTCGGCGGGGGTGAATCTGCCGTACCAGGGGGGCGTCTTCCCCGGGCAGTACGGCGCCGCGCGGATCTTCTACTACAACTCGATCATGCGCCGCTACCTGCGCGTGCCGCAGCTCGCCGCCGTCATGGGGCCGTGCATCGCGGGCGGCGCGTACCTGCCGGCGCTCTCGGACGTCATCGTCATGGTCGAGGGGACCTCCTTCATGGGGCTCGGCGGCCCGAACCTGGTGAAGGGCGCGACGGGACAGGTCGTGGAGGGCGAGGAGCTCGGCGGGGCGACGACGCATACCGCGAAGAGCGGGGTCGCCCACTACGCCGAGGCCGACGACGAGGCGTGCATCCGGCGGCTTCGGAAGCTCGTCTCCGAGCTCCCCGACGAGGGCGAGACGGTGGCGGAGACCGGCGTACACCCCGTCCGGCCGATTTCCGAGCTCGACGAGCTCCTCCCGGCCGACCACCGCCAGCCGTACGACATGCATGCGGTCCTCGAGACGATCCTCGACGCCCCCTCCGGCGCGGATGGGGACGATGAAGCCTTCGAGGAGTTCCAGCCGGAGCACGCCGCCGAGATGATCTGCGGCACCGGACGGATCGACGGGGTGAAGGTCGGCATCATCGCCAACCATCGCGGGATGGTGAAGGACGACCGCCCGGGTCCCCCGCGCTTCGGAGGGATCGTCTATACGGAGAGCGCGCGGAAGGTGGCCTACTTCATCGAGACGATGAACCGCCACCGTACCCCGATCCTCTTCGTTCAGGACGTCTCCGGCTTCATGGTCGGGACGGACGCCGAGCACTCCGGGATCATCCGGGCGGGTGCCGAGTTCGTCGAGGCGATGGCCACGGCCACCGTCCCCAAGCTCGTCCTGACGCTCAACCACGCCTCCGGCGCGGGCTACTACGCCATGGCGGGGCAGGGCTTCGACCCCGACTTCATCCTCTCCCTCCCGACCGGACGGATGGGGGTGATGGAGGGGGCGAGCGCCGTCGTCGCCCTCTTCTCCGGCGCCCTCGACAAGCTGAAGGCCGAGGGGAAGGTCCCGGACGAGGACCTCACCACGAAGATGGACGAGGTCCGCGCCGACTACGACCGCCAGCTCGACGCCCGCTTCGCCGGAGCGCGCGGCTTCGTCGACGAAGTCGTCCTCCCGGAGGAGATGCGTCCCGCGCTGGGCCTCCTCCTCCGCGCCGCACTCCGCAACGCCGGTCCCCACGTCGGGGCCTTCCACCTTCCGCCGCACGTCATCTGATGGCCGACCGCGACACTCGCCTCCGCAGCGCCCCCCTCCGCATCGCATCAGGGCAGGGCTTCTGGGGCGACGACCTCGAGGCCCCCGTCCGCCAGGTCCGGGGCGGACCGATCGACTACCTCGTCATGGACTACCTCGCCGAGGTGACCATGTCGATCATGCAGAAGCAGCGCGCCCGAGACCCGAATGCCGGGTACGCGCGCGACTTCGTCCCGCTGATGGAGCGGATCTTCCCCGACATCGTCGAGAAGGGGATCCGAATCGTCACCAACGCGGGCGGGGTGAACCCGGAGGGGTGCGCGCAGGCGCTCCTGGGCGCGGGCCGCGCGGCCGGAGTCGCCGGGAAGGCGCGGGTCGGCCGGGTCGAGGGCGACGACATCCTCGAGCGGCTCCCGAAGCTCATTTCGGAGGGGCACGCCCTCGCGAACATGGAGACGGGAGCCCCGCTCTCCGACATCGTCGACAAGGTGCAGAGCGCGAACGTCTACATCGGCGCCGCCCCGATCGTCGAGGCGCTCGACAAGGGTGCCGACGTGATCGTCACCGGTCGGTCGACCGACACCGCGCTGACCTACGGGCCGATGATCCACGAGTTCGGCTGGTCGCTCGACGACCACGACCGGATCGCCGCGGGGGTCGTCGCCGGGCACATCAACGAGTGTGGGGCGCAGTCGTCGGGCGGGAACTGCCTGATCGACTGGTGGACGATGCCCGACATGACCGAGGTGGGCTTCCCGATCGTGGAGGCGCACCCGGACGGATCCTTCGTCGTCACCAAGCACGGGGGGACCGGCGGCCGGGTGAACCGCGCTACCGTCACCGAGCAGATCGTCTACGAGATGGGCGATCCGACGGACTACATCACCCCGGACGTCGTCGCCGACTTCACCACGATCCACCTCGACGAGCAGGGCGGCGACCGCGTCCGCGTGCACGGGGTGAAGGGCGGGCCGCGCACCGACTTCCTCAAGGTGTCGATCGCCTACTCCGACGGGTGGAAGGCGACGGGGAACCTGACCTACTCCTGGCCGGACGCTGCCCAGAAGGCGCGCGCCGCCGGCGTCCTCCTCCGCGAGCGCCTCGACCGGCTCGGTCTCGAGTTCGACGCCGTCCGGACCGAGCTCGTCGGCTGGGACTCCACCCACGGCCACCTCGCCGGCGAGCCCCCCGCCGACCTCCCCGAGGTCCAGCTCCGCATCGGGGTGCGAGGGAAGAACCGCGCGCACGTCGAGCGCTTCACGCGCGAGATCGCGCCCCTCGTCCTGACCGGTCCGCCCTCCGTCACCGGCTTCGCGGGCGGGCGCCCGCGGGTGCAGGAGATCATGGCGTACTGGCCCGCGCTCATCCGTCGCGAGGCGGTCGAGCCCTTCCTCTCCGTCTCCGTCACGGACGTCTGACCATGGCGATGATTCCGCTGGTCCGGCTCGCGCACGCGCGCTCGGGCGACAAGGGCGACACCGCGAACGTCGGCGTGATCGCCTACGACGCGGCCCACTACGACCTCCTCGTCGAGGCGCTGACCCCCGAGGCGGTGAAGGCGCACTTCGGAGAGCTGGTGAAGGGCGAGGTCGAACGCTTCCCCCTCCCGAACCTGCACGCGATCAACTTCCTCCTGCATGGCGCCCTCGACGGGGGCGGCACCCAGTCGCTCATGAACGACGCGCAGGGGAAGGTCTTCTCGACCGCCCTCCTGCGGATGGAGATCGCCGTCCCGGACGAGATCGCCGCCCAGCTCCCCGAGCGTGGCTGGGCCCCGGACGGGTGGAGCGCGGAGAGCTATACCGGAGGCGGCGCATGACAGGCGAGATCGAGCACGACCTCACCGAGGTCCTGAACGTCCAGGTGGTCGACGGCGTCTGCACCCTCGAGCTGAACCGCCCCGACAAGCGGAACGCGCTCAACGGCGAACTCGTCGAGGCGCTGCACGACGCCCTCGCCGAGGTCGTCGAGGACCCGGAGGTGCGCGTCGTCGCCATCCGCGGCGCCGGCGCCGACTTCTGCTCCGGCGCCGACCTCGCCGAGCTCGAGAAGATTGCCGGGATGGGCGCCGAGGAGAGCCTCGAGGACGCCCAGCGGCTCGGCGACCTCTTCGTCGCGATGCGGACGGTCGAGATCCCGATCGTGGCCGTGGTGCGCGGGAGGGCTCTCGCCGGGGGCGCCGGACTCGCCACCGCCTGCGACCTCGTCCTCGCCGCCGACACCGCCGAGTTCGGCTACCCGGAGGTCCACCTCGGTTTCGTGCCGGCGATGGTGATGGCGATCCTGCGCCGGAAGCTCGGGGAGTCCCGCGCCTTCGAGCTCGTCGCGCGCGGACACCGGATCGGTGCCGAGGAGGGCGAGCGGATCGGGCTCGTCACCCGCGTCTTCCCCGAGGCGAGCTTCGAGGAGGAGACGACCGGCTACCTCGCCGATCTGGCCCGACGCCCCGCCTCGGCGCTCTCCCTCTCGAAGCGCCTCTTCTACGGCCTCGACGGCGTCGACTTCGCCGAGGGGATCGCCCGGGGCGCGGAGGTGAACGTCATCGCCCGCCTCACCGAGGCGTGCCGGGAGGGGGTCCGCCGCTTCCTGGCTCGCGCGAAGTAGCAGCGCCTTCCGCAGCGGCCGCCCCGTGCTCTTCGCCTCTCGCCGCTCCGGCTCCGGCCACTTCCTGGAGTGGCGCCTCCGCCTCTTCGGCATCGCCGCGATCCTCGCGGTCTTCGGAATCGGGGCGGAGCAGGGGTGGATGGTGAACCTCGCGATCGGGACGCTCGCCGTGGCGATGGTTCTGAGCTGGGTCGCGAAGCGGCGCGCCGAGGCCGAGCGGTGGGCGGAGCAGGGCTCGGACGACGAGGGCGAGTCGGACGCCTGACCCCGGGGACGCCAAGGACGGGGCGACCGGCGTCCCGGTCACCCCGCGGGTCAACGCGAGAGCCTTACGCCCTCAGCAGCAGCCGTCTCCGCAGCAGCCGCTTCCGCAGCAGCCGCAGCAGGCCGCGATCGTGGTGTCCGGCATCGGACCTCCCCGGTTCAGGTACACGAGCAGCTGTCCCCCTCGCAGCAGCAGCAGGCCTGCCAC
>JANQLR010000106.1 GCA_028280525.1 Longimicrobiales bacterium
GAGGAAGCGAACGAGTGCCCCCCTCCCCGCGCCCCCCAGGCGGGCCGACTCCACCTCGGCGCTCCACTCCTCGATCCACTCGGACCGGTCGCCGGCGGGCACCAGCCACCCCGCGAGTCGAAGCACGAAGGCCGCCGGGCCGCGGAGGCCGCCCGGCCCGACCTCACCCGGACGGCTCACCCGGTCACCCCCCGCAGCTCGCCGGCGATCCGATCGACGCGGCCGACCTCGGCGGCGAGGACCTCTCGGCCTTCCGAGGTGAGCTCGTAGTAGCGCCGACGCGGGCGACCTTCCGCCTCGGCCAGAGCGTCATCCTCCCATCGGGCGCGGACCAGCCCCCGCTTCCGCAGGCGGCCGAGCGTGGGGTAGACCGTACCGGACGGCATCCCGGTCGAGGTCACGATGTCGAGGCCGTAGGCGACCCCCTCCTGCACGGCGGCGAGGATCCGAATCGAGGTGAGACCGAGGGGGCGCGGCATGTCGAGCTCCAGTAGAAGTGTAAGCTACATTGCACTGTCACCCACGAGCTCGGCAAGGGTTCCGTTTCAGATGCGTGAGGTGCGATCCCTCCGTCCCCCGGGCACGGCTGCGCCGGACGGATCCGGGGTTCGGGCCGCCCCCCCTCCGCCGTCAGCTCCCCTCGAAGGCCGCGTCGAAGGCGGTGTCGGAGGGGGGGAAGTCCATGTTGCGGACCATGCGGCACGCCTCGGCCGCGCCGTACTCGCGCTCCATCCCGGCGTCCTCCCACTCGACCGAGAGCGGGCCGTCGTACCCGATCCGGTTCAACTCGCGCAGGATGCCACCGAAGGGGATGCGCCCCCGCCCGACCGAGCGGAAGTCCCAGAAGCGGTCGGCGTGGCCGAAGGGGAGGTGTCCGCCGAAGACCCCGGCGCGGGTCGGCGTCGGCGCCCACCACACGTCCTTCATGTGGATGTGGTAGATCCGGTCGGGGAAGACCTTCAGGAAGTCGATCACGTCGACACCCTGGTAGGCGAGGTGCGAGGGGTCGTAGTTGAAGCCGAAGGCCTCCCGGTCCCCGACGGCCTCCAGCGCCCGCTCGGCGGTCGAGATGTCGAAGGCGATCTCGGTCGGGTGCACCTCGAGGGCGAAGCGCACGCCCACCTCGTCGAAGACGTCGAGGATGGGATTCCACGCG
Organism: Longimicrobiales bacterium; assembly: GCA_028280525.1. Lineage (GTDB taxonomy): Bacteria > Gemmatimonadota > Gemmatimonadetes > Longimicrobiales > Gaopeijiaceae > Gaopeijia. Next base: position 1,157 of record JANQLR010000106.1, read on the forward strand.
TCGGCGAAGTCCCGGAAGCCCTGCTCGATCCACGCCTCGGGGACGGGCGGGAAGGAGTAGAGCAGGTGCCAGATCGGGCTTCCGGTGAAGCCGTTCACGACCGGGACCCCGAAATCCGACGCGGCGCGGGCGGTGCGCTTCATCTCCTCCGCAGCCCGCGCCTGCACCCCGGCGGGCTCGCCGTCGCCCCAGACGTGCTCGGGGAGGATCGAGCGGTGCCGCTCGTCGATCGGGTCGCACACCGCCTGACCGACCAGGTGGTTGGAGATCGCGTGGCACTCGAGATCGTACTGCGCGAGCTGATCCCGCTTCTTGGTGCAGTAGTCGGGGTCTTCGGTGGCCGCGACGACGTCGAAGTGGTCTCCCCAGCAGGCGAGTTCGAGCCCGTCGTATCCCCACGCCCGGGCCTTCTCCGCCAGCGTATCGAGGGGAAGGTCGGCCCACTGGCCGGTGAAGAGGGTGACGGGACGGGGCATGATCGCTCCGGGGCGGGACGGGGTCGCGGGGTTCGGGGCGAAGCTGGGCGGCGCGACGGGTGCCCGCAATCGACCGTGCACCGGCCCTGTCGCGCCCCGGCGGTTGCTCGACGGCGAGAGGGGCGAGAGCCTTCGCCCCATGAGCACCCCCCACCTGATCGGCGTCTCCGTGGTTCGCAACGAGGCGGACATCCTCGGAGAGTCCCTTCGCCACGCGGCCTCGCAGCTCGATCTGGTCGTGGTGGTCGACGTCGGCAGCACGGACTCGACGCAGGGGGTGGTGGAAGAGGTCGTCGCCGAGAGTCCCCACGTCGTCCGCCTCCCCGACTGGCCACGCCCGGAACCGTGCGAGCCGGTGCGGAGGCGAGTCTGGCAGCTCCTCCGGGCGCACGTCCCCCGCGAAACGTGGTGGTGCTGGGTCGACGCGGACGAGTTCGTGGACGACGACGTGCGCGCCGCCGTTCGCGAGGCGCAGAGCGAGGGTGCCGACCACATCCAGGGGAGCTTCGCCCAGTTCCTCCTGACGCGCG
>JANQLR010000123.1 GCA_028280525.1 Longimicrobiales bacterium
TCCCGGTTCAGGCCGGGTCACGCACGAACGTCGGTCAGGTCCGTCTGCCGACCCGGGACCAGGTGCTCGCGGAGCGGTGCGGCGAGGTCCCGGTCGGGAGCCCGACCGACACGCGCTCCAGGGACGAGCTCGCCTACCCGCCGGTGCGAATCGGCGGGGTCGTTCTCGACCCGGACGGTCTGGGGGTCGCGGGCGCCGCAATCCGTGTGCTGTGGAGCGCGCCGGAGGGCATCGCGATCGAGGGCGAGCAGAGCGGCAGCTGGGAAGTCGAGACCGATGCACTCGGTGGATGGGTGTTGTGCGACCTGATGCCGGGCGTGGTGGTCAAGGTCGAGGTCGCCTCCAGCTTCGAGGAGTTCGCCGAACTCGAGGAAGGGAGCTTCAAGGGGTTCGAGCTCGGGCTCGACGGAGACCCGATGCGGTGGTTCGAACTGCGGCTGGAGGAGGGGTAGCCGCGCCTCGAGGGGATTCGGTGAGGGGGCGCTTGCCCTGGTGTCCCCTCGTTCGCCCTAGGCCCCTCGCTCGCTCGGCGGAGGCCCCCAGCTCGACGTCCCCTCCTGCGCCTGACGCGCCGCGTCGATGATCCGCCAGATCACGTCGCGCACGAGCTCCGGGTCGACGCCCAGCTCCCGGGCGCGCTCCGCCGCCCGGCGGACGACGGCCGCCTCGCGGGCAGGGTCGAGGACGGGCTTCCCCATCTCGGACTTCGCCCGCCCGATCTCCAGGACCAGTTCGAGCCGTTCTCCGCAGAGGCGGACGAGCGCCTCGTCCACCTCGAGAATGCGCTCCCGCGCGGCGTCGAGCCGGCCCGGGGCGTCGAGGTCGCCCGGGGTGTCGGGGCGGTCGGAGGGGGCGGCGTCGGTCATGGCGTCGCGGGCTCGGGCTGCGCTGGCGAGGCGCCGGGGGCGAGGAAGCGGTTCACGTGGTCGGGCTCCTGCGGCGAGGTGGCGAGGCTGACGCCGATGAGCACCACCAGGTGCACCGCCAGCCCCAGGAGTCCCTCGTGCAGCTCCAGGATACGGAGCCCGGGGTTGAAGTAGAAGAAGAGCGCCGCCCCCGAGCCCGCGATCATCCCGCTCAGCGCCCCCGCCGTCGTCGCCCGCTTCCAGTAGAGCGCGGCGATCACCGGGGGGGCCAGCTGGGCGATGATCCCGTACGAGGTGAGGAGGAGGACGACGAGTGAGCTCCCGCCCCAGACGGCGAAGCTGTACGCCACCACCCCGAAGAGGACGACGAGGACGCGCATCGCACGGGTCGCCGCCCGGTCGTCGAGGGGGCGCAGCGGTGCGACCCCGTCCTCGATCGTGACGGAGGCCGCAGCGTGCAGGAGGGCGTCCCCCGTCGACATCGAGGCCGAGAGCGCCCCGGCGCAGAAGAGTCCGACGACCAGCGCCGGGAGCTCCGTCTGCAGGATCATCGTCGGGAGCACGAAGTCGACGTTCCCGCCCGGCAGCTGATCGGGGGCGACGTAGAAGACCCCCGCGAAGCCGATCAGGAAGACCGGGATCAGGAAGAGCTGGAAGGTGGGGAAGAGCATGACCGTCCGGCGAAGGGTTCGGGCGTCCTTCGCCGTGAAGGCCTTCATGAAGAGGTGGGGCCACATCGAGATCCCGATCGCACTCACCAGAATGGCCGACGTGAAGGCTCCCCAGCTCCACGGGTCGCCCGTCGCGGTGAGCCCCGGCATCTCGAGGAGTTCGGGGCGCTCCGTGGCGATCCGGTCGAACATCGGGCCGATTCCGCCATAGATCCGCCGGGGCAGCCAGAGGCCGAGCGTCCAGGCGATCGCGACCATGAAGATCCCCTGGAAGGTGTTCGTCCACCCGACGGCGGCGACGCCCGAGGTCAGGACGTAGACGACGACGATCCCGTAGGCGAGCGCAGCGCCGGCCCAGAGCGGGATGTGTCCCTCCGTCACCGCTTCGATCACGATCCCGGCCCCCCGCATCTGAAGGGTGATGTAGGGGATGAAGGCGGCGACCGAGAGGACGGCGATCAGGACGGAGAGGGTCCGCGACGGGAAGCGTCCGGTGATCAGCTGGGCCTGCGTGACGAAGCCCTCGCTCCGTCCGGTCGCGGCCACCTTCTGACCCACCCAGTACCAGGGGAACATCCCGAGGACGCCGTAGGCGAGGATGTAGAAGGCCGCGGCGCCCCGGGAGTACGCCCACCCCGGCCCCCCGAGGAAGGCGAAGGCGGAGAAGACGGAGGCGCCGGTCACGAAGTACATGACCAGGAGACCGAAGTCGCGGTCGCCGGCGACGTACCCGGTGACCGACTTCGACGCGCGGCGGCCGGAGATCAGCCCGATCCCGAGGGTGACTCCCAGGTAGGCGACGAGGATCGCGGTGACGACCTGCCAGCGCTCCATCAGGACCGGTCCTCCTCCTCCGCCGCGGTCTCGAAGCGGTCGACGATCAGGAGCGTCACGAAGGTGACGACGATCCACCCGGCGAACCACGCCATGTGGAAGGGGAGGCCGAGGATCTGTGGTTCGACCTGGTTCACCCGGGTCAGGACCGGCCAGGTGAGGGCGGCGAGGGCGAGGAGGTAGACGACTCCCGCGCCGATGCGGACGGTGCGGAGGCTCACCGGCCCCGGAACTCGGGCTTCCGCTTCTCGATGAAGGCGCGCACGCCCTCGCGGCCGTCCTCCGAGCCGAAGGCCTCGAGGAAGAGCTCCTTCTCCGCGGCCAGCCCCTCGGCGAGCGGCATCTCGTACGCGTTCCGGATCGCCTGCTTCCCGAGTCGGAGCGAGATCGGGCTCCAGCGCGCCATCCGACCGGCGAGCTCGAGCGCCTTCTCCAGCTGCTGGCCCTCGTCGACGAGGACGTCGAGGTAGCCGATCCGGTGCGCCTCCTCGGCCTCCACGAAGTCGCCGGTCAGCGAGATCAGCGTCGCGTGTCCGCGCCCGACGAGGCGGGCGAGCCGCTGCGTCCCCCCGCCCCCCGGGAGAAGCCCGATGCGAATCTCGGCCTGGCTGATTCGGGCCGTGCGGTCGCCCACGCGGACGTCGCAGGCGAGGGCGAGCTCGGAGCCGCCCCCGATGCAGAAGCCGTGGATCGCGGCGATGACCGGCTTCGGGAAGTCCGCGACCGTCTCGTAGATGCGGCGGTGGCGATAGACCTCGCGCTGCTCCTCGGCGGTTCGGGCGGCGAACTCGGTGATGTCCGCCCCGGCGACGAAGGCCTTCTCGCCCGAGCCGTGGATGACGACGACGCGGACGCGATCGTCTTCGGCGAGGTCGTCGAAGAGCGCCATCAGCCCCTGGCGTACCTCCCGGTTGAGCGCGTTCAGCTTCTCGGGGCGGTCGAGGGTGACGACGGCGATGTGGTCGTCTCGGACCTCGAGCCGGAAGGGTGGGGCGGGCGCCTCGGGTTCGGTGGGTCCGGTCGGGGGCACCCGGCCGTCGGTGTGCTCGCCCACCCCTTCGTTCGCGGCGTGCTCCTCGCTCATCCCTCTCTCCAGTCGTAGAAGCCCTCGCCGCTCTTCTTCCCGAGCTTCCCCTCCTCGACCATCCGCTTCAGCAGCTCGGGAGGACGGAAGGCCTCGGAGCCCAGCGTCCGGTGCAGATAGGAGGCGATGCCCAGGCGGACATCCAGTCCGACCAGGTCGGTCAGCCTGAGCGGCCCCATCGGGTGCCGGTAGCCGAGCTCCATTGCGGTGTCTATGTCCTTCGCCGAAGCGACCCCCTCCTCGACCATGCGGATCGCCTCCATCCCGAGGACGACGCCGAGGCGCGACGAGGCGAAGCCCGGGGTGTCCTTCACCGTGATCGGCTCCTTGTCGATCCGGGCGACGAAGGTGATCGCGCGCTCCAGATGGTCGGCACCGGTCGCCTCCCCGTGCACGACCTCGACCAGCTTCATGATGAAGACCGGGTTGAAGAAGTGCAGCCCGAGCAGGCGGGTGGGGTCGCGGAGCGCCGTGGCGATCTCGGTGATCGAGAGGGACGAGGTGTTCGTCGCGAGCGTCGCGGTCTCGGGGGCGTGCCCCTCGACGTCGAAGAAGATGCGCTTCTTCAGCTCCATCGACTCCGGGGCGGCCTCGATGACCAGGTCGACCTCCTCGCACGCCTCGGCGAGGTCGGTGGTCGTGCGCAGTGCTGCGATCGCGGTCTCGCGGGTCGCGTCGGCGACCTTCCCGAGCTGTACCCCCTTCTCGAGGTTCTTCCGGATCTTCTCGTGGCCCGCGATGACGGTGGCGAGGTCGAGGTCGTAGAGGGCCGTGGTGTAGCCGCCCATCGCGCACACCTGCGCGATACCGTGGCCCATCGTGCCGGCGCCGAGGACGGCGACGCGGCGGATCTGGGGGAGGGTCGCTTCGGTCATCTGGCGCTTCGATCCATGGTGTCGCCCGGCGTGCGGAGTGAATCTGAACGCCCCAGGGCGGGGTGGGGGCTGCGGGACGGCAGGGCGGCCCTCACGACCGCTCCACCAGCGTCGCAATCCCCTGTCCCACGCCGATGCACATCGTGGCGAGCCCCTTCCGGGCGTCGCGGCGCTTCATCTCGTGGACGAGCGTCGTGAGGATGCGGGCGCCCGAGCACCCGACCGGGTGCCCCAGCGCGATCGCGCCTCCGTTGACGTTCACGCGCTCGGCATCGAGTCCGAGCTCCTCCATGCAGGGAATCGCCTGGGCGGCGAAGGCCTCGTTGAGCTCGACGAGGTCGAGGTCGTCCGCGCTCCACCCGGCGCGGTCGAGCGCCATTCGGGTCGCGGGGATCGGCCCGATCCCCATGCGGTGCGGCTCGACCCCGGCGACCGCCCCGCTCACGAGGCGGGCCATCGGCTCGAGGCCGAGTTCGGCCGCCTTCGCCGCCGTCATGATCAGGAGCGCGGCCGCGCCGTCGTTGATTCCCGAGGCGTTGCCGGCGGTGACCGTTCCGCCCTCCCGGAAGACCGCGCG
>JANQLR010000127.1 GCA_028280525.1 Longimicrobiales bacterium
GAATCCGCGAGGATCTCGAGAAGGAGGCGAACGACCAGGCCGAGGGCGCGGTCCGCGGGCAGCTCCTGGACGCGATCATCGACGCCAACCCCTTCGACGTGCCCGGCTCGATGGTCGACCGGTACATCGACTCGGTCCTCGGCCAGGCCGGGCAGGGACAGGTCGATCCGAACGACGAGCGGATGCAGGTGGTCCGGGAGCAGTTCCGCCCCGAGGCGGAGCGCGCCGTGAAGAGGATGCTGGTGATCGAGAAGGTCGCGGAGGCGAAGGAGCTCGCCGCGACGGAGGACGACGTGGACGATCGGATCGAGAAGATCGCGGAGGCGAACGACACCTCCGCCTCCGAGGTCTACGGTCGCTTCCAGAAGTCGGGACGGCTCGAGCAGATCGAGCGCGAGCTGACGGAGCAGAAGGTGTTCGAGTACCTGAAGTCGGAGTCGGAGATCGTCGACGGAGCGTGACCCGACCTCGTTGAAGAGTCCGCGACGACCCCGTTCGTCGCACACCCGGAACGCGCCGACGGGCGCACACCCCACCCGAGAGCATGGCCATCTACCCGCCGTACGTCATCGAGCGCACCAGCCGCGGTGAGCGGAGCTACGACATCTTCTCCCGGCTCCTCATGGACCGCATCGTCTTCCTCGGTACGGGGGTGGACGACAACGTCGCGAACATCATCGTGGCGCAGCTCCTCTTCCTCGACGCCGAGGACCCCACCCGCCCAGTGCACATGTACATCAACTCCCCCGGCGGGCACGTCTACGCCGGGATGGCGATCTACGACACGATGCAGCACATGCGGGCGCCGGTGCACACCTACTGCGTGGGAATGGCGGCCTCGATGGGGGCCGTGCTCCTGACCGCGGGTGAGCCCGGGAAGCGGCACGCCCTCCCGAACGCCCGGATCATGATTCACCAGCCGTCCGGCGGCTCGCAGGGAACGGCGGCGGACATCGAGATCCAGGCGCGCGAGATCCTCGACATCCGGCAGCGCCTGAACAAGGTGCTGGCCAAGCACACCGGTCAGTCCGTCGAGCAGATCGCGCAGGACGTCGACCGCGACCGCTTCATGTCGCCCGAAGAGGCGGCGGAGTACGGTCTCATCGACCAGGTGATCACGGGACCGGTTGGGAGTGGCGAGACCCCTGCCGATACTACCACATTGAAGTCGGCTGACGACGACGAGTAACAGCTTCGGAGCCCGGGCGCCGGGCTCCAGCCTGTACTGGGGAAGGACCGAACATGTCGAGTGACAAGCATCTCCGTTGCAGCTTCTGCGGCAAGTCCAAGGACAGCGTCAAGAAGTTCATCAGTGGACCGTCGGTCTACATCTGCAACGAGTGCATCTCCCTCTGCAACGAGATCCTCGCGGAGGAGGAGGACCGGGAGCAGACCGAACAGACGCTCCCGAACCCGACGCCCGAGGAGATCAAGGGGATCCTCGACGAGTACGTGATCGGGCAGGAGGACGCGAAGCGCGCCCTCGCGGTCTCGGTCTACAACCACTACAAGCGGGTGAACGCCGGCGGCGTCCTCGACGAGGTCGAGATCGACAAGGCGAACATCCTGCTCATCGGTCCGACCGGGGTCGGCAAGACGCTCCTGGCCCAGACGCTCGCGCGCTCGCTGCACGTCCCCTTCACCATCGCCGACGCGACGACGCTCACCGAGGCGGGGTACGTCGGGGAGGACGTGGAGAACATCCTCGTGCGGCTCCTGCAGGCGGCGGACTACAACATCGCGGACTGTGAGCGCGGTATCGTCTACATCGACGAGATGGACAAGATCGCTCGGAAGAGCGAGAACCCGTCGATCACCCGGGACGTCTCCGGCGAGGGGGTCCAGCAGGCCCTCCTGAAGATCCTCGAGGGGACGGTCGCCTCCGTGCCGCCGCAGGGTGGCCGGAAGCACCCGCAGCAGGAGTACATCCAGATCAACACCCGCAACATCCTCTTCATCTGCGGCGGGGCCTTCGACGGCCTCGAGAAGGTGATCGAGGCGCGGGTGGGTCAGCGCGCGATCGGCTTCGCCGACGAGGAGTCGCGGATCGACGATCGCGACGAGCTTCTCTCGCACGTCGAGCCGGAAGACCTGCAGCGCTTCGGGATCATCCCCGAGCTGGTCGGCCGACTCCCGGTCTCCGTGGCGCTCGAGGCGCTCGACGAGGACGCGCTGGTGCGGATCCTCACCGAGCCGAAGAACGCTCTCATCAAGCAGTACCAGAAGATGTTCGAGCTCGAGGGGATCGGCCTCACCTTCGATCGGGAGGCGATCCGTTCGATCGCCAAGAAGACGATCGAGCGGGAGACGGGCGCACGCGGTCTCCGGTCGGTGATCGAGGACGTCATGCGCGACGTGATGTTCGAGATCCCGTCCCGCGGTGACGTCCGCGAGGTGGTGGTGACGGTGGAGAGCGTCGAACAGGGCGTGCCGCCCCTCCTCGTGCTGCACCCGGAGTCCGAGGAGCGTCGGCTCGAGGCCTGATCCGGACCACAGATCCGATCGGATTCACGGCCGGACGGGACTTCCCCACAGACGTTTCCCGGTCTACGATCTCCCCGGCCGGGCACCGGACGGTGCGCTCCTGCCCCTCTCCGTCCCCCCTCTCGCGATCGCATGCCGCACCTGACCCGCGTCGACGAAGTCGTCGAGTTCTCTCCGGAACTCCCGGTCATCGCGCTTCGCGACCTGGTCTTCTTCCCCTACATGGTGCTGCCCCTCCTGATCGGGCGGCCGAAGTCGCTCTCCGCGCTCGACGACGCCCGGGGCAGGGACCAGATCCTGGTCCTGGTCGCCCAGCGCGACGCCGAGGTCGACTCGCCCGAGCCGGAGGATCTCTTCGGGATCGGCACGCTCGTTCGGATCGTGGAGACGACCACCCTCCCCGACGGGACGGCGCGGGTGGTGCTGGAGGGGCTTGGGAGGGTCGTGCTCGAGCGCTTCCTGCCGGGGACCGAGCACTTTCAGGCGCGGGTCTCCCTGCACGCGGCGGAGGAGCGCGAGGCCGGCGCACCCGGCCCGGAGACGGAGGCGCTCACCCGGACGGTCGCGAAGCACTTCGAGCACTACGCCCGGCTGAATGACCGTGTCCCCGCGGACCTCGCCGAGACGCTCCTGGAGACGCGGGACCGCGTTCGTCTCGCGCACCTCATCTCCGGCCACCTGCTCCTCACCCCACCGGAGAAGCAGACGCTCCTCGAGACCCGGGGCCTGCAGAGCCACCTGGAGGAGCTGCGCGACGTGCTCGCGCGCGAGTTGGAGATCCTCCGGATCGAGGAGAAGCTCGACGAGCAGATCCAGCTCCAGATGGACCGGGACCGGAAGCAGTTCTATCTGAACGAGCAGCTCAAGGCGATCCAGTCGGAGTTGGGGGAGAGTGCGGAGGGCGCCGAACTCGCCGCCGCCATCGAGGCCGCCGGCCTCCCGGCGCAGGCCCGCGAACGGGCCGAGCGCGAGCTGATCCGGCTGCAGAGGATCAACCCGGCCGCCCCCGAGGCCGCCGTCATCCGCACCTACCTGGACTGGATCCTGTCGCTGCCCTGGTCGCGGCGGAGCGCACGGATCGCGGAGGTGGGCGCCGCGACCCGGATCCTGGACGAGGCGCACTTCGGTCTGGACGAGGTGAAGGACCGGATCCTCGATCACATCGCGGTCCTCTCGCTCGTCGAGGAGCTGCCGGGCCCGATCCTCTGTCTGGTCGGTCCTCCGGGTGTCGGCAAGACCTCGCTCGGACGCTCGGTCGCGGAGGCGCTCGGGCGCGACTTCGTGCGGGTCTCGCTGGGAGGCGTGCGCGACGAGGCCGAGATCCGCGGCCACCGCCGGACCTACGTGGGCGCGCTGCCGGGTCGGGTGGTTCAGGGCATGCGGAAGGTCGGTACGGTGGACCCGGTCTTCCTCCTGGACGAGGTCGACAAGATGGCCTTCGATGCCCACGGCGATCCGGCCGCAGCACTCCTGGAGGTTCTCGATCCGGAGCAGAACCGGAGCTTCACCGACCACTACCTGGAGCTCGACTACGACCTCTCGGACGTCCTCTTCATCGCGACGGCGAACACCCTCCAGGGGATCCCCGAGGCGCTGCGCGACCGGATGGAGGTCATCCGGATCCCGGGCTACCTCGACACCGAGAAGCGGATCATCGCCGAACGCTTCCTCTGGCCGCGACAGGCGGCCCGGCACGGACTCCGCGAGGGCTCGGTCGAGCTGAGCGGCGACGCGATCCAGGCGATCCTCCGCCGCTACACCCGGGAGGCGGGGGTCCGCGAGCTGGACCGGCGCATCTCCCGCGTCGCCCGCAAGCTCGCCCGCGGCATCGTGGACGGGACGGAGCCGACCATCGTGAGCGCGGGCGATGGAGCGGTCCACCGGATCGAGGCGGGGATGCTCAAGGAACTCCTCGGCCCGGCGCCGTACCCGGAGGAGGAGTCCGCCGGAGCCGTCGACCGGGTCGGGATCTCGAACGGACTCGCCTGGACCGCGGCCGGTGGCGAGATGCTCGACGTGGAGGTCGCGGTCGTCCCCGGCAAGGGAGAGATCCGCCTCACGGGAACGCTCGGCGAGGTCATGCGCGAGTCGGCCTTCGCCGCGGTGACGTACGCCCGCTCGCGCGCCGCCGCGCTGGGGCTCGCCCCGGACTTCCACCGGCGCATCGACGTCCACGTGCACATCCCGGAGGGCGCGACCCCGAAGGACGGGCCCTCGGCGGGGATCACGATGGCGGTCGCCCTCGTCTCGGCGCTGACCGGCGTCCCGACCACGGCAACCGTTGCGATGACCGGAGAGATCACGCTCCGAGGTCGGGTGCTGGGCGTCGGCGGGATCCGTGAGAAGGCGGTCGCGGCGCTGCGCCGGGGGGTCGCGACGGTGGTCCTTCCGGAGGCGAACGTCGCCGAGCTGGAGCGCCTTCCGGAGGAGGTCCGGGACGGGCTCCGATTTGCGCCGGTCGGGTCGATGGACGAGGTGCTGCGGGTCGCGCTCCCGGGGCTGCCGGTGGCCCGCGGCGGCGCGGAGTCGGCGAGTGCGGAGGCGGGCGATGCGGCGGGATCGGTCGCCCGGGGACCGAGCGCCGCCGACCCCGCGTCGGTCCCCACCCCCTCGGCAGGAGGCTGAGCGGTGTCCGGCGAGGGCGGCGGCGACATCCTGACGATCCGATCCGTCGAGTACGCGGGAACGGTGGCGACGCCGGACGGCCCCCTCCCGGGCTCGCTCCCCCAGGTCGCCTTCAGCGGTCGGTCGAACGTTGGCAAGAGCTCGCTGATCAACACCCTCCTGCGTCGGACCCGGAACCGGATCGCGCACGTCTCCGCGACGCCGGGGAAGACGCAGGCGATCAACTTCTTCTCGGTGAACGACGTCTTCTACCTCGTCGACCTTCCCGGGTACGGCTACGCCAAGGTCCCGAAGACGATGCGGAACGCCTGGCGGGGGCTGATCGAGGGGTACCTGCGACGTGAGGAGGGGCTGCGCGGGATCGTGCAGCTGATCGACTCGCGGCGGGGCGCGACCGAGTCCGATCTGGAGATGATCGAGTTCCTCGCCGACATCGGGCTGCCGACGCTCATCGTCCTGACCAAGGTCGACAAGCTGAAGCCCCGCGAGCGGGCGAAGGCGGTGAAGGACGCGGTGGCCGCCCTCGGTGTGGACGCCGAGCAGCTCCTTCCCTTCTCTTCGAAGACGGGGGAGGGGCGCGACGAGCTCCTCGCCTCGATCACCGAGCTGCTGGAGATGGACGAGTGACGGGCGCAGTTCCACGGGGACGGAGGTCGGAGCGGGAGCCCGCGGGATGAAGCGGGCGGCCTCGGGGATCCTCCTGGGTGCGCTCTGCGCCTGCGCCACCCTCCCGGAGGCCGGGGTGCGCCCCGACCCTCCACCGCCCGTCGACGGCATCCCGCCGGAGCTCGCCGACCTCCCCGAGGGCTTCGGGCGACTCCGGCCCGACGAACTCACGATCGGCTTCTTCGACGGGCCCCTCCGCATCGAGGTGGTCCCGCTCCGCCAAGACCTCCTGCGCCTCCTCGTCCCGGACGCCGCCGACCGTCTGGGAGCGCTCGCGCGCCTGGGGGAGCCGGCGGAGGGGGGCTCGCTCTTCCTGGTCTCCTTCTTCACCGAGAGTCTGGGCGTCCTCTACGAGCAGTCGGACCTCCTCCTGGAGCAGGACGGCAGCCTTCTGAGACCGACGCGGGTGGTCGGGGTGACGAGCCGGTGGGGGACCGGACGGCTGGAGCAGCGCGAGCCGGCGAGCGCGGTCTTCCTCTTCCCCGCCATCGACCTCGAGCGGGAGTTCCGGGTGCGCTACCGTGCGGTCACCGGGGCCGGATGGGCCTCGATCCTGACACGGGTACAGGTGGAGCGGGGACGGGTGCGGGGACGGGCAGGTGGTGGCCCTCAGTCCTCCAGCTCGAACTTCCGGATCTTCCGGTAGAGGGTCCGCTCGCCGATGCCGAGCAGCTCGGCAGCCTTCCGCCGGTTGCCGTCGACCTCGCGGAGGGCAGCCACGATCGCCTCGCGCTCCATCTCCTCCATCGTCATCCCCGGCCGGTACACGACGGCGCCCTCGTCGACCTCCGCCCCGGGCGCTCCTGCGGGACGCCCTTCGGCGCCCGGCTCCGCCCCGGTCGGGGGGATCGGCAGGGCGACTCCGGACTCGGCGTCGACCTCCCAGATCGGTCCGTCGATCGCCGGTGAGGGGGGCGGGACCGGCTCGACGGACCGCACGGGTCCGCCGATCTCCGCAGCGGGCCAGCGGGGTTCCTCGATCTGTCGCTGGTAGCGGTCGAACTCCTTCCGCAGGTCGTCGACGTCCATCCGCAGATCGACGAGGGTGCGGAAGATGAACTCCATCTGCTCGCGCGAGGCCCCGCCACCGCCCGCGTCTTCGGCGCGCGGGATCGGCGCGGGGAGCAGGTCGCCTCCCCGCCCCGGAGAGCGGACCTCGTCGGGGATGTCCGAGGGTCGGATCTCGCGACCGGGTGCCAGCACGACCATCGACTCGACGAGGTTGCGCAGCTCGCGGACGTTGCCGGGCCAGCGGTGCTCTCTCAGGAGCTGCATCCCCTCGGGGGAGATCCCGTAGAAGGGACGTCCGTTCCGCTCGGTGATCTCGCGGACGAAGTGGTGGACGAGCCGCGGGATGTCCTCAGGGCGTTCGCGGAGCGGGGGGAGCTCGATGCGGAGGACGTTCAGCCGGTAGTAGAGGTCCTTCCGGAAGTCGCCGAGCTGCACGAGCCGCCGCAACTCCTGGTTCGTCGCCCCGATGATGCGAACGTCGACCTCGATCATCTTCTCGCCGCCGACCCGGGCAAACTCCCGCTCCTCGAGAACCCGCAGGAGCTTGGTCTGCGTCGCGAGCGGCATCTCCCCGATCTCGTCGAGGAAGATCGTCCCCTTGTCGGCGAGTTCGAAGAGGCCGCGGCGGGAGTCGACGGCTCCGGTGAAGGCACCCTTCTCGTGCCCGAAGAGCTCGCTCTCCAGGAGGGTGTCGCTGAGCGCGGCGACGTTCACCGCGATGAAGGGGCGGTGCTTTCTCGGCGACAGGGCGTGGATCCCGCGCGCGATCAGCTCCTTCCCGGTCCCCGACTCGCCGTTGATGAGCACGGTGCTCTGCACGGGGGCGATCTGGACGACGCGCTCGAGTGCCTCTCGGATCGCATCGCTCTCCCCGACGATCCCGGTGATCTCCTGCAACCGGTGCCGCTCCACGAGGCGTCGGGCGATCAGCCCGATCTCGGAGGGTGGCGCCGTCTCGGGGAAGATCTCCTCGATCCCCGGGGCGTGCGGCTCCTCGACCGCACCCGCCTCGAGGACGGCGATGACCGGGAGTTCGGCCCGCTCGCGCGCCTGAAGGAGGAGGGGCGCGGGCGCCTCCGGTGCGGTCCCCCCGGTCAGGATCAGGAGGCCGCCGTCCTCGCGGTCGGCGATCTCCTCCGACGGGGTGACCAGCTCGACCCGGAGTCCCTCCGCCTCGAGCGCGGAGCGAAGCCGCCCGGCGCGGTCGAGGGCGGGGGTCGACACGAAGACGCGGTCAGCCCTGCTCCGTGTCCCCGTTCAGGAGGTCGCGGACGTGCTCCACGAGGGGTCCGAGGACGGCGAGGCCGTCCGCCACGCCCCCCGGAGAGCCGGGCAGGTTCGCGATCAGGACGCGGCCCCGGGATCCGACGAGCGCCCGCGACAGGGGTGCGGTCGGGACCTTCTCCTCTCCGGCGCGGCGAATGGCCTCGGCGAGCCCGTCGGCGCGTCGCTCGAGGACGGGGAGCGTCGCCTCCGGCGTCACGTCGCGCGGACCGAACCCGGTGCCGCCGGTGGTCAGGATCAGATCCACTGCGCCCCCGTCCGCCCAGTCGAGGAGGGCGCGGGTGATGTCGAGCGCCTCGTCGGGGACGACAGCGCGGGCGGCGAGGACGTGACCTCCGGCCCCGATCCACTCGACGATGCGCCCTCCGCTCCGGTCCTCCCGGACCCCGGCCGCGCACCCGTCGCTCACCGTCAGCACCGCCACGCGGAGGCTCATCGCCGGATCGACCCCTCCGTGTAGAAGGGCGGGCGCTGAACCACCGCGGGCACGCCCTTCCCCCGGATCTCGATCTCCACCTCGGACCCCGCCTTGGCGTGCGCGACGGCGACGAAGCCCATCGCGATGCCGACGCCGAGGGAGGGGCTCATCGTCCCCGAGGTGACCACGCCGACCGGCTCGCCCCCGGCGAGCACCCGATACCCCGGACGGGGGAAGCCCCGCTCGGTGAGGCGCATCCCGACGAGCCGGCGCTGGACGCCGGCCTCCTTCTGAGCGGCGAGCGCCTCCCGCCCGACGAAGTCGCCCTGGTCGAGCTTGGTGATCCATCCGAGCGCGGACTCGAGCGTCGTGTGCTCGTCGTCGAGGTCGTTGCCGTAGAGCGCGTAGCCGACCTCGAGGCGGAGCGAATCGCGCGCGCCGAGCCCGGCCGGGATGAGGCCGAACGGCTCCCCGGCCTTCAGGAGGGCGGCCCAGACGTCCGGGGCGAAGGCGGCCGGGAGGTAGAGCTCGAAGCCGTCCTCCCCCGTGTACCCGGTCGCGGAGATCATCGCCGGGACGCCATCGACGTGCCCCTCGGCGAAGCGGTAGTACCCGACCTCGTCCAGGTCGAGGTCGACCAGCCCCTGGAGGATCTCGCGGGAGCGGGGCCCCTGAAGAGCCAGGAGGGCGGTGTCGTCCGAGAGGTCCACCATCTCGACGTCCATCCCGCCCGCGCGCGATTCGATCCAGGCCCAGTCCTTCTCCCGGTTCGAGGCGTTCACCACCAGGAGCCAGCGGTCCGCGCGGCGGTAGATGATCAGATCGTCGAGGATCGTGCCCCGCTCGTTCGTCATCGCCGAGTACTGTGCCTGCCCGACCTCGATCTTCGACGCATCGTTGACGGTGACCCGCTGGATGAGGGCCAGCGCGTCCGGCCCGCGAAGCTCGAACTCGCCCATGTGCGAGACGTCGAAGAGGCCTGCGGCCTCGCGGACGGCGTTGTGCTCTGCGGTGATCCCGGTGGGGTACTGGACCGGCATCGAGAAGCCGGCGAAGGGGACCATCTTGGCGCCGAGGGCGACGTGGGCGTCGTGGAGCGGGGTGTGCCGGAGGGTCGAGTCGGTCATGAAGGCGTGGGGTGGCTGGAGCCGGTGAGTGGTGGAGGGGTCGGGGTCAGGCCAGGAGCCGGACGAGGAGGGCCTTCTGGGCGTGGAGGCGATTGTGCGCCTCCTGGATCACGACGGAGCGCGGGCCGTCGATGACCTCGGCGTCGACCTCGTGGCCCCGGTGGGCCGGGAGGCAGTGCATGAAGACGGCGTCGTCGGAGGCGCGCGCCATGAGCTCGGAGGTCACCCGGTACGGGGTGAAGGCCGCCTCGCGGATCGCGTGCTCGACCTCCTGCCCCATCGAGACCCAGGTGTCGGTCACGACCACGTCCACCCCCTCGACCGCCTCGGCCGGATCGGCGATGAACTCGGCGTGCCCCGTCTCGGAGGCCCAGGCGGAGACCGCCTCGTCCGGAGCGTACCCCTCCGGGCAGGCGACGCGGAGCCGGAAGTCCATCATCCGAGCGGCGCGGAGCCACGAGTTCGCGACGTTGTTGCCGTCGCCGACCCACGCCACCGTACGGCCCTGGAGTTCGCCGAAGATCTCCGTCATCGTCAGGAGATCGGTGAGGATCTGGCAGGGGTGCACCAGATCGGTCAGGCCGTTGATCACCGGGATCTCCGCGTGCTCGGCGAAGATCTGCAGCTCGCCGTGCCCCCAGGTCCGAACCATGAGGCCGTCGCCGTAGCCGGATAGGACGCGGGCGGTATCCTCGAGCGACTCGCCGCGGCCCATCTGCGAATCCCGGTCCGCCAGGAAGACCGCGTCCCCCCCGAGCTGGTTCATCGCGATCTCGAAGGAGACCCGCGTCCGCGTCGAGTGCTTCCGGAAGATCATGATCAGCGTCTTCCCGACGAGCGGCGTGTCGCGGAGTTCACCGGCCTTCATTCGACGCGCGAGCGCCAGCGTCTCCAAGATCTCCTCGGGGGTGAGATCGTCCAGCGTCAGGAAGTCGCGCTTGGTCGCAAGGGTCGTCATGGGGTCCGGTGGGCGGGAGCCGTCAGGGGCGGCCAGTCGGGGGCGTGCACGTCAGAGGATGTAGCGACGCAGGTCCTCATCGTGCGCGATCCGATCGAGGTGTTCGCGGACGAACTCCCGATCGATGCGAATCGTCTTCGTATCGCCCTCGGGCAGATCGAAGAGGACGTCCTCCAGAAGGGTCGTCATGACGGTCTGCAGCCGCCGGGCGCCGATGTTCTCCATCGTGTCGTTGAGCTCCGTCGCGACGCGGGCGATCTCGCGGATCCCGTCCTCGGTGATCTCGAAGCTCCCTCCCTCGGTCTCGATGAGGGCGCGGTACTGGTTCGTGAGCGCATTCCGCGGCTCGGTCAGGATGCGGACGAACTCCTCCTCGCCAAGCGACTGCAGCTCGACTCGAATCGGGAAGCGTCCCTGCAGCTCGGGGATCAGGTCCGCCGGCTTCGAAACGTGGAAGGCTCCGGCCGCGATGAAGAGGATGTGATCGGTGCGGACCAGGCCGTGCTTCGTCTGGACGGTCGAACCCTCGACGATCGGGAGGAGGTCGCGCTGGACCCCCTCGCGCGAGACGTCGGGTCCGGCGCCGCCCTGGTTGCCGGCGACCTTGTCGATCTCGTCCAGGAAGACGATCCCGATGTCCTCGACGCGGTTGAGCGCCTCGTTCACCACCTCGTCCATGTCGACGAGCTTGTCGAGCTCCTCCTGGTAGAGGAGACGGCGGGCATCGGAGACGCGGACGGTGCGCCTCTTCGTCTTCTTGGGGAGCATGTCCTGCAGCATCTCGCCGAAGTTGCCGAAGTCCATCCCCTCCGAGCCCATCGGGACCATCATCCCGTCGATGTTGGGGGTCTGAGTGACCTCGATCTCGACCTCGCGGTCCTCGAGCTTCCCGTCGCGCAGCAGGCCGCGGAGCTTCTCGCGGGTGCGTTCCCGCCGCGTGCGGGTCTCCTCGTCGACCGGCGCCTGGGACACGCCGCCCGGGCCCGCCACGAAGATCGATGCGGTCCCACTCGCATCCTCCGTCTGCTCCGGCGTCGGATCCTCCGAGGCCGGGAACAGAAGGTCCAACAGGCGCTCCTCGACCCGCGAGTCCGCGGACTCGGCCAGATCGTCCTCACGCTCGGCGCGAACCATGTTGATCGAGGAGTCGACCAGGTCGCGGATCATGCTCTCGACATCGCGACCGACGTAGCCGACCTCGGTGAACTTGCTCGCCTCCACCTTCACGAAGGGCGCCCCGGCGAGGCGCGCCAGGCGACGCGCGATCTCCGTCTTCCCGACCCCGGTCGGGCCGATCAGAATGAGGTTCGACGGGGTGATCTCGTCGCGGATCTGATCGGTCACCCGCTGGCGCCGCCACCGGTTCCGCAGGGCGATCGCGACCGCCTTCTTCGCGTCCGCCTGCCCGATGATGTAGGTGTCCAGCTCCTTCACGATCTGGCGCGGGGTGAGCCAGTCGTCGTACCACGGCTCGCGTCCGGGAGGCGTCCCGGGGGAGGCGGGGGCGACGGCTCCGTCGGCGGGCTGCGCACTCGTGGCGTCCCCCGAGGGCTCTCCCGTGGGGGGCGCCGCCGACACCGTGTCCATCGGGGCGTCGGCGTCGGAGGTGTGAATCGAATCGCTCACGCGTCCCCTCCCGTCTCGAGCTCGAGGACGGTGATGTCCTGATTCGTGTAGATGCAGATGTCGCCCGCGATCATCAGCGACTCCCGCACGATCTCGGCGGCGGGAAGGTCCGAGTGGTCCTTCAGCGCGCGGGCGGCCGCGAGGGCGTAGGAGCCGCCCGAGCCGATCGCCGCGATCGCGTCGTCCGGCTGGATGACGTTCCCGTCTCCGCTGATCAGGAAGAGCGAGTTGCGATCGGCGACCACCAGGATCGCCTCCAGCCGCCGGAGGAAGCGGTCGGTCCGCCAGTCCTTGGCCAGCTCGACCACCGCCTTGGTGAGGTTCTCCGGGAAGCGCTCCAGCTTCTGCTCGAGTCGCTCGAAGAGGGTGAAGGCGTCGGCGACCGCGCCGGCGAATCCGGTGAGGATCTTCCCGTTCCCGATCTTCCGAACCTTCATCGCGTGCGTCTTCATGACGGTGTCGCCGAGCGTCACCTGTCCGTCGCCCCCGAGGGCGACCTTCCCGTCCTTCCGTACGGCGACCACGGTGGTCGCGCGGATCTTCCGGTCCATTCCGGCTCCTGAAGCACCGGCGGCCACGGCGAGCCGTGGCGGCGGGTGCGAATGTGTCGTGGGGGAGTTGCTGTCGGGGGGTCCGAATGCAGGATCGGTGCCGCGTCGGGTGCCCGTCTTCCCGCCGTTTTCGGGGGATCCCAAAGCTAACGGGCTGCCGAGTTGGCAGGAATGGGGGATGCGACGTCGCGGGGTTGTTCGGGGCGCTAGCGGAGCGTCCGGTCGAAGCCCTCACAGCTCATCCGGGTCATCTCGACCCGGTAGTCGCGGCGCTCCACGCCGTTCCGCTCGAAGTCGTCGTTGAGCTCCAGATCGAGCCAGCGAGTGCCACGGCCGCTCATTCGCTCGGAGCTTCCGGCCACTCGCCAGGTCACCGTGAACACAGGCCCGGGCAGGTGAATCTGGATCGTATCGCCGGGATTCCGATATCCGGTCGGCGCCGCCCGAGGATTCTCGTTCCACTTCAGCTGGCGAAGCTGCCTCCACGCGGGCCCCCAGGCATCGTGCGCCACCCAGGTGATCTTCACGTCGTGCGCCGTGGGATACGCGTGCCAGCGTCCCTCAGCCGTCGTCGGCAGATCGACCAGATGGAGTCGATTCGGGATCGGGTACTCCAGCGAGTCCTCGAGCACTCGAATCGCGGGGTCGAAGTCGACGGACCAGCAGCCGAGTGCGTCGGAGGGTGGCTCGAGCATGGGCGGGTGCGGGAAGAGCGTGGCGCACCCGGCGGCACCCAGCAGGGCGAGGAACCCGGGCACGCGCAGCACCGTCCACCGGCGGACCCTGGCGGTTCCAGCGGGAAGCACGGTGACCGTGTGGAGGCGTGGTCCAGGCACGAGCTGGCGGAGAAGAGGCGACAACTGTCGCACATCATACTCGCAGAACTCTCTCCGGATCCCCCAGGCGTCAGCACCCTCCCTCGCCCTTGACGATTTCTACAAATGCGAACATCGTGACTTTGTAGAATTCGACGGTCCGGGATGGGAGGAGTGGGATGCCACGCGGGGATCACCTCGGTGAGTTCGAGTATCTGGTCATGCTGGCGCTCGTTCGCCTGAAGGACGACGCGTACGGGATGCGGGTGCGCCAGGAGATCGAGGCACGGACGGAGCGGTCGGTCACGATCGGTTCGGTGTACGCCACGCTCGACCGGCTGGAGCGGAAGGGGCTGGCCCGTCCGGAGGCTCGAATCGACGCGGGCGGCCGCGCCCGGAAGGCGTACCGGATCACCGCGCTCGGCGCCCAGGCGATGCGAGACCGGATCGAGGCACTCTCCCGGATGACCGAGGGCCTCGCCCTCCTCGAGGAGCTGGACTCGGTATGAGTGCGCCCCCGCCCCCTCGCCTCCTGCGCGCGCTCCTCGCCCGGATCGCTCGACCGGCGAGCCGTGACGACCTCCTACGCGACCTGGATGACGAATACAGATCGAGGATCGTGGCCGGAGAGACGCCGCGGGACGCCCGACGCTGGTATCGCTCCCAGGTCCTGGGGTCGATCCCCCCACTTCTGGTCGCCCGCCTCGGACTCGACGGCCTCCGCAGCCTCCGGACCTCCTGGATCGACGTGCGGCTGGGGATCCGCATGCTGGCGAAGTACCCGGGGCTGACGCTGGCCACGGTCCTCTCTCTCGCGGTCGGAATCCCCGTCGGGCTCGCCCCCTGGCATGCCGCAGACGTGTTCGAGGCGGAGCTCCCGGTCCCGGAGGGCCACGAGATTCGCGTGCTCAAGCGCTTCGACCCGGTCGCCGGAAGCTGGGACGACACCGGTATCCCGGATTGGGCCTCCTGGCAGGCCAACCTGACCTCGGTGCGACCGATCGGCGCGGTGCTTCGGTCGACCTACAACCTCGATTCGGGCGACGATCAGGACCCCACCATCGCCGGCGCGATCCTCTCGGCTTCCGGCTTCGAGACCCTTCAGGTCGCGCCCGTGATGGGACGGGCCTTCACCGCGGAGGACGAACGACCGGGTGCGCCGGACGTCGTCATCCTGGGGTACGACCTCTGGCGGACCCGATTCCTCGCCGACCCCGAGATCCTCGGGCGCACGGTGCGGATCGGAGGCGAGCCGCACGACGTCATCGGGGTGATGCCGGAGGGCTTCCGCTTCCCCTACCAGGATCACCTCTGGCTCCCCCTTCGGAGCGAGGACCCGGCCGTCGACCCGCGGTCGGCCATCGTCTTCGGGAGGCTCGCCGACGGCGTCGGAGAGGAAGCGGCCGCTGCGGAGTTCCGCGTGCTCGAGTCCCGCAGCGACGGCCGCGTCGGCCGGAGCGCCGACGAGGAGGTGGCCTTCGTGCCGATGCTGGTGCCCTTCACCGAGGGGCTCTTCGGGCTCCGGCCCGGTGGCCTGCGCGCCGAGCTCGGCTTCTACTTCGTCCAGGCGATCGCGCTGATGGTCCTGGTCGTGGCCTGCGTGAACATCTCGATGCTCCTCCTGGTGCGAACGACGACGCGCGCACGTGAGCTCTCGGTGAGGGCGGCGCTCGGCGCGGGTCGGGCACGCATCGTCGGCCAGCTCGTCGTGGAGGCGTTCGTCCTCTCGGTCCTCGCGGCCGGTCTCGGGCTGGTCGTGGCGGATCAGGTCGCCTCCCGTCTGACCTTCATCGGAGACCAGCTCCCCTACTGGGCCGACCTCGGGGTGACCTGGGGCACCTCGATTCAGGCGCTCGTCTTCGCGGCGCTCTGTGCGGCGATCGTAGGAGTCCTCCCCGCGCTCAGGGTGACCGGGGGATCGATCCAGCGGGCGATTCAGCAGGCGAGCGCGGGCAGGACCGGCGTCCGATTCGGAGGGGTTGCCTCCGGTCTGATCGTCACGGACGTGGCGCTCGCCGTGGTGATCTCCGGGTTCGCTATCGCCTTCTCGGACGCCGTCCTGCGGGCGTTGCCGGCCGAGACGTCGGGGACCGTGCAGGGCGACGAGTACCTCGTGGCGGAGTTCCGTGTGCCGACCGCGCGCGGGCTCGACACGCCCTTCGGCGACGCGGTCGCGAACGACGCGGCGAGCCGAACGCTCCTGACCCGACTCGCTCGAGAGCCGGGTGTCCGCAGCGTTGCGATGGCGGACGCCTTCCCGGGGATGGACCGGGGACGGGCGGTCTGGGAGGTCGCCGGAAGCGCCCCGACCGAAGAGGCGACCGGGAGCCGCAGCGACGTCGTCCGCGCGCTGCCGGGCTTCTTCGAGGCGCTGGACCAGCCCCTGCGACAGGGACGGAGCTTCCGGGAAGGTGAAGCGACCGAGGAGCGCCCCGGCGTCGTGGTCAACCTGCAGTTCGCCGACGAGTTCTTCGAGGGTCGCTCCCCCCTGGGCCGGCAGATCCGTCAGCGGCTGCCGAGCGGGGAGCCCGGTCCGTGGCGCGAGATCGTCGGCGTGGTCGGAGGGATCGCGAACTCCGGGACGGCGGTCCGACCACGCGCCGTCGCCTATCTGCCCGCCTCCCCGGCGGACCTCTTTCGCCCCAAGGTGGCGATTCGCGTCGAAGGGGATCCGACCACCTTCGCACCCCGGCTTCGCGAGATCGCGACCGAGATCGACCCTCGCGCCATCGTCGCGGAGGTTTCCCTTCTCTCGGACGCCCGCTCCTTCGACCTCCAGGTCTTCGGGTGGGTCTTCCTCGGGATGCGCGTCCTGGTCGGAGTCCTCATCGCACTCGCGGCCTCGGGCACGTACGCGCTCCTCTCCTTCACGATCTCGGAGCGAACCCACGAGATCGCGATTCGCACGGCGCTGGGGGCGCCCCCGGGTGCGATCCTCCGCACGATCGGGACGCGTGCAGCGGCTCAGCTGATCGCGGGGGCGATCCTCGGGATGGCGATCGTTGCCGCGATGTTCCGGCAGTTCATCCTGGACGGCTGGCGACCGGGGACCTCGCCCCTCCTCCTCGCCCTGGCGACCGGGGTGGGCGTCGTCCTCACCATCGGATTCCTGGCCGGGGTCGGTCCGGCGCGGCGCGGACTGGCGATCGAGCCGGAGGAGGCGCTGCGGCTCTAGCGCCCGGAGTCCGGAGACGCCGTCCGCCGGGCACCGCTGCCTTCACGATCGCCACGGAACGCGGTCCGGGAGCCCCGCGCCTACTCCGCCCGCGGATGCGCCTGCTGGTAGATCCGCTTGAGACGCTCCACCGAGGTGTGCGTGTAGATCTGGGTGGTCGAGAGCGAGACGTGCCCGAGCAGCTCCTTCACCGCCATGAGGTCGGCCCCGGCATCGAGGAGGTGGGTGGCGAAGGTGTGCCGAAGAGAGTGCACGGAGAGGTCGTCCCCACGGCCAGCGCCCTCGAGGAGGGCGTGCACCGCCCGCTGAATCCCCCGCCGCGAGAAGCGGCCTCCCCGACGGTTGAGGAGGAGCGCCCGTCGATCGGCTCCCTTCGCGCGGCCGACGACCTCCTCCCGGCGCGGCTCGTGGCGTCGGATCGCGGTCACCGCGGCGCGGGTCAGCGGCACGATCCGCTCCTTCCGGCCCTTTCCTCGCACCTTCACCTGTTCGGTGACGAGGTCGACGTCCGCCCAGTCGAGCTCCTGGAGCTCGGCGAGGCGGAGCCCGGAGCCGTAGAGGAGCTCCAGGAGAACCAGGTTTCGGGTGCCCTCGAAGGTGTTCTCCGCCGCCCGCACCTCGGCGTGATCGAAGACGGCCCGGACCTCGTCGCGACTCAGGTGCCCGGGGAGGCGCCGCTCCATCTTCGGCGCACGTACGGCCCGGGTTGGGTTCGACTCGACCACCTCCTCCAGGTGCAGGAAGCGGAAGAGCGCCCGAACGGCGGAGAGCTTTCGACCGGCGGTGCGCCGCGAGAGGCCGCGCCGGTGGAGCGAGCCCAGGAAGGCGCGCAGGGTGAGCCGGTCGACGTTCGACCAACCCCACTCGGGGGTGCCGTAGTAGTCGGAGAGGAAGCGGCCGAGGTCGAGGAGGTCGCGCCGGTACGCGACTACCGTGTTCGGCGACAGCTGCCGCTCGTCCTCCAGGTGGCGCAGGAAGTCGGCGACCGCCTGACGGGGCGGCCCGGGGGGGAGGTCGGAGAGCTCCCGGTCGGTCACCCGGAGGGGGCGGTGGAGGCGGGCTCGGTCGGCGGCCCCGGCTCGTCGGCCGACGCGGGGTCGGGGGAGGCCGCGGCCCCGTCCGTTCGGATCGTCCGCCCCTCGGCCGCGTCCCGGGCCTCGCGACGCCCCGGGAGCGAGTCGACCGGCACCTGCTTCTCGATCCTGTGCTCCTCCATCCAGTCGAGGAAGTGGTCGAGGGCGCGCTCACCCATGCGGGCGCGCTTCTGGCGCTTGTCGCGGATCCGCTCGTTCAGCGGGTCGACGAGGCCCCAGTTCGAGTTCATCGGCTGGAAGTGCTTCGGCGACGCCTCGCGCAGGAAGCGCTGCAGCCCGCCGAGCATCGTCGTGGTCGGCGCGGTGATCGGGGCCTCGCCCCGGAGGATCCGATCCATGTTGAGGGCGGCGAAGATCCCGCTCCCTGCGGACTCGGTGTACCCCTCCACCCCGGTGAGCTGGCCGGCGAAGATCACGTCCGGCCGATCCTGGAGCGACCCGTGCGCGGTCAGACGCTGGGGGTGGTTGAGGTAGGTGTTCCGGTGGATCGAGCCCCAGCGGAGGAACTCGGCGTCCTGCAGCCCGGGGATCGCGGTGATCACGTCGCGCTGCACCCCACGGCGGAGCCGGGTCTGGAAGCCGACCATGTTCCACATCTGCCCCGCGCGGTCCTCGCGGCGGAGCTGGACGACCGCCCACGGGCGCTTCCCGGTGCGCGGGTCGGTCAGCCCGATCGGCTTCATCGGCCCGAAGCGGAGGGTGTCGTGCCCGCGGCTCGCCATCACCTCGATCGGGAGGCAGCCCTCGAAGTAGGGGACGTTCTCCCAGTCCTTCCCGTCGTAGACGTCGCCCGCCTTCAGCGCCTCGATGAAGGTGTCGTACTCCTCCTCGTTCATCGGGCAGTTGAGGTAGTCACCCGACTCCTCGAAGCGACCGGCCTCGAAGACGATCGACTCGTCGAGGGAGTCGCGGTGGAGGATCGGCGCGATCGCGTCGAAGAAGGCGAGGCCCTCGTCGCCGAGGGCGCGCTGGATCGACTGCGAGAGGGCGTCCGAGGTGAGGGGCCCGGTCGCGATGATCGTCGGCCCCTCGGGGATCTCGGTGACCTCCTCGCGGACGACCTCGATCTCCGGGTACGCGGCGACCGCCTCGGCCATCGCCCTGGCGAAGAGGCCGCGGTCGACGGCGAGCGCCGAGCCGGCGGGGACCTTCGTACGGTCCGCCGCGGTCAGGAGGACGGAGCCGAGGAGACGCATCTCGCGCTTGAGCTCGCCGTGCGCGTTGCCGGGGTCCTCCGACTTGAAGGAGTTCGTGCAGACGAGCTCTCCGAGTTCGTCGGTCTGGTGCGCCTCGGTCTTCCGTACGCCGCGCATCTCGATCAGGCGCACCGGGTAGCCGCGCCGGGCCAGCCCGACCGCCGCCTCGCATCCGGCGAGCCCCCCGCCGACGACCGTCACCACCGGTCGGTTCTCCGTCGTCACGACTCCTTCGTGCCCTTCTTCGTGGTCGTCTTCTTCGCGCCGCCCTTCTTGGCCCCGCCCTTCCTGGCGGTCGACTTCTTCGCCGCGCCCTTCCGCGCACCGCCCCGGCGTCCGCCGCCCCTCGCCGCCTTCCTGTCGATCAGATCGACCGCGGTCTCCAGGTCGACCTCCTCCGGGTCCATCGTCTTCGGGATCGTGGCGTTGATCTTCCCGTCGGTGACGTACGGTCCGTAGCGCCCCGCGAGCACCTGCAGCTCCTTCTTGGACTCGGGGTGCGGTCCCAGCTCCTTGAGCACGGCGCGGCCCCCGCCCTTCTCCTTCTGCTCGACGAGCCGCAGCGCCTCCTCGAGGGTGACGGTGAACATCGCGTCGTGGTTCGGGAGGTTGGCGAAGGTCTTCTTGCGGCGAATGTACGGTCCGTAGCGTCCGAGGCCCGCGACCACCTCCTCCCCCTCGGCGTCCGTCCCGAGGTGCCGGGGCAGCGAGAGGTAGCGGAGCGCGAGGTCGAGGTCGGCTTCGGCGATCGACGCCTCCTTCGGGAGCGAGGCGCGCTCGGGCTTCTGACCCTCCTCGGTCTCCCGCTCGACGTACGGGCCGTACGGGCCGACGCGGGCGTGGATCTGCTTCCCCGAGACGGGATCGTTGCCGAGGAAGATCTCCATCGGCTCGCCGCCCGCGATCGGGCGGGTGTTCTTGCAGTCCGGGTAGCCGGAGCAGCCGAGGAACTGCCCGAACTTGTTGAACTTCACGATCATCGGGCGGCCGCACTTCTCGCACGTCTCGCCTTCCGCCGAGAGGATCTCCAGGAGGATGTCCTCGGAGACCTCCTTCCCCTCGTCGAGCCGTTCCCTCAGGCTCGGGTAGAATTCGGCGAGGAGCTGGCGCCACCCCATCTCTCCCGCCTCGACCTGATCGAGCTCGTCCTCCATGCGGGAGGTGAAGTCGACGTCGAAGAGGTTGGGGAAGACGCGCACCAGAAGCTTCGAGACGACCTCCCCGAGGTCGGTCGGAAAGAAGCGGCGCTGCTCCAGGTCGACGTAGCCGCGGTCGACCAGCACCGAGATGATCGAGGCGTACGTGGACGGACGACCGATCCCGAGCTTCTCGAGCTCCTTCACCAGGCTCGCCTCCGAGAAACGGGGCGGCGGCTGCGTGAAGTGCTGCTTCGGCTCGATCTCCTTCAGCGCCGCGCGATCGTCCACGTCGAGCGAGGGGAGCGGGTCGAGGTCGCCGAGCGTCCGCTTGTCGCCCTCCTCGCGCGCCTCGTCGTAGAGGCGGGTGAAGCCGTCGAACTTCACGATCGACCCGGTGGCCCGGTACCGGTACACCCGACCCGACGCCCCCGGGAGATCGAAGTCCGCGGTCGTCGTGTCGTAGACCGCGGGCGACATCTGCGACGCCACGAATCGGAGCCAGATGAGTTCGTACAGCTTCGCCTGGTCCTCGTCGAGGTACTTCGCCGCCTCGGAGGGGTGAAGCGTCGGATCGGTCGGGCGGATCGCCTCGTGCGCCTCCTGCGCGCCGGCCTGCTGCTTTCCGCCGCCCCAGAGCCGCGGGGCCTTGGGGATGTAGGTCTCGCCGAACTCCTTCTCGAGCCAGTTGCGGGCCACGCCGACCGCACTCGGGGAGACCCGTGTGGAATCGGTGCGCATGTAGGTGATGAGACCGGAGGCCTCGCGGTTTCCGATCTGAACACCCTCGTAGAGCCGCTGGGCGTTGCTCATCGTCCGCCGCGCCGAGAAGCGCAGCCGCTTGGCCGCCTCCTGCTGCAGCGTCGAGGTCGTGAAGGGCGCGGCCGGGTTCTTCCTGCGCTCCCGCCGCTTCACATCCGTCACGACGAAGGGAACGCCGTCGATGTCGGAGACGGCGCCGGTGGCCGCGGTCTGGTTCTCGAGCGTGAACTTCTTCTGGTCGATCTGGTGGAGCTTCGCCTCGAAGGCCTGTCCGTCCTTCTCCAGATGCGCCGTGATCGACCAGTACTCCTTCGCCTCGAAGGCGCGGATCTCGTCCTCGCGCTCGCAGATGAGTCGGAGGGCGACGGTCTGGACACGGCCGGCGGAGAGCCCCGGGCGAATCGGCTTCCACAGGAAGGGCGACACCCCGTAGCCGACGAGGCGGTCGAGGATGCGGCGGGCCTGCTGCGCCTCGACCTTCGGCATGTCGATCTCACCGGGGCGCTGGATCGCGTCCTGGACGGCCGACTTGGTGATCTCGCGGAAGGTGACGCGCTGGAAGCGGTCGGTGTCGGAGGGGTCGCCGAGCGCGGTCGCGACGTGCCAGGCGATCGCCTCGCCCTCGCGGTCGGGGTCGGTCGCGAGGAGGACGCGGTCGGCCTTCTTCGCGAGCCGCTTCAGCTCGGAGATGACCTTCCCCTTCCCCCGAATGACGACGTAGTCCGGCTCGAAGCCGTGCTCGACGTCGACGCCGAGGTCCTTGGTGGGGAGGTCCCGCACGTGCCCCACGGAGGCGGCCACGGCGTACCCCTTTCCGAGGTAGCGCTCGATGGTCCGGGCCTTGGCCGGGGACTCGACGATGACGAGGTCGGACATGCGATCAGTGGTCTATGTGTGCGGCGCGGACAGCGGGTCCGCACCGTGCATCCGTTCGAGGATGTCCCGGACTACCTCGTCCGGGTCCTTTTCGTTCGTATCGATGTGCAGCGCCGCCTCGGCGTAGCACCCCTCCCGTTCCCGGAGAAGGGCCCGGGCCGCGGCCACCGGGTCGTCGTGGCGGTCCAGCAGCGGTCGCCCCGGAGCCTGTCGCAACGCCCGTTCGACCGCAACCTCGGGATGAACCCGGAGCCAGACGGAGAGGATCCCCTTCGGGAGGTCTCGGAGTCGACCCTCCGCCGCACCCCATCCGCCGCCGGTGGCGAGGACGAGACGGTCGGGAGCGGCGAGGAGGCGACCCCCCGCCTCCGCCTCGAGGGCGCGGAAGCGGGGCTCGCCCTCCTCGGCGAAGATCTCGGGGATCGTCCGACCGGCCTCCCGCTCGATCTCGGCGTCGAGATCGACGAAGCGCCAGCCCAGCGTCTCCGCGAGCGCGCGACCCACCCGGCTCTTCCCCGCCGCCATGAACCCGACGAGGACGACGGCGCGCGGCGGCGTCTCCGCCGGGCCCGGGTCGGGATCCATGACCGTCGTGCCTCAGCCCAGCGGGCGCTCGGC
>JANQLR010000255.1 GCA_028280525.1 Longimicrobiales bacterium
GCACCCGGGGCGCTCCGCGACCGGTGCACCCCCCGTCCTCGTCATGACCTCGGCGAACCGCTCCGGAGAGCCGATCGCGACCACCTCCGAGGAGGTCCGGCCGCTCGCCGGCCGGGTCGCCGATCGGGTCGTGGATCACGACCGACCGATCCAGGCGCGCGCCGACGACAGCGTCATGACGACGATGGCCGGGGGCCCCGTCCCGCTGCGCCGCTCGCGCGGGTACGCCCCCTTCCCCGTCCCGCTCCCCGTGGAGGTGCCACCGACGCTGGCGGTCGGAGGGGAGCTCAAGGCCACCTTCTGTCTGGCCGCGGGCTCGCTGGGCTTCCTGAGCCCGCACATCGGCGACATGGAGAACGTCGACACGCTCGAGGCCTTCGAGCGGGCGGTCGATCACATGCAGGCGCTCTTCGGAGTCGAGCCGGAGCGGGTCGTCTTCGACGCGCACCCCGGCTACCTCTCCGCCCGCTGGGCCCGGAGGCGCTGGCCGGATCGGATCGTCGCGGTGCAGCACCACCACGCCCACCTCCTCTCCCTGATGGCGGAGCACGGTCTGGACGGGACGGAGCCCTTCCTCGGCGTCGCCCTCGACGGAACCGGGTACGGGACCGACGGGACGATCTGGGGGGGCGAGCTGCTCGAGGTCGACCGCTCGACCTCCCGTCGGCGCGGACACCTCTCCCGCGTCCGGCTCCCGGGCGGCGAGGCGGCGGTGCGCCGACCGTACCGCCACGCGCTGTCGCTCCTGCACGCGGCGGGGATCGCCTGGTCGGAGTCGCTCCCGCCGGTGCGGATGTGCCGGCCCGGCGAAGCACAGGTGGTGGCGCACCAGACCGACAGCGGGCTCGCGAGCCCATGGACCTCGAGCGCGGGTCGGCTCTTCGACGGGGTGGCCGCACTCCTCGGGCTCTGCGAGGAGGTGTCGTACGAGGGGGAGGCGGCGATCCGACTGGAGGCCGCGGCGCGCGAGGGGGAGCCCCATGACCGGTACGCCTTCGCGCTGATCGCGGACGACGGCTCCGCCCGCGACGCGGGTTCGATCCCGACCCGTGGCGCCACCGGCGAACCGTCCGCGGGTCATGCGCCCGCCGGGCCGGACCGCGCGCCGGTCGTGCTGGATCCCGCCCCCGTCCTCCGCGAGATCGTCGAAGATCTGGCACGCGGCGTGCCGACGCCGTCGATCGCGCTCGGATTCCACCGCGCCCTCGCCCGCGGCGTCGCGGCGTGGATCGGACCGCAAAGCCGGCCGTCCGGGAGTCGAGGAGCGGGGTCGCAGGGGGCGCCGAGGGTCGGCCTGAGCGGAGGGGTCTTCCAGAACCGCACGCTCACCGAGCTCACGGTCGCGCAGCTGGAACGGGAGGGGACGACGGTCCTTCTGCACCGCGTCGTCCCTCCCAACGACGGGGGACTTGCACTGGGGCAGGTCCTCCACGGAGTCTAACGAGAAATTCAGAGTTCAATCGAAGGGGGTCACCATGTGCCTCGGCGTTCCGGGTCGTGTCGTCGAGAAGCGTGAAGAAGGGGGCGCCGTCATGGGCGTCGTCGACTTCGCAGGCATCCGCAAGGAGGTCTGCCTCCAGTACGTCCCCGACATCGAGATCGGGGAGTACACCATCGTTCACGTCGGCTTCGCGATCACGAAGCTGAACGAGAAGGCGGCGCTCGAGAGTCTGGCCCTCTTCGAGAGCCTCGGGATCCTCGAGGAGGAGCTCGGCGTCGACATGAGCGGGGGGGCGGGGCACGGATGAAGTACCTCCAGGAGTTCCGCGACGAAGCCCTCGCCCGCCGCCTCCTCGACGAGATCGCCGAACGGGTCACCCGCCCGTGGGCGATCATGGAGGTGTGCGGCGGTCAGACGCACTCGATCATCCGCAACGGCGTCGATCAGCTCCTCCCACCCGAGGTCGAGCTCATCCACGGCCCCGGCTGCCCCGTCTGCGTGACCCCGCTCGAGCTGATCGACCGGGCGCTCGCCATCGCGGCCCGTCCGGACGTCATCTTCTGCTCCTTCGGCGACATGCTGCGGGTGCCCGGGAGCTCGGACGACCTCTTTCAGGTGAAGAGCCGGGGCGGCGACGTGCGCATCGTGTACTCCCCCCTCGACGCCGTCCGGATCGCGCAGGAGAACCCGGACCGGGAGGTCGTCTTCTTCGGGGTCGGCTTCGAGACCACCGCGCCCGCGAACGCGATGGCGGTCGTGCACGCGCGCAATCTGGGGGTGACGAACTTCTCCCTCCTCGTCTCGCACGTCCTCGTGCCCCCGGCGATCGAGGCGATCATGACGGCGCCCGACAACCGGGTGCAGGCCTTCCTGGCGGCGGGGCACGTCTGCAGCGTCATGGGCACGTGGCAGTACGAGCCGCTCGCCGAGAAACACCGGGTGCCGATCGTCGTCACCGGCTTCGAGCCGCTCGACGTGCTCGAGGGGATCCGCCGCGCGGTGCTGCAGCTCGAGGACGGACGGGCCGAGCTCGAGAACGCCTACCCCCGCGCCGTGAACTCCGAGGGCAACGTCCACGCGCGCGCGACGCTGGAGAAGGTCTTCGAGGTCAGCGACCGCAAGTGGCGCGGGATCGGCGAGATCCCGATGAGCGGGTGGCAGCTCCGCCCCGAGTTCGCCGAGTTCGACGCCGAACTCCGCTTCGACGTCGGGGGGATCCACGCTCTCGAGAACGGCGCCTGCCGGAGTGGCGAGGTGCTGCAGGGGAAGATCAAGCCGAACGAGTGCCCGAACTTCGGGACCGAGTGCACCCCCCGGAAGCCGCTCGGCGCGACGATGGTCTCCTCCGAGGGGGCCTGCGCGGCCTACTTCCTCTACGGCCGCTTCGAGCAGCTCGCGGCGGAGAATGCAGCCGAGAAGGCCGCTGCCGCTCCGTCGAAGGTGGCCTCGTGACGACCCAGGTCGGGAGCGAACTCCTCAGCTGGAGCTGTCCCCTCCCCCTTCGGGATCACGACCGGATCATCCTGGGGCACGGCGGCGGCGGGAAGCTCTCCGCCGAGCTCGTCGACCACCTCTTCCTCCCCGCCTTCCACAACGAGACGCTCGCCGGGCTGGCCGATGCCGCGGTCCTGCCGAGCGAACCGGGCCGGCTCGCGATCTCGACCGACTCCTTCGTCGTGCGACCGCGCTTCTTTCCCGGCGGGAGCATCGGGGAGCTGGCCGTGAACGGCACGGTGAACGATGTCGCGATGAGCGGGGGCACGCCGATCGCGCTGACGGCCGGCTTCATCCTGGAGGAGGGGCTCCCGATGGAGGAGCTCGGCGAGGTGGCGGAGCGGATGGGAGCCGCGGCGCGGGCGGCCGGGGTACGGATCGTCACCGGCGACACGAAGGTGGTCGACCGCGGTCATGGCGACGGGATCTACATCAACACGACCGGGCTCGGGTGGATCCCCGAGGGGGTCGACATCCGCCCGGAGCGGGCGCGACCCGGGGACGCCGTCCTCGTCAGCGGGACGCTCGGGGACCACGGCATGGCGATCATGAGCGTGCGGGAGGGCCTCGAGTTCGGCTCGCCGATCGAGTCCGACACCGCGGCGCTCCACCGGATGGTCGCCGCCATGCTCGAGGTGACGCGTGAGGTACACGTCCTGCGCGACCCCACCCGGGGAGGGCTGGCCGCCTCCCTCTGCGAGATCGCCCTCGCCTCCGACACCGGGATGTCGATCGACGAGCGCCTCCTTCCCGTCCGCCCCGAAGTCGCCGCCGCCTGCGAGATCCTGGGGATGGATCCGCTGCACGTCGCCAACGAGGGGAAGCTCGTCGCCCTCGTCCCCGAGGAACACGCCGACGCCGTTCTGGAGGCGATGCGGTCCGACCCCGCCGGGGGCGCCGCGGTTCGCATCGGCTCGGTGACCGAAGAGCACCCCGGAATCGTGACCGCCCGCACCGGGATCGGCGGGCGCCGCATCGTCGATCGTCAGGTGGGCGAGCAGCTGCCGAGGATCTGCTGATGCCCGTCGCCTGGCTCGGGCTCGTGGCCGGCAGCCTCCACGTGGTGACCGGGCCGGATCATCTCGCGGCGCTCGCGCCGGTCGTGGCGGACCGCCGCCGGCAGGGACTCCGACTCGGGGCGCTCTGGGGGCTGGGCCACGGCTTTGGCGTCGTCCTGCTCGGAGTGATCGGGCAGCTCTTCCGGCAGTGGATCGACGCCGAGGCCGTATCGGGCGGATCCGAGATCGCGGTCGGCGTCCTCCTCGTCCTGATGGGGGTCTACGCGCTGTGGCGGAGCCGATCGCTCGTGGTCCACTCGCACGGGCACGAGCACGGCGACGGCGAACGCCACGAGCACGTTCACGTGCACGTGGGCGAGTCCGCCAAGCGACACGACTCGGAAGACCACGTCTTCCACATGCACGGAGGTCCCCTCGCCTTCGGGGTCGGGATGCTCCACGGGACCGCCGGGGTCGGCCACCTCCTCGGGGTCGTCCCCTCGCTCCTCCTCGGACCGGGCGAGGCGGCGATCTATCTCACCGCCTACCTCGCGGCAGCGGTGGTGAGCATGGCCGCTTTCGGTGGGTCCCTCGGGTGGGCGATCCGGGCGCTCGGGCCGACGCGGGTACCGGCGGCCGTCCGCGCCTCCTCGGCGCTCTGCGTCGCGGTGGGCGTGGTCTGGGTCTGGGGCGCCGCGACGGGAGAGGGCGGGCACGCGCACTTCCATCTCGTCCCGGGCGCGCACACGCACGCCGGCAAGAGCACCGCCCCCCCTGCGGGTGAGGACCCCGCTGCCCCGGCGAGCGAGGAGACCCCCGCCGACGAGGACGAGCACACCCACTCCCACGACGGCCGAACGCACTCTCACTAGGGCCGGCTCACGTCGCACCCGACTGCATCCCCGCGGCGATCCGGACGTAGGCCTCCGCCCACGCCTCCCGCTCCTCCGCGCTCAGGGGTCCCGCCGGCGTTCGGTCGAGCGCCCAGACCAGTGCCTCTCCGACCGTCCGGTAGTGGGGGGCGACCACCCCGTACCCGGCGTGCCGCGCCCCCGAAGCTCGCAGCAGCTCCGCGAATCGCGCGGGGTCCCGCGCCGCACCGAGGAGTTCGCGCAGCATCGCCGTGAGCTTGGCGCCCTGCGAGGGCATCTCGGCGATCACGAAGAGGTCTCGGAGACGGGGGTCGAGCTCGAACAGCCGCTCGTAGAAGTGCTCGGCGAGCACGCCTTCGAAGGGTTGAACGCGGGCCCAGCTCACCTCGAGCCGGTGGAGCGTCTCTTCGGTCACGGGTTCCTCGGGTCCGACGTGGCGTCGGTCGGCTTCGGGGCGTTCCACCTGCCCCGCAGTGATGGAGGCGCGGCGGGCGGACGGATCGGCTCAGGGCGGAGTCGCCGCGCGGGGGACCGGAGCTGCACGAGCCCGCCGGGGACGGACCCCACTTCGGCCGGCCCTCCCTGACGGCGAACGGCGGAGTGGCGACCGCGCCGTAGGGCGACAACCTTCGGACATGTCCACGTCGACCCCGTTCGTGCGGTGAGCCGCAGCGTCATCGATCGCGTCTTCCTGGAGGCCGCCGAGCTTCCGGAGGCGGAGCGGATGGCCTTCGTGCGTCGCTCGCTCGCGGACGATCCCGAGGCGAGAGACGAGGTGCTCTCTCTCCTCTCCTCCCTCGAGGCCGACGACCTCCTCCCCGCTCTCGAAGAGGAACGACCCTTCGGCGGTCGCTTCCCCGACCGCATCGGCCCCTACCGCATCATCCGCCCGCTCGGCGAGGGCGGAATGGGGGTCGTGCTCCTGGCGATCCGCGAGGGCGAGGGATTCGAGCAGACGGTGGCTCTCAAGCTCCTGAAGGGGCGCTGGGTGGACCCCCTCCTCATGCGGCGTCTTTCGGAGGAGAGGCGCCTCCTCGCCCGTCTCGAGCACCCGGGCATCGCCCGACTGATCGATGGCGGCGTGACGGAGGACGGTCACCCCTTCTATGCGATGGAGTACGTGGCCGGGAGCGATCTCCTCTCGTGGTGCGACGACCGGCGACTCGACGTTCGAGCCCGCGTGGCCCTCTTCGCGGAGGTCTGCGATGCGCTGCATCACGCCCATCAGCAGCTCGTCGTCCATCGGGACCTCAAGCCGTCGAACGTCCAGGTCGGAGACGATGGCCGCCCCCGACTCCTCGACTTCGGGATCGCCAAGGCGGTCGAGGATCTGGAGTCGGGAGAGCTGACCTCCAGCTGGGTCACTCCGGCGTACGCCAGCCCGGAACAGATCCTCGGGGGGAGCGTCTCCACCCGGTCGGACGTCTATGCGCTGGGCGTCCTGCTGTGCGAGCTCCTCACCGGTTCCCGCCCCTACGAGACCTCGGGGGTGACCCCGGCCGAGTTGGGGCGCATCCTGGAGAACACGACCCCGTCCCGACCGAGCGAGGTCGCACTCCGACCGACGGTCCGCAGCACCGATGCGCCTCCCGACGCCGAGGTTCAGGCGCTCGCGCGGGGTTCGACGCCCCCACGACTCTCCCGGACGCTGCGCGGCGACCTCGACACCATCGTCCTGAAGGCGCTCCACCTCGACCCGGAGCGACGCTACACCTCGGCCGCGGCTCTCGGCGAGGACCTCCGGCGCTGGCTGGACGCGCGCCCGATCGAGGCTCGGTCCGACGGCGCCCTCTACCTCATGACGCGCTTCGCCCGCCGACACCGGGGCGTGGCGGCGGCGCTCGTCGGGTTGGGGGCGACGCTCGTTCTGGGGAGCGTCGGGATTGCGTGGCAGGCCCGGCAGGCGGTCGACGCCCGCGGCGAAGCGGAGGAGGAGGCGGCGCGGTCGCGGCTGGTCACGTCGATCATGACGGACCTCTTCCGGCTCGCCGACCCGAACCGTGCCACCGGGGACACCATCGGCGTTCGCCAGCTCCTCGATCAGGGGGCGACCCGCGTCGAGACCTCGCTCGCCGACGACCCGGTGCTGCAGGCCTCGCTCTTTCTGGAGCTCGCACGGGTCTACCGGAACCTCGGCCTCCTGCCGGAGGCGGAACGACTCGGCGTCCGCGCCCTCGACCTGCGTGCCGAATCGCTTCCGACCTCGCCGGCGTACGCGGAGGCCGCGGGCTTCGTGGGCCTCGTCTTCCGCGACGCCGACGCGAACGAGTCGGCCGAGGCGAGTCTGCGCGACGCGCTCGCGACCCGTGCGGCGCTCGCGATCCCCCCGGACTCGGCCTCGGCGCACTGGACGGCCGAGCTCGCCTGGACGACCCGCGAGATGGGGCGCCACGAGGAGGCCGCCGCGCTCTTCGAGGAGGCGATCCGGGTGCAGCGTGCCGCCCTCGGGGACCACCATCCGATGGTCGCGACCACCCTCCTCGGCTACTCGGCAGCGCTCCACGATCTCGGGAGCTTCGATCGGTCCGAAGAGCTGATGGTCGACGCCCTCGACCGCGGCCTGACCGACGCCCCGAATCCGACGATCGCCCGGGTCATGCAGAACCTCGGGATGATCCGGCGACTCCGGGAGCAGTACGGCTCGGCCCTCCTTCCGCTGGAGGGCGCCTACCAGGCGAAGCTGGCGCTCTACGGACCCGAACACCCCGAGACGATCGAGGCGCGCGGGCAGCTCGCGCTCGATCTGATGGAGCTCGGGCGACTGAGGGAGGCCGAGCGGCTGATCGAGGAGAATCTGGAGGTCGCGTCCCGGACGCTCGGCGCGGAGCACGGCCTGGCGCGCGACGCCGTGGAGGGCCTGTCCAGGATCGACGTTCAGTTCGGCCGATGGGACCGGGCGGCAGCCCGCCTCGATACGCTGATCGGGGTGAAGATGGGGGCGCTCGGCGGCGATCACCCGGGCGTCGTCCTGACCCTCGTGCGGCGGGGGGACGCACTGGTGCAGGGCGGTCGGTTCGAG
>JANQLR010000261.1 GCA_028280525.1 Longimicrobiales bacterium
CGAGGGTTCCGGCGCGTGGCTCTCGCACGCCCTCTGGATGTCGGAGTGGGGCGGCGATCCCGAGGTGGTCGGCCGGACCATCTCGATCGACGGGGGATCGACCGAAGTCCTCGGGGTCCTTCCCCGCGGGCTGGAGATCCCGGCTCTCGAGGATGCGGAGGTCGTCCTCCCCTTCGCCGAGGGCATCGACGTTCGAGCCCGGAGCCAGCTCTGGCTCGGGGCCATCGCCCGCGTGCGGAGTGACCGGACCATCGAGTCGGCTCGGCTCGAAACGGAGGCGGTGTGGGAGGCCCTTCGCGCCGAGTATCCCGACGCCATCCGGGACACGGGCATCGCGGTGGTCCCGCTGCGGGCGGACATGGTCTCCGACGTGCGCACGGCCCTCCTCGTTCTCCTGGGTGCGACCGGCCTCCTGCTCCTCGTCGCGTGCGTGAACGCGGGTGGCCTCCTCTTCGTGCGCGGGCGGGCGAGAGAGTCGGAGCTCGCCGTTCGGATGGCGCTCGGCGCCGGCCGGACGCGGGTGACCGGTGAACTCCTTCGCGAGGGCGTCCTCCTCCTCCTCGCGGCGGCGCTCGTGGGCACGGCGGTCGCGTCGTTCGGCCTCGACGCCCTCCTCCGGCTCGCTCCGGAGGGGCTCCCCCGGCTCGATCGGGTGGGTCTGAACGGGACGGCGCTGGCCGTCGCGCTCACCACCACCTTCCTGGTCGGCCTGGGCGTTCTCCTCCTCTCCTCGGTAGGCGCGACGCGCCATGCGCGCCCGTCCGGAATGATCTCCGGCGTTCGCGGGGGGACTCCGGGGCGCCGCGCCGTCCGTCTCCGTTCGCTGGTCGTGGGCACTCAGGCTGCCCTCGCGACCGTGCTCCTCGCCGGAGCCGCGCTCTTCATGCGCTCCTTCGACTCTCTGGTCGCGGTCGATCCGGGGTACCGCACGGAGGGCGTCGTGATGGCGCGGGTGGAGCTTCCGGCTGCCGAGTTCAGCGACGCGGGAGCCCGCGTCGACGCCTTCCGGCAGATCGAGGAGTGGGCTCGGGACCGCCCGGGCGTGTCGGCTGCCGGGTTCACTCTGATCAGTCCGATGCGCGAGGGACGGATCAACTACCAGGTCGCCATCGACGGAGAGCCGGCGGGGGACCCGCAGGTCACGCCGGTGGCCGATCTGCACATCGTCTCGCCGGCCTACTTCGACGCGCTGGAGATGACCCCGCTCGCCGGACGCAGCATGTCGGACGCCGACGTCGCCGCCGAGCAGACGACCGCGGTGGTCTCCGAGCAGCTCGCCGACCAGCTGTGGCCGGGCGAGTCGGCCGTGGGCCACACCATCGGACTGGTGGCGGGGGAGGAGCGTCTTCCGGGCAGCTGGTTCCGCGTCGTCGGAGTCGTGCCGGACGTGCGCTTCCAGGGGCCGACCGACACCGCCCGCGGCACCCTCTACCTGAACATGCACCAGCTGGTGCAGTACGCGGGGACGCTCGTGGTGTCCGCGGAAGGCGGCGCGGTCGCCGGACTCGCCGAGGCGCTCCGTACCGAGATCCCCGCCATGGTCGCCGGACTCGCCGAGCCGGAGGTATTCACGATGGAATCGGCCGTCGCCCGGATCCTCGCGCCGAGTCGCTTCCAGACGACGCTCATCCTGGCCTTCGCCTGCATGGCCCTCATCCTGGCGGCGCTGGGCATGTACGGTTCGGTGGCGTACTCGGTCGCGCTGAGACGGCGTGAGATCGGGGTGCGACTGGTCCTGGGCGCCGATTCCCGGAGGGTCGTCCGTCGAGTGCTGCGCGACGGCCTCACTCCGGCGCTGGCCGGCCTCGCGATCGGAATCGGCGGCGCGGTGCTGCTGGGGAGGAGCGTCGAGTCCCTCCTCTTCGCCGTCGGAGGTCGGGACCCGATCGCCCTGGGCGCGGCGGGAGCCACGCTCGCCGTCGTGGCGGCGCTCGCCTGTCTGGTGCCCGCCCTTCGGAGCGCGCGGGTCGACCCGGTGCGCAGCCTTCGGGAGGAGTGACGCGCTCACCCGGCGGCCCGGAGCGATCCGGCCGGCACGAGCGCCGCGGGCCTACTCCCTCCGCAGCGTGACCGCCGGATCCACCCGGGTCGCCCGGATGGCGGGCACCGCGCTCGCAAGCACGGCGATCCCGGCGAAGAAGACGGGAACGAGCACGAAGGTGATCGGGTCGCGCGGCGAGACGCCGACCAGGATCGAGGACATCGTCCCGCCGAGGAGGGTGGCGGCGCCGAGTCCGGCGACGATCCCGACCCCTGCGAGCGCCAGCCCCTGCCCGACGACCATCCGCAGGATCGATCCCCGCTCGGCGCCGAAGGCCATCCGGACGCCGAACTCGCCCGCGCGCAGGCGGACCGCGTAGGCGAGCACCCCGTAGAGACCGACGGCGGCCAGGGTCAGCGCCATGGCCCCGAACACGGTGATCAGGACGAGAGCGAAGCGGGTAGGCGCCATGGCGCTGCCGACGGCTGCCTCCATCGGGAGGAGATCGGAGACGGGTGCATTCGGATCGAGCTCCGCGACCGCCGCCCGGATGGCGTCGAGGGAGATCGGCACTCCCGCCGTCCGCACCGCCCAGGTCAGGCTGAGGTTTCCGCCGACGTAGCGGTCGGTGAAGTACATGGTCGGGTTCGGCGCCGCGGTCAGCGAGATGTGGTGGCGGGGTTCGACCACCCCGACGATCTCGACCCAGACGGGTTCCGTCGTGGTCACCCGGGTGAGGAGGCGCTGCCCGATCGCGGACTGGCCGGGGAACGCCTGCTCGGCCAGGGTGCGGTCGACGATGGCTACCGAGGTCGAATCGGCCTGATCGACCGCCGTGAAGGTCCGTCCGGCGATCAGCTCCGTCCCCAGCGTCTCGAAGTAGCCGGGAAGGACGAAGTGCATGTCGGCCTGCTGGAAGAGCTCGGGGTCGACCTCCGCGTCGGCGGTGCCCCAGCGGCCGGAGACCATGTTGCCGTCGAGGGGCATCGGGAAGGCACCCGCCACCGAGGTCACCCCCGGGAGCTCTTCGAGTCTCCGCTGCAGCTGGCCGGTGAGGGCGACGCGCTCCTCGGTGGTCGGGTAGGCGGCGAAGGGCGGGCTCACGCGGACCGTCGTCAGGCCCACCGGATCGAACCCGGGATCGACGTCGTTCAGAACCGCGAAGCTGCGGATCATCAGCCCGGCGCCCAGGAGGAGGACGAGGGAGAGCGCCACCTCTCCGACGACCACCAGATCCCTCACGCGACGCTGGCTCCTTCGAGCTCCGGTGCGGCCCCGATCCTTCAGCGCATTCACCAGATCCGGACGCGAGGCCTGGATCGCCGGGACGAGACCGAAGAGGAGGCAGGCCAGCCCGGTTGCACCGACGGTGAAGAGGAGGACGCGACCGTCGAGCGCCACGTCGGTCAGGCGGGGCATGTTCGTCGGGTCGAGCCGGACCAGGAGTTGGACGCCGAGGCCTGCGAGCGCGATCCCGAGCACTCCCCCGGCGGCTCCCAGAAGCACCCCCTCCATCAGGACCTGGCGGAAGATCCGCACCCGATCGCCACCCAGGGCGGAGCGGACCGCGATCTCCCGTTCCCGCGAGGCGGAGCGGACCATGAAGAGGTTCGCGACGTTCGCGCAGGCGATCAGGAGAACGAAGGCGACGGCGCCCATCAGCGCGAGGATCATCGGCCGCACCGAGGCGGTCAGGTCGGCGTGGAGCGGGGTCGCCACGAAGTGCATGTCCGCCGTGCGAACGATCGGAAACTCGTCCCGCATGTCGCCCATCACCCGCGCCAGCTGATCCCGGAGCTGCTCCATGGTCGCCCCGGGGGTGAGACGCCCGACGCCGCGGAGGAAGACGTTGTTGCGGGGCGCGCCCACGAAGTCGAGCCGCGACCCGACCATGAGGTCCAGGTCGGAGAGGAGCTGGAGCTCGGCCGGCATCAGGAGCCGGAAGCCGGCGGGGAGCACCCCGACGACCTCGGTGGGCGTTCCGCCCAGATCGATGATCCGTCCGACGATCTCGGGGTCGCCCCCGAACCGCTGCTGCCAGAGGCCGTGGGAGAGGATGGCCGAGTTCTGAAGGAAGCCGGGGTCGCCGGGCGTCAGGTTCGGATCACCGGGGACCACGTCCGCGTCTTCGAAGTCGCGCCCGAGGGCGGGGCGCACCCCGAGGGTGCGCAGGAAGTTCCGGGTCACGAACCCCGTCGCCACCTGCGTCGGAGGGCCGTCCTCTCCCGCGAGCGGCTGTTCGAAGGTGGAGATGCCGGCCCACGCCTCGAGCGCCGGCACGCCGTCCGCGACGTCCTGGAAGGTGGGCGGCGAGAGGGGGAAGTCCGTCACGCCGCGCGCGCGCATCTCCGTCAGCACGGTCACGAGACGCTCGGGCGTCGCGTAGGGGAGCGGCCGCAACAGCACCGCCTCGACGACCGAGAAGATCGCGGTGTTCGCACCGATCCCCAGGGCGATCGTGACCACCGCCACGATTGTGAATCCCGGCGCCCGCAGCAGTGCGCGCGTGCCGTATCGAAGGTCCCGAATCCACCCGTCCATGCCACCACCTCCCCAGCGTGGGAATCGACTCCACCACTCACTCGACGCGCACTTCAGAAGATCGAGCGCCGCACCCGTCGCGACGCGCACCGCTCCCCCGCGATCACCGGCTGCGAGCCGCGCGCGGATCCGCTCCTCCTCGACCGCCAGGATCTCCGCACCGTCCCGCTCCCGGAACGACCGGGGCGAGAGGAGGAGGATCCAGCGCAGCAGCGCCACCGCCCATCGGGCCGGCATCACCCCAGCAGGTCCGCGATCCGGGCCGCCTCGAGCTGAGCGTGAAGCCGAAGCGCCTCCGCCCGCGCGACCTCGCGCCCGAGCGCGGTGACGGCGTAGTACCGCCTGCGTCGATCCGACTCCCGTTCCGGAGCCTCCACCGTCCGCAGCAGCCCCTCGTCGACCAGGCGCGCCATCGCCCGATAGAGCGACCCCGCGTGCAGTCCCAGACGACCGCCCGTACGCTCCTCGATCTCCCGGAGGATCGCGTACCCGTGCTTCTCGCCCGTCGAGAGACACAGCAGGATCTCGAAGGCGACCGGGGTCAGCGGAAGGTGCGGATCAATCGGATCGGTCATGCGGGGCCTCTATGTGCGTTGAGCACATACTGTATGCGTTGAGCACATAGTGGGGCAAGGGATTGCGACACCCGGTCTCGCCCCTCACTGTCCGGCATGGATATTTCGACGCGAGGCGGAACGGAGCGGATGCGGGGATTCGCTGCGGCCGCGGCGACCGTGGTCGGTCTCGCCGCGGTCGTGGCGGCCGCGTCGGGTGGTGCGCCGGTCTGGATCCCCTCGCGAGGGGCGATTCTCGACCGAAACACGATCGTCCCCTTCCTCTTCGCGCTCTTCGCGGTTGGGATCCTCCTCGCGGTCGGAATCTCGGTGGCCGTGCACCGCTGGCTCCTCGTGCCTCGCCACGGCTCCCGCCCCCTGCGCTCCACGCTGCGGCGCGCCACGGCCCCGTCGGCGATCGTGCTGGTTCTGGTGGGCCTCGGGGCGATCGCAAGCGGATGGATCGGGGCGCCGCCCGAGGACCCGGAGGTTCGCACCTACCTGGTTCCGCCCGGGCTCGGGAAGGGGCTCATCTTCAAGGACCCCCGCCAGCCGACGGTCGATGCCACGCCGCAGGCGGGGGTGGTCTCCGACGAGGGGGCCGCGCTGCAGCCGAGGATCGGGGTGATCGCCTCCCTCGTGCTCCTCGCCCTGCTGGTGTGCGCCGGGGTGTGGTGGGGCACCGGTCGGGGTGCGCGCGGCCGGGTGGGGGCGGGGCCGGAGGAGGAGGATCTCGAAGGGGTGCCCGATCGGGGGGCCACGCGGCGCGCCGTCGTCCGATCGATCGACGAGATGCTCGCCGACACGGACCCGAACACCGCGGTGATCGGGGCGTACGCCCGGCTCCTCGAGGGCCTCGCCGGCTCCGGGGCGCCGCGTCGACCGGAGGAGGGGCCGGAGGAGCATCTGGAGCGGGTCCTCCGCACGCTGCAGGTCCGCTCGGCGCCTCTCCGCGACCTCGTTCGCCTCTTTGCCGCAGCCCGTTTCTCCGCCACGTCGCTGACGACCGGCGACCGCGCGGCGGCGCTCGCCTCGCTGCGCGCGGTCGCCGACGACCTGGGAGGGGCCCCGTGAAGCCCTTCGATGCGGGAGCTCTCCTCCTCGCGGCGATCTTCCTCCTGGCCGGGGTGATCTGGCCGCACATGGCCGGTGCACTACTGCGGGGGTTCGTCCTCACGCTCGTGCTCCTCTGGGTGTCGCTCCGCGCGCTCGCCGCCGGACTTCCGAGCGCCCGAACCCTCGATCGGTACGCCCCCTTCGACGGGGCGGGGGACCGGGTGGAGCGGGTGCTGCCGGACGGACTCTGGGACCTCGTCCAGGAGGTTCGGAACGCCGACGACCCGGAGCGGAGTCGGCGGAGCATCGTCTCGCCCGCCGTGCGGGGGCTCCTGCAGGAGGACGCCGCCCGCCGCCTCGCCGAGGGGTACGGTCTCAACCTCCTCGACCCGGCGCATCACCCCCGCATCCGCACCCGGCTCTCGGGGGACACCTGGCGACTGATCGCACCGACGGGCGCCGAGGGCGCGGCGCCGCGCGTGGCCGCCGCGCACGATGCCGTCACCCTCGGACAACTCGATCCCATCCTCGACGAACTGGAGATGCTGTGAGCGACGCCGTGACGCTGAAGGACCCCGCCCGATGGACGCCCGCGCAGGCCGCCGACGGCGCACGCCGCATCCTCGACGAGGTCGAGCGCGCCGTCATCGGGAAGCGCGAGGTGCTGGAGCTGGTCCTCGCAGGCCTCCTCGCCGACGGGCACGTCCTCCTGGACGACGTGCCGGGCGTCGCCAAGACGCTGATGGCCCGGTCCTTCGCACGAGCGGCGGGCCTGGAGTTCTCCCGCGTGCAGTTCACCCCGGACGTCCTGCCCGCGGACATCACCGGTGCGACCATCCTCGACCTCGCCACGAACGCCCCGACCTTCCGGGAGGGTCCGCTCTTCGCACAGATGGTCCTGGCCGACGAGGTGAACCGGGCCCCGGCCAAGAGTCAGGCCGCACTCCTCGAGGCGATGCAGGAGC
Organism: Longimicrobiales bacterium; assembly: GCA_028280525.1. Taxonomy (GTDB): domain Bacteria; phylum Gemmatimonadota; class Gemmatimonadetes; order Longimicrobiales; family Gaopeijiaceae; genus Gaopeijia. The sequence continues at coordinate 7,098 of JANQLR010000261.1, forward strand.
GACAGGTGACCGCCGACGGCACGACGCACCCCCTTCCGTCGCCCTTTCTGGTGATCGCGACGCAGAACCCGATCGAGTCGGAGGGGACGTATCCGCTCCCCGAGGCGCAGCTCGATCGCTTCATCCTGCGGACCGTCGTCGGCTACCCGTCGAGCGAGGACGAGGTCGAACTCCTGGTCCGTCGCACGGAGCGGAAGGCGGAGGAGGTGGAGCTTCGCGCGGTCGCCTCTCCCGAGGGTTTTCGCGCGATGCAGCGCGCGCTCGAGGAGGTGCACGCCGACCGCGACCTCCTCGCCTACGCGGTCGCCCTGGTCGAGGCGACGCGAACCGACGGGCAGCTCGAGGTGGGGGCGAGCCCGCGTGGGTCGCTCGCCCTCATGAAGCTCGCCCGCGCCCGGGCGATCCTGAGCGACCGAGACTTCATCACCCCCGACGACCTCCGCGCGGTCGCCGTCCCCGCCCTCGCGCACCGCGTCGTTCTCAAGGCGGACGCCTGGGCGCGGCGCATCACCGAGGAGGATGTCGTCCGACGGATCATCGACGGCGTGCCAGCGCCGAGCTGGGAGAAGGACTGAGTGGTCACCCAGGAGGAGACCGTCCTC
>JANQLR010000265.1 GCA_028280525.1 Longimicrobiales bacterium
GTCGAACCAGATGCCGACCGCCCGGAGCCAGGGATCGTCCGCCGGCGCCTGCGCGGCCGAACCCGGAACCCCCAGGCAGAGGGAGATCAGCGCTACGAGCAGAGACCGACGCATGCACTCCTCCGGGTTCGGGTGGGTCGCCGACTGGGAGATACACCTTTCATGCCAGCCGGGGGTCCGCGCCACCCCCGCGGGTGATCACCGCCGATCGACGATCGCCTCGTAGCTGTCCGGATCCCACTCCGGCCGCGCGTCGGCCTGCGCAACCTCGAGCCCGAGGAGGAAGAGGAGACGCCCGATCCTCGCCGTCTTCTCGGTGTCGATCCTCTCGAGTTCGTCGCTCGGGCGGTGGTAGTCTTCGTGCGTGCCGTTGAAGAAGAAGAGCACCGGGACGCCGCGTCGGGCGAAGTTGTAGTGGTCGGAACGGAAGTAGAAGCGCTCGTCCGGCCAGATGTCGTCGATCGCGGTCATCCCGATCTCGGGGTGCGCCGCATTCACCCGCTGCAGCGTCTCCCCCAGGTCCGAGTGCTCCCGGCCGATCGCGACGATCGTGTCGGACCAGTTCCGCCCGACCATGTCGGCATTCAGGTTGGCGACCATCGACTCGATCGGAACCGGTGGCGACTCGGCGAAGGCCGTGCTCCCCCAGAGCCCTCGCTCCTCTCCGGAGACGAGGAGGAAGATCATCGATCGCCGCGGAGCGACCGGGAGGGTGGCCATCGCCTCCGCGACCTCCAGGACCATGGCGGTCCCGGAGGCGTCGTCGTCGGCACCGTTGTAGATGGAGTCGCCCTCGGCGTCGGGCGCGCGCACGCCGACGTGGTCCATGTGCGCGGAGTAGACGACGTACTCGTCCCGGAGGACGGGGTCGCTCCCACGGAGGATGCCGACGACGTTGGGGCCCGTCTCCTCCTCCCCCTCGTCGAACCGCGGCAGGACGTACCGCTGGATCCAGCCACCATCCTCGCCGCCCGGCGTGAGCCCGATCGCCTCGAACTCCGAGGCGATCCACTGCGCCGCCAGCTCGAGCTCCGGCGACGGAGTGGCACGACCTCGCATCGAGTCGTGCGCGAGGACCCCGATTCGGGCGTAGAGGTCTTCGGCCCGAATCGTCTCGACCGCCGCGGCAACCACCTCCGGCGAGATGTCGCCGGGGTCGGCGTCGGTGGGGAGTTCGCCGGGTTCGGCGTCGCAAGCGAGAAGCAGAAGGGGGAGGAACGGTGCGAGGCGAGACATCCGCATGCTGGGAAAGAAGGTTTCCAATTCGGAGGACGTCGCACATAGTAGCGGGCGGCGAAGACGCTCGGAAAGCGTCCTTCCCACTCTGGAACCCCCTCCCGCCACTCCGATGATCGCCACCCCCGGCCCCGGCTCCGCTCCGCGAGCCGACGACTTCGTTCCGCTCGTCCGTACCCTGCTGCGGGCCTTCCGCGCCGCCGAGCACGCCGCCGTCCAGGCGCTTCGGGAAGCGGGGTTGACCGTGGCGGGCCCGGCCGCGTGGGACCTCCTGCGCGCCCTCCCCGAGAACGGGGTGCGGGCGTCGGCGCTCGCGCGCGACCTCGGGGTGACCAAGCAGGCGGTCGGGCAGACGCTCCGGGAGCTCGAGAAGGCGGGACTGGTGGAGCGGGTGCGCGATCCGGACGACCGACGGGCCCTCATCGTCCGGGCCACCGAGGCCGGTCAGCGGGCCGCCGAAGAGGGCGAGGGCGCGCTGAGGGCGCAGGAGGCGTTAATCGCGGAGGCGCTCGGCCGAACCCGGCTGAAGGCGCTGCGCGCGACGCTCGACGAGCTGGCGAACACACTGGACGACTAAAGGCGGTTCACGCCACGGAAGAGGACGCCGCGGAGACCCACCCCTTTCGGAGGGTGCCGGTCAGCCCCCTCCCCCGGAGGTCGGCCACTCCTGCAACCGGAGGATCGGCCAGCGCTCCCCCGGCTCTCCCAGCAGGGCCCAGTTCGCGAGCCCGTCGTCCGATCGGGGATCGAGAAGGTAGAAGGCGAGTCGCCCCAACGGCTGATCGGTCGGGACGAGCCAGGCGCCCTCCTCCAGCGTCACCGTGTCGGGCCCCGCCCAGCTCCCGAGGAGCTCCTGCTCGACGTGCCCCTGGAACTCGCGCCCCGAGCTTCGCACCGAGTCGATCGCGAACCGCTCGGCGGCGACGCTCGATCCCGGCTCCAGCCACTCCATCCGGAGGCCGTGGGCGCGCAGCCGGTCGACTGCGACATCGACCTCCGCCGGGACCACCCACCCCGCCGGTACGCGTCCGACGACGGTCCCCTGGAAGCTCCCGAACTCCCGCATCGCCTCCGGCCGGACGGTCTGCACCCGACGGAGCATCGTCCGCCCGGTGTAGGGATGCGGCTCCTCGGCGACCGCTCCCATCAGGATCGTCGAGAGGGAATCCGCCCCCCGGTGCCGGGCACGCAGCGGGAGCCGTTCTCCTCGAACCGAGCGCTCCGCACCCGCGATCACCTCTCGAATCCGGTCCGGCTCGTCCGCGGCCCAGTCCAGGATCTCCTCGACGAAGCGGTAGGTCGACCGGGTCCGCTGCTCGAAGGTCGCGTAGGCGTAGGCCTCGGAGAGGATCGCCACCCGGTTCCGGAGCCCGATGTAGTTGTTGTTGAAGCGCGGCCGGTGGTCGAAGGTCCACCACCCCGGCTCCCCGCTTCGGTTCGAGACGTTGCCGTAGTACCAGAAGGCCTCCCCGTCCTCCTCCAGAACGCGCTCGGTGATGCGCGGGAAGGCGACCTCCCGCAGGAGAGCGTCGATCCCGGGGTCGGTGCCGGGGTGCAGCGGCGGGGCGTAGGTCAGGTGGTACGCGTGCCGGCTCCCGTTCGTGGTGTGCAGATCGACCGAGACCTCGGGGTCGTACCGGTTCATCATCCCGACCACCGAGCGCGCCTCCGGCGAGTCGAGCTTCATGTGGTCGCGGTTCAGGTCGAGACCCTGCGCATTCGGTCGCTGGCCCATTCCACCGATCGGCCCGTGCTGGCGGGGTCGGTTGAGGAGCGAGACCCGCTCGTTCCCGTCCGCGTTGTAGATCGGGGCGATCAGGAGGACGAGGTCGTCCATCCACCGCTCGGCGCCCTCGGCCAGGAGGTCGCGAGCCAGCATCTGGAGCGCCTCCTTCCCGGGGACCTCTCCCGCGTGGATGTTGCCCTGCAGGTAAACGCGGAGCCGCGCCGACGCCCGCACCGCCTCCGGGGATCCGTCCGGCACGTCCCCCACGACGAGGAGCGGGATGGCCCTCCCCTCGCTCGTGTACCCCATCGTCTCGAGGTGCGCCTGCGGGTAGCGCTCGTCGAGCGCCTCCAGGAAGGTCACGACGTCGGCGTACCGACTCGTCTCGATCCACCCCGACGCCTCGGCGCGGGTGGGGCCGGGCCAGGGAACGGTTTCCTGGGCCCCGAGCGGCAGGACGGAGTGAAGGAGGGCGAGCCCGGTCGCGACGGCGACCCGGCGCGTCGCTGCGGGGACCGAAGGACTGCGACGACTCGGGATCATGGGCCGGGGTAGTGGCAGGTGGACGCGTGAGGGGGCGAAGCGCCGAAAGCTAGGCGCAGGTGGCGTTTCGCGCGCCGGTCCGGGGTTCGAGCCGTGTAACGCCGGGACGCCCGTGTTACGTTCCCGTCGACCCTCCGTGATCCGTAGATACGACCATTCGGTCCATGAACTCCCACCGCGTCACCGCCTCATCGGACCGGCCCCCCGCGTTCGAGTCGGACCGGGTGGAGCCTCTCCACGTCCTGGACATCACCGACTTCTACTCGGACACCGCGTCCGGGGGAGTCAAGACGTATCTCCGCAACAAGGCCGAGCACCTGGCCGCCCGCGGGATCCGTCACACGATCGTCGTCCCCGGGAGCACGAGCACCGAGGAGACGATGGGGCCGTCCCGGATCGTGAAGATCCAGGGACCCGTCGTCCCCGTGTCGAAGGCGTACCGGGTCATGTTCGACTCGAAGGCGATCGGTCGGGTCCTCGAGGAGGTCGCCCCGGACGTCATCGAGATCGGAAGCCCCTTCCTGGTGCCGTACCTGGTGAAGCGGGTCCTGCCGGAGCCGCGTCCGGCTCTCGTCGGGTTCTACCACGCCGACATCGTGCGGACCTTCGCCGAGCCGTACGTCCCGCACCGGGCCGCGGCCCCGATCCGGATCCTGGCTCGAATGGCCGCCCGGCGCCTCATTCGCCGGGTCTACTCCCGCTTCGACGCCACGGTCGCCGCCTCGACGTCGGTCGTCGAGGAGCTGCGAAGCCTGGGGGTTCCGCGGGTCTTCGAATGCTCTCTGGGCGTCGACCTCGAGACCTTCCGCCCCCGCCCCGCCGCGGAGCGGGTGGAGTGGGCGGCCCACGGAGTTCCGACCGATCGCCCGATCGGGATCTACGCCGGGCGCTTCTGCGCCGAGAAGCGACTGGACGTCGTCCTCGAGGGGCACGCTGCCACGCCGGAGCGGGATCGGCCGCACCTCGTCCTCGTCGGGGACGGGCCGCACCGCGAGCAGCTGGAGGAGCGCGCCGCGAACGACCCCTTCCTGACCCTCCTCCCCTACCAGTCGTCGCGCGAAGCGCTCGCCCGCATGTACGCCTCCGCCGACTTCTACATCGCCTGCGGCCCGGGGGAGACCTTCGGACTCTCCATCGCCGAGGGGATGGCCTCCGGTCTTCCGCTCCTGGTGGTCGACCGCGCCGCAGCCCCCGATCGCCTCGGGAAGACGACGGCCGGCGAGAAGTACCACCACGGCTCTCCGGAGAGCGCGACCGACGCGATCGTCCGTCTCGTGCAGCGCCTCCGCGACGGGGAGCCGCTCGGGGAGGCCGCCCGCCGGCACGCCGAATCGGCATACGACTGGAACGCCACCTTCGACCGGCTCGTGGAGCTCTACCGTTCCGTGTCGCCCCGCCACGCCCCCGACGGGTCGCTCGTCGGCTGAACTCGCCCGCGGTGAAGTCCAGAGGGTGGGCGTGGTTCTGGCGAGGCCTCAGCCTCGCGGCCGGACTCGGTGCGACCGGGTTCATCGCGGTGCGCACCGGAGTGACCGTCGGGGCCGTCCTGGCCCTCCCCCCCTCCGCCCACCTTCTCGCCTTCGCGACGATGTGCGCCGAGGTCTCCGGGCGGGGACTCCGCATCCGCGTCCTCGCGGCGCAGCTCAGGCTGCCGATGCGGCTCTCCACCGCGACCTTCGCCCAGCTCGCCGCCGACGCCGCCGGCGCGGTCACGCCGTCCAAGGT
>JANQLR010000275.1 GCA_028280525.1 Longimicrobiales bacterium
CCCCGTGGTCAGCGTCATCGGGTCGGCCCTGGTCAGGTCGGGCGAGACGAACTCCCACGTCTCGCCCCGGTTCTCCGACTTCAACACCCGGTTCGCCGCGTGGAAGATCGTGTTGCAGTCGTGCGGCGAGACGAGGATCGGGGCGTTCCAGTTGTAGCGGAGCTCGTCCGCCCCCTCGCCGTCGTAACGGATCCCCTCGCGCTCCCCGGTCTCGAGGTCGAGTCGCGAGATCGGACCGAACTGCGACTCGTTGTAGAGGTAGCGGTTCGTGCAGGTGTCGAACTCGTTGTACATCCCGTCGCCGCCGCCGACGCGCGACCAGTGCTCGTAGCGGATCGGTCCGCCTGCGGGGTTTGTGTGGTACGCCATGTGCGAGCCGTTGTCCTGCAGACCGCCGGCCACCCGGTACGGCTGCGACATGTCGTAGCCGATCGCGTAGAACTGGGCGAGCGACTGGTTGTCCGGGTGGTACCAGTTCTGGCCGCCGTCGAAGGTGACGCCCAGCCCGTGGTCGTGGCCGAGGATCATGTGCTCGGAATCGTCGGGGTTGATCCAGAGTGCGTGGTCGTCGCCTCCGGTTCCGAGCGCGCCCTGCGTCCACGTCACCCCGCCGTCGTCCGAGCGCATCGTCCGGATCGAGAGGACGTAGACCTTGTCCTCGTCATTCGGGTCGACGCGGATCTGGCCGTAGTAGTACGCCGGCTGGCCGCCGATCGACTCGTCGTCGGAGTTCGTCTTGCGCCACGTCATCCCGGCGTCGTCCGAGCGGTAGACCTCTCCCCCGATCATCCCGCGCGAGGCCTGATGCGTGCGAAGCTCTTCCCACCGCTCTTCGTCGCTCATCCCCTCCTTGTTCGCGTTCTCGATCGTCAGGTAGACGACGTCGGGGTTCGACTGCGCGATGTCGACGCCGATGCGACCGAGCATCCCCATCGGGAGCCCGTTCGTGAGCATCTCCCAGTTCGCGCCCCCGTCCGTCGTCTTGTAGACGCGGGAGCCCGGGCCGCCGAGGTCGTACGACCACGGCACCCGGTTCTTGTCGAAGGTGGTCGCGTAGAGAACGTCCGGGTCGCGCGGGTCCATCGCGACGTCCACGACGCCGATCGTCCGGCCGTCGACCTCCGGCGCGAGGATGCGGTCCCACGAACGCCCGCCATCGGTCGTCTTGTAGAGACCGCGCTCCGACGTCTGCGTGTAGAGCGGACCGAGCGCCGCCACGTAGACGACATCGGGGTTGTCGGGATGGACGCGGATCCGACCGATGTGGTGCGACTCGGGGAGCCCGACGTTCGTCCAGCTCTCTCCGCCGTCCGTCGACTTGTACACCCCGTCGCCCCAGTACGACGAGCGCGAGTTGTTCGCCTCGCCCGATCCGAGGTACAGGATGTTCGGATCGGAGGGCGCGACCTCGATCGCACCGATCGAGAAGACGTCCTCCGTGTCGAAAAGGATCTCGTAGGTCAGCCCGTTGTTCTCGGACTTCCACAGCCCGCCGCTCGCCGTGGCGATGTAGAAGGTGTGCGGGTCCTGCGTCGGCACCGAGATCTCGACGAAGCGACCACTCTGCCGGGTCGGTCCGATCTCGCGGTAGTCGAAGGGAGCGAGGTGCTCCGGCTGAAGCTGCTGGGCATCGAGGCCGGGGGTGGCCAGGAGTGGGAGGAGCGCGAGCGTCGCGCCGAAGGGAAGGCGTCGAATCGACATGTCAGGGTCCGTCCTCTGGGCGGGTCCGAGCGGTGAAGAGTACGTCAGAATAGGGGACGTACCTGCCCAGTGCACACGCGGGACCGAGCGGTCGTTGACCGAAGCGGGCTCCCCCTGAGCGGAGGCGACCGGGGAGTACCGAAGTCGCCCCTCGATGACCTGTCGCAGGCGGCCCGGCCGGCGCGGTCCGGGAAGGATGCCGGGGTGGGGCTCGGGGTCCCCTCCGCGAACGAATCCTCTGCCGAGACCCGTTCGTTACGCGAGCGGGGTTCAGTCGCACGCAACTCTCCGGCAACCTGCGGATCGAGGCCCTTCCCCCCGACTGGACGCCCGATGCTGCGACCCCGCTCCCTCTCCCTGACTTCCGCCCTCGCGGCCGCCCTGATCGCCGGCCCGCTCTCGGGTCAGACCGGCCTCGTACGAGCCGGAACCGATCGCGACTCCGGGCCGGCCCGCCTCTCGGATCACGTGGTGCTGATCTCGATCGATGGCCTCCGACCCGACTTCTACCTGGACGAGTCGTGGCCGGCCCCGGTGATGCAGCGCATGGCCAGGGAGGGTGCGCATGCACGGGGGGTGCGCGGCGTCTTCCCGTCCGTGACCTACCCGTCGCATACGACGATGGTGACGGGCGCTCGCCCCGCGGTGCACGGCGTGGTCAACAACACCCCCTTCAACCCGCGGGGCCAGACGGGGGCGTGGTACTGGGAGTTCGAGCACGTGCGAACGGAGACGCTCTGGGAGGCGGTCTCCCGCTCGGGCGGCACCACGGCCTCGGTCTGGTGGCCGGTGACCGTGGGGGCGCCGATCGACTACAACGTGCCGGAGGTGTGGAGCCTCTCCTCCGACACCACCCGGTACCAGGCGGTCGAGCGGCACACCCGGCCGGAGGGGTACCTCGACCTGCTGCAGCGAGAGGCCTCGGGGCGCATCGAGGTGCGCGGTCCCGGCGGCGCGCCCATCGACCGCTGGCCCACCACGTGGTGGGACGAGAAGAAGACGGACATCGCAGCCTGGATCCTCGAGACGGAGCAGCCGAATCTCCTCACGCTGCACATCGTCACCCCCGACGGCGCGCAGCACACGCACGGTCGAGAGCATCCGGAGGTCCGGGAGGCGGTCGCGCTGGCGGACCGGCTCGTGGCCCGGCTGACGGAGACGGCGGAGCGGGCCGGGATGCTCGACCGCACGACCTTCATCGTGACCGGGGATCACGGCTTCATCGACCTGGATGTGCAGCTCTCTCCGAACTCCTGGCTCGTGGAGGCGGGGCTGATGGAGGAGGAGCGGGATCGCGGCGACTGGAGAGCCGCCTTCCACGGTGGCGGGTCGGCGGTCATGCTCTACACCCGGGACCCCGAGGACACCGAGACGGTCGAGCGGGTCAAGGAGATCGTCCGATCGCAGCCGGATCGAATTCGACGACTCTTCATGGAGCTCGACGAGGCGGCGCTCCGCGAACTCGGCGCGGATCCGAACTCCCGCTACGCCCTCTCGGGAGTGCTCGGCAGCTACGTGTCCGGAGCGATCGGCCGGCCAGCGATCTCCGCCCCGACCACCGAGGGCCAGCACGGCTTCCACCCCGACATCCATCCGGACATCTACACGGGGTTCGTGGCGTGGGGTGCGGGGATCCGGCCCGAGTCGCAGGCGGCGCTGATGGACCTCACCGATGTGGCGCCGCTGATCGCGGAGCTCCTGGACCTGGACTTCGAGGCGCCCGACGGCGTCCTGAGGGGCGGCCTCCTCCTCGACCGCTGGTGGTAGCCCACCCGGGATGAAACTCCCCGTCGCCCCACCCCGTCCCGATGTGTACATTGTACGGAAATGTCGACGGGGAACGACATCGGGCCCGATGCGCCTCGGTGCGGTCTGCGAGCTCAGACT
>JANQLR010000305.1 GCA_028280525.1 Longimicrobiales bacterium
GACTGCAGCTCCGGAATCGAGGGGTGCGAGGGGTCCTGCTCGACCACGATCACCGGCCGCCGGGGATCGCGCTCCCGGAGCTTGCGGAGGTAGACGTTCGTCAGCCGCCCCGCCCCACCGAGGATGACGTGGTCCTCGAGCGGTCGCACCCGCAGCGCCAGCGGATTCAGGAGCCGGATCGCCGCCTCGATCAGCGCCGACGCCGTGATGACGGGAGCCCCGAAGTAGGCGATCCAGAGGAGAGCCCGTCCCACGATCGGTCCCCCGACCGGCGTGCCGATGTCGAGACCGCCCAGGACGAAGAGTCCGAGCGCGTAGTAGGCTCGAACCAGTGCGTCCGCCCCGGCGAGTTCCCGTTCGCTCACCTCGACGCCCAGCATCAGCCCGAGGAATCCGGCCATCCACACGGCGCCTGCCGCGAGCCCGCGCCAGGCGAAGGGGCGCCAGAACGCGGAGGGGCGGGAAAGCACTCCGGGCGAGGGTCGATCCAACGGGGTCGGGGACGGGAGGGGTGGAGGGAGGATGAGGGCGGGCGGCGCCGGGTGACGGGGTGGCCGCGCCGCTGCCGCATCCGGTCGGAAGTCTAGGCGAGGACGGGCCTTCCGCACAGGCGGGCCGTCGAGGGACGGCGGGTCGAGTCCCCTGCCGCGCGCCGCGGCCGTCGCCGGAAACCCGTTCCGCGCCGTAGAAACCCGGATGCGATTTGGGTAGGTTCTCATGCTCGGCCGGTCACCTCGGAAGAGACGGTGCCGCGCCGAATTCGGTGGATCGTCCGACCTTGAAAACTGCGAGGCTCCGTTGTCCGATCTCAAGGACCCCTTTGGCGCCCTCAAGACCCTCGACCTCTCCGAGGGTGAGACCCAGTACTACGACCTCCGCGTCCTCGAAGACGCCGGCCTGGTCGATCTCGACACCCTCCCCTTCTCCATCCGCGTCCTCCTCGAGAACGCCCTCCGCCACGCCGGAAAGGGATACGTCTCCGAAGACCACGTGAAGGCGATCGCCGCCTGGAGTCCCGAGAACTCCGGCGCCGACGTCCCCTTCATGCCCTCGCGGGTGGTGCTGCAGGACTTCACCGGAGTCCCCGCCGTGGTCGACCTCGCCGCGATGCGGAACGGGATCGAGGCGCTCGGCGGCGACGCGAGCCGGATCAACCCGGTCGTCCCCGCGGATCTGGTCATCGACCACTCCGTGCAGGTCGACTACTTCGGGACGCCCGAGGCGTACCGGCTGAACGTCGAGCGCGAGTACGAGCGGAACCGTGAGCGCTACACCGTGCTCCGCTGGGCCCAGCAGGCCTTCGAGAACTTCTCGGTCGTCCCTCCGGGCACCGGGATCGTGCACCAGGTGAACCTCGAGTACCTCGCCTCCGTCGTGCATCGCCGCGAGGAGAACGGGCACTTCGTCGCCTACCCGGACACCCTCGTCGGGACCGACTCGCACACCACGATGATCAACGGGATCGGCGTGGTCGGGTGGGGCGTCGGCGGGATCGAGGCCGAGGCCGTCGTCCTGGGGCAGCCCTACTACATGCTCCTTCCGGAGGTCGTCGGGATGCGGATCGTGGGCGAGCTCCCCGAGGGCGCGACCGCAACCGACCTGGTGCTGCGCGCGACCGAGATGCTCCGTGAGCACGGGGTGGTCGGCCGCTTCGTCGAGTACTTCGGCCCCGGTCTGTCGAACCTCTCCCTTCCCGACAAGGCGACGCTCGCCAACATGGCGCCCGAGTACGGGGCCACGATCGGCTTCTTCCCGGTCGACGACGAGGCGCTCCGCTACCTGCACGCCTCCGGGCGCTCGCCCGAGCTCGTCGAGCGCGTGGAGCGGGTGTCGAAGGCGCTCGGGATCTTCCGGACCGACGACACGCCGGATCCGAAGTTCACCTCGACGCTCGAGCTGGACCTGTCGACGATCGAGCCGAGCCTCGCCGGGCCGAAGCGCCCGCAGGACCGGATCCGCATGGCGGACATGCGTCCGGCCTTCGATCGCGACCTCCCGGGCCTCGTCCCCGCCGGCTTCGAGCTGGGTGAAGGGAGCGACGGGTCGGAGCCCTCCGGTGGGACCGCGGTGGCGACGCTCCCACGCCGCGTCGGAGCGAAGAACCGGATCTACGAGATCGAGCACAACGGACAGACGGTCGAGCTCGGCGATGGGTCGATCGTGATCGCTGCGATTACCTCCTGCACGAACACCTCGAACCCCTCCGTCATGATCGGGGCAGGACTGGTCGCTCAGAAGGCGGTCGCCGCCGGACTCGACGTGAAGCCCTGGGTGAAGACCTCCATGGCTCCGGGCTCGAAGGTCGTGACCGACTACCTCGAGGGCTCCGGGCTCCTTCCCCACCTCGAGAAGCTCGGCTTCGACGTGGTCGGCTATGGGTGCACGACGTGCATCGGGAACGCCGGTCCCCTCCCCGAGGCGATTCACCAGGCGGTCGAGGAGAAGGGGCTCGTCGTGGCCTCCGTCCTCTCCGGGAACCGGAACTTCGAGGCGCGCATCCACCCGCTCGTGCGGGCGAACTACCTCGCCTCGCCGATGCTGGTGGTGGCGTACGCCCTCGCCGGCCGCGTCGACATCGACCTCTACAACGAGCCGCTCGGGCACGGGTCGGACGGGAAGCCCGTCTTCCTTGCCGACATCTGGCCGACGCAGACGGAGATCCGCGACACCGTCTCCGCCTCGCTCAAGCCGGAGATGTACCACGAGCGGTACGGCGAGGTCTTCGACGGCGATGACCTCTGGCGTGCGCTTCCGGTGCCGGAGGAGAGCGCCCTCTACGACTGGGACGCCGAGAGCACCTACATCCAGAACCCGCCCTTCTTCCACGGCATGACGCTCGACGTCCCCGAGCTGGAGGACGTGGTCGGGGCGCGGGCGCTCGCCGTCCTCGGGCAGTCGGTCACCACCGACCACATCTCCCCTGCCGGGGCGATCGCCAAGGACGGACCGGCGGGTCGCTACCTCAAGGAGAACGGCGTTCGGGTCGTGCAGTTCAACACCTTCGGGTCCCGCCGCGGGAACCACGAGGTGATGATGCGCGGGACCTTCGCGAACGTCCGGATCAAGAACCTCCTCCTCGACGGGAAGGAGGGGGGCTACACGATCCACTTCCCGACCGGCGAGGAGACCTCGATCTACGACGCCGCGATGCGCTATCAGGAGGCGGGGACACCGCTGGTCGTGCTGGCCGGGAAGGAGTACGGCACCGGATCGTCGCGCGACTGGGCGGCCAAGGGCACCGCACTCCTCGGCGTGAAGGCCGTGATCGCCGAAAGCTACGAGCGGATCCACCGCTCGAACCTCGTCGGCATGGGCGTGCTCCCGCTGCAGTTCATGGAGGGAGAGGGCGCCGAGGCGCTCGGGCTCTCCGGGCGGGAGACCTTCGACATCCGCGGCGTGGCCGACGGGGTCGAGCCCGGATCGACGCTCGAGGTGGTTGCGACCGCCGAAGACGGGACCGAGACCCGCTTTTCGGTCCGCGTCCGCCTCGATTCCGACGTCGACGTCGAGTACTACCAGAACGGCGGCATCCTGCACACCGTGCTCCGGAAGATGGGGCGCGGCGAGATGTAGCGGTTCAACATCCGCGCCGTTCCGCGTGTGTTCGAGGGGTCCGGGTGGCAGGTTCGTCATCCGGGCCCCTTCGTGTGTCCGTACCCGTCGTCCTACCCCACCCTCCCCGGACCTCCATGACGACCTCCCTCCACCGCGCCCTCCTCGTCGTGCTCCTTCTGGGCAGCGCCCTGCTCGCGGCTCCGGCGGACCCCGCCGCGGCGCAGGCGGACGCCCCGGTCGCGGACTCCGTGGTGCAGGACTCCGGACTCATGCGGGTCTTCGTCGACTGCCAGGTTCGGTTCCGCTGCAGGATTCGGACGCAGCGCTTCCGAGAGCGAATCACCTGGGTGGAGTGGGTACAGGAACCGCAGGACGCCGACCTGCTCGTCCTATGGACCGGACAGATGGCGGGAGCGGGGTTCAACTACGTCTTCGACTACATCGGCCAAACCGACCCGCTCTCGGGCATCCAGAGCCAGGTGACCTTCACCTCATCCGTGACCGATGTCGAAGAGGAGACCGTCCAGGAGCTGACCAGGACACTCTCCGCCGGCCTCGTTCAGTACCTCGCGATTCGTGGGGAGGCGACGAGCGTGGAGGTCATCCCGGTGCAGACGGCGGATGGCGTGCTTCGGTCCGGCCGGAACCAGCCGGGGCGTCAGGCAAGCGCGGAGGACGACCCCTGGGATTACTGGATCTTCAATCTGCGTGCGAACGGGGACATCGAGACGGAGGATCGACAGGACCGTACCGTCTTCCGCTTCGGTGGCTCGGCGAACCGGACGACCGACAGCTGGAAGATCGACCTGAGGTTCTTCGGGGACATCGACAATCGGAGCTTCCTGCTGGACGACTCGACCCGGGTCGACAACAAGGCCGACGACTACGGCGGCGAGGCCATCGTCGTTCGATCGATTGACGACCACTGGTCCTGGGGTGCGCAGGTGGATGTCCGGAGTTCGGTCCGGTTCAACTCCGACCTCCGTGCGGCCTTCCGTCCCGCGGTGGAGTGGAACCTCTTCCCCTGGCAGGATCAGACGCGCCGCCGGTTCGTCGTCTTCTACTCGCACGGAGTGGAGTACGTCGACTACGAGAAGCCCACCAAGTTCCTGAAGACCTCGGAGACGCTCTGGGTCCATGGCCTCGACGTCGAGTACCGGGCGCAGGAGCCGTGGGGTCAGGCCGAGGTGGGCGTGGAGATCGACCACCTCCTGAATCGCGACGACAAGTACTCCATCGAGTTCGGCGGGAGCCTCGAGTACCGGCTCTTCCGGGGACTCAACCTCAACGTCGACATCGGTTATGAGATCCTGCGCGACCAGATCTTCCTGGCCGCGGAAGGTGTCGACCCCGACGAGATTTTCCTGGAGCAGCGGGCGCTGGAGACCGGCTCGCGGTTCGAGTTCGGGTTCGGAATCACCTACCGCTTCGGATCGATCTACAACTCGATCGTGAACGCGCGCTTCCCGTCGCTCTTCGGGTTCTTCCGGTGACCGCGGGGATGCCGGGCCTGCTGTCTCGCTGACGGGCCGGGGGCGACGCCGGGCCGGTCGGGCCATGGCGTCGCCCCTCGATCTCCGCGAAATCCCACCCCCCGAGGCGGGTGGGGGCGGCGGGCGGCCGCGCGGCGCGGCGGGCGGCGGTGCGGTCCGCCCGGGCAACGCTCCCGTCGCATACCCGCATCTCCCTCTCGTCCCCCCGCCCGGATCCGCCCGGGCGACTCGCTCCACCCGGATGCCGGCTCACCCGAGTGCGCCGTCGCTCCACCTCCCCGCGCGACCACGATGCGAAGCCCACTTCTCGCCGCCGCCCTCCTCCTCTCCACCGCCCTCCCGCTCACCGCCCAGCAACAGTGCCTCACCCCGGAGCCACAGCCGACGGCGTCGATCACCACCCCCTTCGTCGACGAGGCCTTCCGGGTACTCGCCGAAACGTGGCGGCCGGACTGGGGCCGGACCGTCGGTACGGTGTTCCCCGCGAACCCGGATCAGCCGGACCCGGCGTTCCACGACGATCACGTCCAGCTCTGGAGCGACGGGGCTCCCCGAGCCGCTCTGGACGAGCTGTCGACGGAGCTCGAGGGGTACATCCGTCGCGATCAGGTCGAACGGCCCATCCCCTTCTTTCTCTCGACCGGGGAGACCTTCGCCCCCTTCGTCGTCGATCGACTCGCGATGTGCCCGCCCTCGATGGTCAATGCGATGGAGCTTGGACGGGCGCTGAAGGAGGCGGGCGACGAACTGGAGCTGGAGGAATCCCGGCAGGCGCAGGTCTCGCTCTTCGTGAGCGTGGAGGGGGTGGTCACCCAGTCGAAGCTCCAGGAGAGTTCGGGTCTCGGGCGGGCGGACGACGCCGCGCTGGACCTCGCCCGGCTGGCCCGCTTCGAGCCGGCCAGGATCGAGGGGATCGAGCGAGGGCTGTGGGTGACCTTCCCGATCCGCTTCCAGCTCGGGTAGGCCGCCGGCCTCAGCCGCCCCCGTCGATCCGTGCCAGCAGCCGCTCCACCGCCACGTCGAGCTGTGCGTCCCGCCCCGAGTACCACTCCCCGGCGGGCCGCTCGACCTCCACGTCCACCGGACGCGGGCTCAGCTCCATGTTGTCCCCCGCCGCCCCGCGGATCCCGATGAAGGGGAGCCGGATGAAGGTGCCGTCGAAGAGGGCGGTGTTCGAGGTGTAGATGATCCAGCTCGCCGTCGGCTCCCCGACCACCTCGCCGATCCCGAGCTGCCGCCACCCTTCGGTGAAATCCTCGCCGTCGGAGAGGGTGTTCTGGTTGGTCACCAGGATGACCGGGTCGAGGTAGGCGCGCTGCCCGAGCTGATGCCGGGACGACGCCTCGGCACCTCCGCGCGGCTGCATCGTCATGAAGGAACGGCGCGTGAAGACGTCCAGCGCGTAGGCGTTCACGAAGCCGCCGTTGTTGTTGCGGACGTCGACCACCGCCCCCTCGCGCGACCGGTTCTCCTGATCGAGGTCCAGGTAGAGGCCCTGAAGCGACCCGCTCCCCATGTCCGGGATGTGCACGTACCCGAGGCGACCGCCGGACACCTCCGCGACGTAGGCACGACGGGAGTCGACCCACTGCTCGTAGAGGAGTCCCTTCTCGGCGCCGACGGAGATCGGGCGGACGATCGCGGTGTGCTCCTCTCCGCCCCGCTCGACCCCGACCTCGACGCGTTCCCCGATCGTCCCGCGGAGCAGGCGGTTCAGATTCGTCGCGCGATCGAGCTCGATGCCGTTCACGGAGACCAGCCGGTCCCCGACCTCGATCTGCCCGGAGACGTGCGCCGGCCCGAGGTCGATCCGCTCGGCGACGACGAAGCGGCCCGACGCCTCGACCTGTGCCCGGTCGAAGCGGAGCCCGAGACGACCCACCTGCGGGGTGCTCGGCGCCTCGGAGCCGCTGACCCCGAGGTGCGAGGCGTTCAGCTCCCCGGTCATGAGCAGGAGGGCCCGACGCATCTCCTGACGGTTGCGCGCTCCGGCGACGATGTCGCGGTGCACCGCACCGACGGCCGGCCAGTCGGCACCGTGGTGGTTCTCGTCGTAGAAGCCCTCGTTCAACGCGGACCAGTTCTCGAGGAAGACCTCGTTCTTCTCGGTGTGGAAGTCGATCTCCATCTCCGCCTGCAGCGAGACGGAGCGGGCGCCGTTGCCGTCGACGCTGATCGACCGCACCCGTCCACCCTGCAGGAACCAGACGCGGTCCGCCTTCGCGAACTGGAGCGAGCCCTTGAAGCCGGAGTCGTTCGTGATCTGCTTCAGCCCGGACTCGTCGGAGAGCGGATCGAGGTTGTACGCGAAGAGGTTCGGGCGCCCGGCGGCGCTTCCCGAGACCACGAGCGTCTTGCCGTCCGGCGAGACCGCGAGGTCGCCGACCGAGAGGGAGATCGGCAGGAGCGAGTACCGGCGTCGGATCCCGTCGAAGTCGATGCGGACCTCGGGAACCTCGTCCTCGGCCCCGGGCTCCGCGTCCTCGTCGTCCTCCTCCGACTGCCCCCCCTCCGGCGGGTCCATCTCGAAGAGCTCGCGGAGCGCCGTCTCGCGGAAGCTGGGGGTGCGGGGGACGAGGTCGATCCGCACGACGCGGGTGTCCTCGGTCCGCTGGCTCGTGGCGTAGAAGATCGAGCGGCCGTCCGGGGCCCAGGCGATCGAGCCGCCGAAGGTGTTGGCGAGGAAGGAGACGGGACGCGCGTCGGCACTCCCGTCGGCAGGGACCACGTGCACGTTCCAGAACTCCCCGTCGGGCGTCGCGAGGTAGGCGAGCCACCGCCCGTCCGGCGACCAGACCGGAGGCGTGAAGACGCGGGCCGAGCCGAAGCCGATCAGCCCCGAGGCCACGACCTGCTCGTCCCCGGACCCGACCTCGAGCACCCGGAGCTCGGCCCCATTCCGCACGAAGGCGATCCGCTCGCCCTCGGGGTCCCAGGCGGGGGCCTGATCGGAGAGATCGGAGTCGGTCAGCTGCCGCTCGTCCCCGGTTCGGAAGTCGTAGTGGAAGAGGTGGCGACGGCCGTTCCGCGTCGAGGTGTACGCGATGCGATGCGAGTCGGAGGCCCAGACGACCTCGCCCTCGGGCGCCGGGGTGTGGGTGATGCGCGTCGTGAGGTTGCCCGACTCGCCCTCGCCCGCAGCCCCGGCGAAGAGCTCGCCGCGCGTCGACACGACGACCTTCTCGCCGTCGGGTGAGATCGCGAAGCCGCTGAAGCTCGACCGCGTCGACGGCTCGGTTCGGGCCGACTGGACCGCACCGACGGGTCGGATCTCCAATGGGGTCGTCCGCCCGCTTGCCACGTCGTGCGTCCAGATGCGGAAGTCGCGTTCGAAGGCCACGACGCCGGAGCCCGGGGCGTAGCTGGGCCAGAGGAGGCGACCGTCCTCGAAGTCGGTGTGCCGCCGAGGCTCTCCGCCCGGCTCCACCGACCAGAGGTTCTCCGAACCGTCCCGATCGGAGACGAAGGCGATCCGGTCGGCGTCCAGCCAGATCGGCCACTGGTTCTTCCCACCCGCGCTCGTCCGGGTGAACTGCGGCGTCTGACCCGAGGTATCGGCGACCCAGATCTCCGACTCGTCCATGTGCGAGTGGCCGTTCCGCCACCACTGGGAGTACGCCATCCGGCCCCGGGCCGCGAAGGCGAGGCGGCCGTCGGAGCTCTCGGTCGCCCGGAAGTCCCCTGCGTACCGGTCGGCGATGACCGGCATCGGCGTCCCCCCGCTCGCTCGCACCCGGAAGACGTCCGCCATCCCAGAGATGTCGTGCGAGTTCGAGGAGAACCAGAGCCACTCCCCGTCCGGCGACCACGCGGAGAGCTCCGCCGAGGCGGAGAGGAAGGTGACCTGGCGCGTCTCCCCCGTCGCGAAGTCGTAGACGTAGAGGTGGCTGGTCCCATCGCGGTACGACTCGAAGGCGAGGTGCTCCCCGTCCGGTGAGAAGAGGGGCCTCGACTCCTCCTCCTCGTGCGCGATCAGGAGGCGGGCCTCGCCCCCGGTCGCGTCCACGGTCCAGATGTCGCCGCCGTGGACGAAGGCGATGGTGCGCCCGTCGGGAGAGATGCCGGGCTCGTAGAAGGAGAGCCGGGGCGTGGGAGGCCCGGCGAAGGGCGTCTGAGCGGCCATACCGCTCGGTGCTCCGCCCAGTACCGCGCACATCACACCGACGGAGCCGACGCCCCGAACCCCCGCCCCGAACCACGTCCGCGTCGCCATCACGCCTCTCCTCGCACGAAGTGAGCCCCGACCCCGGAGGCACCGGGATCCACGCCCGCAGTCTGCACGGCCCCGCCGCCCGACGCCACCGCATCGCGTCGGGAGTGCTTGCCCCTCTCCGCCTCGGTCCCGAGCTTCCCTTCCATTCCAGACGACGACTCGCTCAGCACCCACGGTACGGATCCACCATGGCCGGATCGAACGGAGAGGTCACCCAGCTCCTCAGAGCGGCTCGAGAGGGCGAGGACGAGGCACTCGACCGCGTCTTCCCCCTCGTCTACGAACAGCTGGAGCGGCTCGCGCGCTCGGTCCGGCATCGCAGCGGCGCCGACGCCGCGACGACCGGGGTGATGGTCGAGGAGGCCTTCCAGCGACTTCTGCCCGACGGCGACCTCGAGTACCGGGATCGCCTGCACTTCTTCCGTCTCGCCGCGAAGGCGATGCGCGAGGTGCTGGTCGACGCCGCGGTGCGGCGCGCCGAAGAGGGTGCGGGCATGGCCGGCGGCGGGGTCTCGCTCGTCGGCGACGTTCCCGGGGTGAGCGCCGAGAACATCCAGGCGCTCGACGGGGCCCTGCGCGCCCTCGAGCACTTCAGCCCGCAGCAGGCCCGCATCGTCGAACTGCGCATGTTCGGCGGCCTGACCGCCGCGGAGGTCGGCGACGCGCTCGAGCTCTCCGCCGACGAGGTGAACCAGGAGCTTCGGATGGCGCGGGCGTGGATCACCGCCCGCCTCGCGGATTCGGCCGAGGACTGACCCGCCGTGAAGCCGGAGCAGTGGTCCGAGGTCCGACGTCTCTTTCGCCGGGTCGTCGACCTCCCCCCGGCTCAGCGTGAAGCCGTCCTCGCCGAGGAGGATCCGGAACCCGAGGTGCTCGTCGAGCTGGGCCGACTGCTGGACGCGGACACGACCACCGATCCCCTCCTCGACGCCGAGGTCGCGGATCTGGCCGGTGCACTCGCCGAGGAGCTGAGCCCGATGCCCTCCCTCGAAGGGCGGATGGTCGGGCCGTATCGCATCCTGGAGGAGATCGGACACGGCGGGATGGGCGCCGTCTATCGGGCGGAGCGGGACGACGTCGACAAGCAGGTCGCGCTGAAGCTCGTCCGCGGCGGGATGGCGGCGGCGGATCTGCGCGCCCGCTTCCTCCTCGAGCGCCGCGTCCTCGCGCGGCTGGAGCACCCCAACATCGCGCGGCTGATGGACGCGGGGGTGACCGAGGACGAGACGCCGTACTTCGTGATGGAATTCGTGGAGGGCGAGCGCATCACGACGTATTGCGAACGCCGCGGGCTCGACCTCGAGTCCCGACTCCGCCTCTTCCTGCAGGTGTGCGACGCCGTCCGCTACGCGCACACCAACCTCATCGTCCACCGCGACCTCAAGCCGGGCAACATCCTGGTGACCGAGGACGGGGTGCCCAAGCTCCTCGACTTCGGCATCGCCAAGCTCCTCGCCGACGAGGAGGAGGGCGCGGACTTCACGAAGACCGGCTCCCACCTGATGTCGCCCGAGTACGCGGCCCCCGAGCAGATGACGGGGGACCCGATCACCGCGGCGACCGATGTCTACGTGCTCGGGATCCTCTTCTGCGAGGTCCTCACCGGACGACGCCCGTACGAGGTGAAGGGCACGTCGCCGGTCGAAGTGGCGAGCGCGATCCTGACGGCGTCCCCGCGGCGTCCCTCCCTCCTCCTCGAGGACGCGCTCCGCGAGGGTGCGGCGGCGACCGAACCCGGGGGGACCCCGCCCTCCTTCTTCAGCGGGCGCTTCGGCAGTGAGGTCGCCAGGGACCTCGATGCGATCTGCCTCGCCGCCCTCGAGCGCGACCCGGCGCGTCGCTACCGCTCCGCGGATCAGCTCTACCGCGAGATCGAACGGGTGCTCGAGGGGCATCCGGTGGAGGCGCGGCTCCCGACCGTCGGGTACCGCTTCTCGAAGTTCGTCCGGCGCAACCGCCTGGCGGTCGGCGCCGTGGTCGCGGTCGTGCTCTCCCTCGCCGGGGGTCTCGGCGCCGCCCTGTGGAAGGCGGCGGAGACGGAGCGCGCGCGTGCCGAGACCGCAGCGGCGCTCGCCCGCTCGGAAGTCGTCACCGACTTCTTCATGGACCTCCTCTCGGCGAACGATCCGAACGAGACGCGCGGGGAGGAGCTGACGGCCCGGGAGCTCCTCGACCGCGGGATCGAGGAGGCGCGCGAGCTGGAGGCCGACACCCTGCTCTACGCCGAGCTGCTGTCGCGGGTCAGCGAGGTGTACAACTCGCTCGGCGAGTACGCCAAGGCGGAGCCGCTCGCGGAGGAGGCGATCGGGCTGAAGCGGGCCGTGTACGGCACCGGGCACTCGGAGGTCATCGACCTCCTCAACGCCCTCGGCGTCTCGAAGGCGATGGGGGGCAACCTCCCGGGGTCGTCGGAGGTCTTCCGGCAGGCGATCGACGAGGGCTCTGCGGGGCTCGCGGGGGAGGAGGACGAGAACGTCCTCACGGCGATGTCGAACCTCGGGGTCGTCCTGCGACGGCTCGGCGACCTCGCCGGCGCCGAGGCGATCTACCGCCGCACCATCGAGGTCCAGCGACGTGTGCTCGACGAGGACGACGGCGACCTGACCAGCACGCTCAACAACCTCGCCGTCCTCCTGCACCGGAAGGGCGATCTGGCCGGTGCCGAGCCCGTCTTCACCGAGGTGGTCGACCGCCAGCGCCGCTACGAGGGCGAGGACTCGCCCCGCTACGCCTTCGCGATGGGCAACCTCGCGATCCTCCTCCAGGACCTCGACCGTCTGGACGAGGCGGAGGAGCTCCTCCGTCGGAGCCACGCCATTCAGAAGCTCGTCCTCGGCGAGGAGCACCCCGAGTACGCGATGGGGCTCCACAACCTGGGCCAGGTCCTCCTTCGTCAGGGGGACATCGAGGCCGCGGACACCCTGCTGCAGCAGTCGCTCGAGCTTCACACCGCGCGGTACGACGAGGACCACCCCGGCGTGCTGCAGGTCGTGCATACGATCGCCGAGTTGCAGCTGGAGTCCGGGAATGCCGCGGAGGCCGAACAGCTCTTCCGAGAGACGCTCGAGCGGCGACGGAGCGTGCTCGGCCCGGAGAACGGCGACGTGGTGAAGACGCTGATCGGGCTCGGGGCGACGCTGGACGCGCTCGGTCGGCCGTCGGAGGCCAATACGGTCTACACCGAGGCGGCGGCCGTCGCCGCGGCGGCCGGACTGCAGTCGGGCCTCCCGGACGTCATCCGCATCTGCGCCCTGGCGACCGACCGGGAGCTTGCCGGCGCCGCTCCACTCTGCGCAGACGGTCCCTAACCCGCTCCGCCGCCGGGCGTCTCGGCGACGACGACCCGATCCCGGCCCGTGGCCTTCGCGCGGTAGAGTGCCTCGTCGGCCTCGTGGATCAGCTCGTCCACCGTGGCCGTCTCGCCTCCGATGCAGGCGACCCCGAAGCTCGCGGTCACCCGCCAGCTCGCCTCGCCCTCGGCGCCGAACTCGAGCGCTCCGATTCCGGCGCGAAGCCGCTCCGCAACGGCACGCCCTCCCGCGAGATCCGTCTCCGGCAGGAGGAGGACGAGCTCCTCCCCGCCCAACCGCCCCGGCAGATCGACCTCCCGGCTCACCTCGCGGAGCGCCCCGGCCACGCGCCGAAGCACCTCGTCGCCCGCGGGGTGCCCGCGGAGATCGTTGATCTCCTTGAAGCGGTCGAGGTCGAGGAGGACGAGAGAGAGCGTGCGACCGTAGCGCTCCGCCCTCTGAACCTCGTCCTCCAGCCGGGCGAGGAAGTGGCGACGGTTCGCGAGCCCGGTCAGGGCGTCGGTGTTCGCGAGCCGCTCGAGCTCGGTGTTCGCGGTCTGGAGCGCGGTGCCCGCCGCCTCCACCTCGCGACGCATCCGCTCCTGCTCGGTCACGTCGCGAAGCACGAGGACGCCGCGCGGCCCCCCGGCCCGTCGGCCCAGCGATGCGACCGTCGCCTCGAAGGTGCGCTCCTCCGCCTCCTGCGTCGGCCCCGGCAGCGTCACGCGGTGGCTCCGGACCGGCACCCGGCCGCGGCCGTGCATCGCCTTCAGCCAGACGACCGACAGCTGTCGCGGCACCGTCTGACCGAAGGCGAAGCCCTGCGACTCGGCGGCCCGGTTCAGGTCGACGATCCGCGCCCGCCGATCGAGGACCAGGACCGCGTCCTCCATGACCTCGACGACCTGGGAGCGCGCGACGGGCGCGCCTCGCAGGCGCCGCCAGAGGAACCAGCCGCCGACCACCGCGACGGCCGCGCCGAGGAGGGCCGTGGCGACCCCGGACTCGAGGACGAAGGGCATGCCCGAAGGTCGGACACGGATCGTGTGCGCGTCAAACGCGCGGTGGGGCGACTCCGTCCATCGCCGAGTTCGGTCGCAGGCTTCAGCGCCCCTCGACCAGGAGCGCCACGATCAGCGTCGGCTCGTCGGGCATGTACTGGGAGGAGCCGAGGACGACCGTCTGCCCGACCCGGACGCGGAGGCCCGCCTCCAGGATGGTAGCCAGGTCGAAGCCCGGGCGTCCGTCGAAGAGGCTGAAGTGGAGACGCCAGCTGTCCGGATCCCGCTCCGGGTTGTTGTCGACCAGCCGAACCGCAGGAGAGAGCTGGAGTCCCATCTCGAACTGCTTGTCGAACGACGGGGCGATTCGCTGCGAGGCACTCTCGGGCTCGTAAAGCGGCGCCGTCATCAGCACCGTCGCATCGGTCAGGAGGCGGTAGCCCTCGAAGCGGAAGAGGTCCCGCAGCTCGTCGACGATCCCGGCGATCGACGGATCGACTTCGGTGAAGCCGTCGGCCTCGATCAGTCGAACGGTGATGCGCAGGTTCTGCGGTTCGCTCTGTGCCAGGGCGGGCGACGCCAGCGGTACGGCGGCGAGAACGGTCAGGATCGCGAGCGATCGGAGTACGGCGGGGATGCGGATCATGGAGCGTCTCCGGAGATGAACCATACGACGGCAATGTCGGGGTTTCGGGTGGGGAGCACGACGAAGTCGGAGTCCGACTCGACGTCGAGATCGGGGATGGAGGTGATGGCGGGTGCCGGACCCGCCCGAGCGGTTGAGTCGACGTCCTCGACCGGCGACTCGGGCCCGGTCGTGGGCCAGAGCGTGACCGCGGCGAGTGCGGCGGCGGCCAGGAGCCCCAATGGGAAGGCCGGGCGCACCCGGCGGACGTCGGCCGCGCCTCCCACCGGTTGCGGCGAGGCCGGCGACTCGGTGCGCGGCGCGGCCTCGGCGCGCGGAGACCGCAGCGC
>JANQLR010000376.1 GCA_028280525.1 Longimicrobiales bacterium
CCCGACGCCGTGGGGATGCACAGATTCGTCATCACGATCGCGTCGTAGCGCTCGGGATCGGCGAGGTCGTGCATCGTCTGCTTGATGTCCTCGAAGACCTGCCCCGTAACGAGCGTCTCCGAGTTGAACGGCACGTAGCCGACCGAACGCCGCGCGCCGTAGAAGTGCGAGGTGAAGGTCAGCCCGTAGACGCAGCATGCGGAGCCGGAGAGGACCGTCGCGGTGCGACGCATCCTCAGCCCCACCCGCAGCGAGCCGAAGGCGGGGCACATCCCCTGCGGCTGCTCGTGCGGCCCCAGCGGGTAGTCCTCCATCAGCGCCTTCAGCGCCTCGTTCCCCTCGAGCTGGACGCGCTCACGCGCGTCTCCGTGGCAGGAGGCCGCTGCGGCCGGAGCCGTCGCGGCGGTCTGCGCCTCGGTTGCCGGCGACGGTGCACACCCGCACGACGACCCCGCCATCGGCAGCGTCTTCGAGGTCGACTGGCGACCCGGTTCGGGGGAGCAGGCGCAGGACATCGGGTTCAGACCGCCTGGTAGACGATTTCGAGGGATTCCTTCGGTTCCCACGCCCCGCCGCGCATGTCGGCCTGGGTCGCGGGCGTGAGCACCACGTCGCGACCCACGTCCTCGCCCTTGAAGAGGTCGAGGAGTCCTTCGTGCGTGAGCGGCGAGGGCGGACAGGGAGGTGCCGAGGCGACGCCGGATCCGAGCTCCTCGAAGAGGGGTGCCCACGGCGACCCCGGCCGTCCGATGATCTCGTAGTTCGCAGACTTGCGACGGATGTCGTCGTCCTGCGGGATCGCGGCGAGGACGGGGATCCCGACCTCCTTGGCAAAGGCGTGCGCCTCCCCGGTGCCGTCGTCCTTGTTCACCACCATTCCCGCGACGCCGACGTTTCCGCCGAGCTTCTGGAAGTACTCGACGGCGCTGCAGACGTTGTTCGCCACGTAGAGCGACTGCAGGTCGTTCGACCCGACGACGATGACCTTCTGGCACATGTCGCGGGCGATCGGCAGTCCGAAGCCGCCGCAGACCACGTCGCCCAGGAAGTCCAGGAGAACGTAGTCGAAGCCCCACTCGTGGAAGCCGAGCTTCTCGAGCAGCTCGAAGCCGTGGATGATCCCGCGGCCGCCGCACCCACGCCCGACCTCCGGGCCGCCCAGCTCCATCGCGAAGACGCCGTCGCGCACGAAGCAGACGTCCCCGATCTCGACCTCCTCGCCGGCCAGCCGCTTCTCGGCGGAGGTGGCGATGATGGTCGGAACGGAACGTCCGCCGAAGAGGAGCGACGTGGTGTCGCTTTTCGGGTCGCACCCGATCAGGAGGACCCGGTGACCCTGCTGGGCCATCGAGTAGGAGAGGTTCGCCAAGGTGAAGCTCTTGCCGATCCCGCCCTTGCCGTAGATCGCGATAATCTGGGTCTCGGGTTGCGTCATGCGGTGGCGCTCCAGTCGAGGATCATCTTCAGGCACTCCGGATCCTCGAAGGCGGTCCGGTAGGCGCGCGTCGCGTCCGTGGCCGGAAGGCGGTGGGTGATCAGGCCGTCGAGCCTCAGCCGACCGTCGCAGACCATCCGCGTCACGGTGTCGAGCTCGTCCGGCGTCCACTCCGCCGCGATCCGGATCTTCACCTCCCGCTGGAAGGCGGGCGGGAAGAGGAAGTGCACCGGGTCGCTGTAGAACCCGGCCAGCGTCACCTGCCCGTGGTGGGCCAGGTGGGGGACGACCTTGTCCAGGATCCCGGCGTCTCCGGAGACATCGCAGGCACGGACGTAGTCCTTCCGCGTGTCGACGTCGGGGTCCAGAACGGTGTAGCCGTCGGCGCCGGTCCTTCGATTCGGGTTGGTTTCCCAGACCCGGGGCGGAATTCCGCCCAATGCGACGGTCAGGCGCGCGACGAGGCGTCCAAGGACGCCGTGCCCGATCACGAGCTCCGGAAGCCCGTCCTGCCGAACCGCATGCAGCGCGGTGGCGGCGAGGGCCAGGAGGCAGCCGTCGGCACCGTCGAAGCCCCGACCGAGCGGAATCAGCCGCTCGACCGGGGTGACGACGACGTTTGCGGCGGCCCCGAAGAGCCCGCGCGCACCGACGAATCCGGAGGATCCGGGCACGAAGACGAGGGTCCCGACCGATACGGCCGCTCCGGCGGGCGCATCCAGCACCTCGCCGACTGCCTCGTAGCCCGGCACGAGTGGGTATCCCATCCCGGGGAAGGCCGGCATGCGGCCGTCCCACAGGAGGCGCTCGGTCCCGGTACTCACCCCGGACCAGTGGATCCGCACCGTCGCGTCACCCTTCCCCGGACGCTGCAGTCCGAGGGAGCGCAGGGCGAGGCGGCGAGGCTCCTCGAGCACGACCGCGAGTGTCTCCACTCCGTCTCCATTCGTGTGAACAGGCGGGTCCGGGGAATTCGATGATCCCCCGACCCGAGTGTACAATTCACTTTACAGTGTTAATTGTCAAGCCAACTGTACACGCAGGAGTATAACCGACTTAGGGCGTCTGCGCACGGGGTGACTCGAGAGGTTAGTCGGAGAGCGTGTCGAGGAGCCCGACGGAGGCGGACAGGCCACGCGCGTCGGGGCGCGGCAGGTGGTAGGCAACGCCGCCCAGGGCGGTCGCGAGGTCCCGCGCGAAGGGCTCGCCACGGGCCGAGGTGTCGAGGACCAGAACCGGCAGACCCGACCGCGCGATCCCCCGGGAGATGGTCAGGGCGTCCTCCCGGGCGGCCGCGCGCCCCCCTGCCCCGTCGAGACCGACGTTGGGCCGGCCGTCGGTCAGAACGACGATCCGCGGCGCCGCCTCGGTCGCCTGGAGGCGCAGGGCGACGCGGAAGCCCTCCTCGAGCCCCGCGGCGAGGGGGGTACCGCCGCCTCCGGGGAGCCCCTGGAGGAGCGCGCGCGCGCGCGCGAGGGAGCGCGTCGGCGGAACCGCGACGCGGGCACCGGCCCCGCCGAAGGTGACCAGCGCGACCTGATCGCGCCGCACGTACGACTCGGAGAGGAAGAGTTCGACCGCGCCCTTCACCTCCGCGAGGCGGTTGAGCGCCTGCGAACCGGAGGCGTCGACCACAAAGACGGTCGCCGTGGCGGCGCGGCGCATGCGGAGTTGCATGTGGAGGTCGTCCATGCGAAGCCGGATGCGGCCGCCCTCATCCGCAGGGCGGGCCGCCTCGCTGGTGAGCGCGCCGCCCTCCGTCGACCCCACCGCGGCTGTTTTCCCGCGCTCCCTCTCCTCCGCCCGCGCCCGGACCCGCTGCCACGGGGCCGCTGCGCGGAGGGTGGCGGTGAGATCGACGCGGCCACCCCGGCGCGGATCGCCCGGTCGGGCGCCCACCCGGTGGCCGTGCAGGAGCTGCCGCAGCTTCTCCCCCCGGCGACCCGAGGCGCGGACCCGGGCAGCGGCGAACTCCGCCTCCACCTCGTCGGGGAGGAAGGCCTGCGCCGCCTCGATCACCTGCTCCTCGAGGGCGCCGATCACCGGGTCGTCGTCGCCCGGGTCGTCGGGGGTGTCCGAACCGTCCTCCACCTCGGGGGGCGGCTCCGGTGGCGAGGACTCCGCGGCCGGGGCCTCGCGCGCCTGCGGCAGGAGGACGAGGGCCGCCGCGGCGGCGAGATCGTCGTCTCCGATCTCCTCCGCCTCCGGATCGCGCCACACCGCGTGCACCCGCGCCGCCCGCATCGCCTGAATCGGCGCGCGGAGCGAGGGGAGGCCGAGGCGGAGGGCCAGCGTCACCAGCGCCTGGTGCTGCTCGGGGCTCGCCGTCGGGCCCGGGAGGGCGGCGCGGGCGCGGGCCACCCGATCGGGGTCGATCTGCGGAGGTGCCGGATCCCGCGGGGAGCGCGGGGGGAGGACGATGCGAAGTCCGACCCTCTCGGCGAGGAGTTCGGGGACGCCCGGCTCGTCCTCGCGACTCTCGTCGACCAGGACGAGTCCGACGCGGGCGTCACCGATGGGGAGCCCGGGGAGGCGCGGGGTCACCCGACCGTTGTCCAACGCCTCGGCGAGCGCGCCCGCCACCTCCCGGGTGGTCCGCTCCGCCATCGGCAAAAGGAGCACCCCGCCGTCCGACTCCTCGAGGATGCCGCGAAGGGCGACCCGGCGTCCGGTGCGGATCGAGGCCGCGAGATCGAGGTCCCCGGTCAGCCGTCCCAGATCGACGTGTGCGGGGACGCGCCGGAGGGGGTGGGGATCGAGCGCCCCGCGCAGCGCCCGGGTCCAGGCGTCGAGTTCGGCCCCGGGGCGCGCGACGAGGTGGGCGCCGCCGAGCCCGGTCGGGTCGACGGCGAGGAGTGCGGCCGCGGTCCACGCGAGTTCGCGTGCCGCCTCCGAGCTCACCCGGGAAGCACCTCCGCGATCGCGCGTTCGACCCGGGTGGTCGATCCGGTGTCGTCGAGCGGATCGCGACGGAGGCGATGGCGGAGCGCCGAGGGAGCGACGGTCCGGAGGGTCTCGACCTCCACCTTCGATCCGCCCTTCAGCGCGGTCAGCGCGCGGGCGGCGCGGATCAGGGTGAGCTCGCCGCGAAGCCCGTCGGTCCCCAGCGCCAGGCAGAGGCGGGAGGCGGCGGTGAGGGTCGCGTCGGGGACCTTCACCTTCTCTACCCGCGCTCGCGCGCGCGCGAGGGAGGCGCGGATTCGACCGTCCTGCGATCGCCAGCGCTTCGCGAAGCCCTCCGGATCGCGGTCGTAGGCGTCGCGGCGCTTGAGCACCTCGATCCGCTCGTCCAGGTCGGTCGGGGTGGTCACCTCGACCGAGAGTCCGAAGCGGTCGAGGAGCTGCGGGCGGAGTTCGCCCTCCTCGGGATTTCCGCTCCCGACCAGGACGAAGCGGGCGGGGTGCCGGACGCTCAGCCCCTCGCGCTCGACGACGTTCTCTCCCGAGGCGGCCACATCGAGGAGGAGGTCGACCAGGTGGTCCTCGAGGAGGTTGACCTCGTCGACGTAGAGGAACCCCCGGTGCGCCTTGGCCAGGAGGCCCGGCTCGAAGGCCCGCACCCCTTCGGTGAGCGCCTTCTCGAGGTCGAGCGTCCCGACCACCCGGTCCTCCGTGGCGCCCAGGGGGAGGTCGACGACGGGGACGGGCACCTCGGTCGATCGGGGGCGTGATCCGGAGGTACACCGGTCGCACGATCCGCCCTTCTCCTTCGGGTCGCACCCGTAGGGGCACCCCTCGACGGCGCGGATCGCGGGGAGGAGGGTGGGGAGGGCGCGGACGGCGGTCGACTTGCCGGTTCCGCGGTGGCCGAGGATGAGGACGCCACCGACGCTCGGGTCCACCGCGACGATCTGAAGCGCCCGCTTCATCTCGTCCTGACCGACGAGGGCGGCGAAGGGGAAGGGTGAGGGCACGATCCGGGCGCTCGGTCGTAAACTTTGCTTGACGACAGGACGTCTTGACAGTCAATTCGATGGTAACCGCGGGGGCACGCCCCCGCAACGCGAAACCCAGTCGGATCGTCTGGAGGCGACACCCCGTGCCCTGCCCTGCAACCCCCTCCCGCGTCGGCACTTGCCCGGGAGGCGACCGATGAGTCCTCCCCTCCGACTCGGCACCCGCGGCTCGCGCCTCGCCCTCTGGCAGGCCGAGTGGGTTCGCGACGGTCTCGCCGCCCTGCGAGACGCCCCGCCGATCGAGATCGTCCGGATCGAAACGTCGGGAGATCGGATCCAGAACGTCCCGCTCTCCACCGTGGGAGGGCGGGACTTCTTCACGAAGGACATCGAGGACGCGCTTCTCGACGGTCGCATCGACTTCGCGGTCCACTCGCTGAAGGACCTGGCGACCGCGCTGCCGTCGGGGCTGGCGCTCGGGGCGGTGCTGGAGCGGGCCGACCCTCGCGACGCCCTCGTCTCCCCCGACGGGATCGGCTTCGACGATCTCCCCGAGGGCGCCCGGGTGGGGACCAGCTCGCTCCGCCGCATCGCCTTCCTGCGTCGGGCTCGCCCCGACCTGCAGGCGATGGAGCTGCGCGGCAACGTCCCCACCCGACTCGCCAAGCTCGATCGGGGGGAGTACGACGCCGTCCTTCTGGCGTGCGCCGGCCTCGACCGGCTCGGGCTGGGCGACCGGATTTCCGAGCGGCTCGACGTGGAGCGATTCACCCCGGCCCCCGGACAGGGCGCCGTGGGGATCGAGATCCGCGCCGACGACCCCGACACCGCGCAGTGGATCGTACAGCTTCAGGACGCGGAGACGCGCGGGCGCACCGACGCCGAACGCGCCTTCCTGAACCACCTCGGTGGGGGCTGCTCGGTGCCGATCGGGGCCTTCTCCCGCATCGACGATGGTCGGCTGCACCTCTTCGCCCGCGTCGGCGCCCTCGACGGGCGCGCCGACGTGCACGGCGCCCACGAGGGACGGGTCGGCGAGGGAGACGCCGTGGGGCGGGAGCTCGCCGAACGCCTGGCCGAGGCGGGGGCTGGGGAGATCCTCGAGGCGATCCGCACCACCGCGGGAGGAACCGGATGATGGAGGGGGTCGGAGCGAGTGCGGCTCGCACGGGACTGCGGGAGAAGAACGTCGTCGTGACGCGGGACGAGGCGCCCGACGGGCCCCTCTGCACCTGTCTCCGCGCGCGGGGAGCGAATCCGATCCTCCGATCGGGCATGACCTTCCGCTTCGAGGGGCTGGACTCCCCGCTGGCCGAGGCGGTGCGCGACTGGGAGGAGTGGGACTGGCTCGCCCTGACGAGCGCCCGTGCGGTTCGCGCCCTCGCCGGGGTCCGCGCCTTCGACGCGCGCCAGCCGATGACCCTCCGGGTCGCCGCCATCGGGCCGGGCACCGCGGCGGCGGTGCGGGCGCAGGGGTGGAGCGTCGAGCTCGCCCCCGACACCGGCGGCGCGGCCGTGCTCGCGGAGGTCCTCCGCCCCCACCTCAAGCCGGGCCGGCGGCTCCTCCTGCCCCTCTCCGAGGTGGCCCGGAACGAGCTGGAGACCTCGCTCCGTCCGACCGGCGCGGAGATCCGGAGGGTGACCGCGTACGCACCGGTCCCGCGACGTCAGGACTCGCGTCTGTGGCGGGAGGACCTGGAGGCGGACCGCTACGACGCGCTCACCTTCACCAGCCCCTCCGCGATCGACGCCCTGCGCGTCTCGCTCGCCGAGGGCCTCTTCGACCGGATCCTCGAAGTCCCCGCCGGCGTGCAGGGGCCGACGACGGCCCTCGCAGCCCGGGAGGCCGGGTGGAGTACGGTCATCGAGGCGCAGCGCACCACCTTCGACGGTCTCGCAGAACAGCTGGATCACTGGTTCCTGAGCGCGTGAGGCCATGCCGCGCGCTCGCACCGCGTGCCGACCGACCCTCGGCTCCCCGGGACGCCCAGCCCCTACCCCCGATGACCCCCCGTCCAGGATCGTGACATGAGGACCACCCGCAGCGAACAGCTCTTCGACGCCGCCCGCGCCTTCATCCCCGGGGGGGTGAACTCCCCGGTCCGGGCCTTCGGGAAGGTCGGAGGGCAGCCGCTCTTCGTCGCGCGCGCCGAGGGCTCGCACCTCTGGGACGCGGACGGCAACGAGTACATCGACTTCGTCGGCTCGTGGGGCCCCATGCTGATCGGGCACGCCCACCCGGCGATCCTGGAGGCAGTCCGCGAGGCGCTCGAGCACGGCACCTCCTTCGGCGCCCCGACCGAGCGCGAGGTCACCCTGGCCGAGCGGCTGTGCCGCATCGTCCCCTCGCTCGAGATGGTCCGGCTCTGCAACTCCGGTACCGAGGCGACGATGAGCGCCCTGCGGCTCGCCCGGGCGTACACCGGTCGCGAGGCCTTCCTCAAGTTCCGCGGCGGCTACCATGGACACGGCGACGCCTTCCTGGTCGAGGCCGGCTCCGGAGCCGCGACGCTCGGGGTGCCGAACAGCCCCGGCGTAACCGAGGGCTCGGCGAAGGACACCCGCGTCTGCGACTACAACGATCTGGAGGCCGTCGAGGCGCACCTCGCCAGCGGGGAGATCGCGGCGGTCTTCGTCGAGCCGGTCGCCGGCAACATGGGGTGCGTCCCTCCCCTGCCCGGCTTCCTCGAGGGGCTCCGCGCAGCGTGCGACCGGACTGGGACCCTCCTCGTCTTCGACGAGGTCATGACCGGCTTCCGCATGACGGCGGGCGGGGCCCAGCAGCACTTCGGCGTCCTCCCCGACCTGACCACCCTCGGGAAGGTGATCGGAGGCGGACTCCCCGTCGGCGCCTTCGGCGGGCGCCGCGAGATCATGGAGATGGTGGCCCCCGCCGGCCCCGTCTATCAGGCCGGAACGCTCAGCGGCAACCCGCTCGCTACGGCTGCCGGGAGCGCCATGCCCGGCTGGATCGAGGAGCACCCCGAGCTCTACACGCACCTCGAGGCGCTCGGTGTCCAGCCCGACGAGGGCTTCGCCCGAATCCGCGAGGCGCACGGCTTCCCGATCACCTGGCACCGGATCGGGTCGATGGGGAGCCTCTTCTTCGGCGAGGGGCCGATCCGCGACTGGCCCACCGTCGAGGCGACCTCCGCCGACCGCTTCGCCGCCTTCTTCACCGGGATGCTCGAGGAGGGCTTCTACCTCGCCCCGTCGCCGTACGAGGCGCTCTTCCTGAGCGGTGCACACACGACGGAGGAGATCGACCGATTCCTCCAGGCCGCCGAACGACAGCTGACCCGGGTCCACGCCGAGGTAACCGCATGAGCAGCACCCTCCCCACCCCACCCTTCCTCGCCGCTGCGCGCGGAGAGACGCCGTCGCGCACCCCCATGTGGGTCATGCGTCAGGCGGGCCGCTACCTCCCCGAGTACCGCGAGATTCGCGCCGGGGTCGATTTCCTCGGGCTGACCCCCACCCCCGAACTCGCCGCCGAGGTGACGCTCCAGCCGGTGCGTCGCTTCGGGATGGACGCCGCGATCCTCTTCGCGGACATCATGACCCCGCTCGAGGGGATGGGGATCGAGGTCGAGTTCCAGGGCGGCCCGGTGCTGCCCGATCCGATCCGGACGGCGGCCGACGTCGCCCGCGTCACCCCGCTCGACCCGGAGACGGGGGTGCCCTTCCTCCTGGAAACCGTACGCCGCTGCGTGGCCGAGCTCCCGCACGAGGTGCCGCTGATCGGCTTCGCCGGGGCGCCCTTCACCCTCCTCTGCTACCTCATCGAGGGGCGCGGGACGAAGGACTTCGTGCAGGCGCGGGCCTTCGTCCGTTCCGAGCCGGAGGCGGCGCGCGATCTCCTCGACCGCCTCGCCGACGGGATGGCCGTCTACCTCGAGGCCCAGGCACGTGCCGGCGCGCGGGCGCTCATGATCTTCGACTCGTGGATCGGGCTCCTGGACGCGCCCCTCTTCCGCGCCCTCGAGCGCCCCGCGATCGAGCGGATCGTGGCCCACCTCCGACCGCTCGGCGTCCCGCTCATCTACTTCCCGAACCAGGGACGACACCTCTACGGCGAGGTTGCCGGGCTGGACATCGACGTCATGGGCGTCGACTGGCGCACCCCCCTCTCGACCGCCGACGCGGAGAGCGGGCACCGCTACACACTGCAGGGGAATCTCGACCCCTCCGCCCTCTTCGCCCCCGACGAGGAGCTCGACGCCGCCGTCGACCGCGTCCTCGCCGAGGGGAGAGCCCTGACCCGCGGCCACATCTTCAACCTCGGGCACGGCATCGACCGCCGGACCGACCCGGAGAAGGTGGCCCGCGCCGTCGAACGGGTGCACGCCGCCCCGGTGCGCGATACGCAGCCGATGGGTGCCCATTGATTCGCTCCTGGAGGGCCGCCACGCCCCCGGAGACCGTCGAGCGACGCGACTCCGTCATCGCACTCGTCCGCGAAGGTCAGGCCGCTCTCGTGGCCGCCTTCGAGGCGCTCGACCCCGCGCACCCCTTCGCGGTCCGGGAGTGGGATCGACCGGGGGGAGGGGGCGGGAGCGCGCGCGTGCTGGACGGTGGCGAGGTCTTCGAACGCGGTGGAGTCAACGTGTCGGTCGTCCTCGGCGACGACCTCCCGGAGGAGGTCCGCCGGCAGCGTGAACTCCCCCGCGGGCTCGACTTCTTCGCGACCGGGATCTCCATGGTGCTGCACCCCCGAAACCCGCACGTCCCCGCCTTCCATGCCAACTACCGGTACTTCGAGGCGGGGAAGATGGACGACTGGTGGTTCGGGGGCGGCGCCGACCTGACGCCGGCGTACCCGGTCGAGGCGGACGTGCGCCACTTCCACGGGACGCTCAAGGCCTTCTGCGACCGGCACGACATCGCCAACCACGCCGCATGGAAGTCGTGGTGCGATCAGTACTTCACCGTCCGGCATCGCAACGAGATGCGCGGCGTGGGCGGGATCTTCTACGACGACCTGCACCTCGAGCAGGAGGGCGGCTGGGAGGCCGCGCATGCCCTGATGGCCGACGGGATCCGCACCCTCCACGACGCCTACCTCCCCATCGTCGAGCGGCGCAGGCAAGATCCCTGGACCGAGCGCGAGCGCTGGTGGCAGGAGATCCGCCGCGGGCGCTACGCCGAGTTCAACCTCTGCTACGACCGCGGGACCCGCTTCGGGCTCCAGACGAACGGAGACATCGAGGCGGTGCTGATGTCGCTCCCCCCGATGACCCGGTGGGAAACGGACGCGGTCCCGGAGGCGGGTACGCCGGAGGCGGCGGCGCTACGGTATTACCAGCCCGGGGACTGGGCGTAGGGGGAAGGGGGCCGACTCCACGGAGGGGCGTGCGTGGGACGACCGGAGAGAAGATCTCCATCGCACCCGAGTTCACCTGGCCGCCCGGTCGACGACGACCAGGCTCGTCACTCCGAGTTCGTCCTCGATGGAGAGGACGACCGTCGACGGCGTCTCGCCGATCAGCGAAGACGTGCCGGGGAGCTGCAGGCGCCGAGTCACCCTGTGCGAGGTGAAGGAAAACCACTCCCAGACGGTCGCGTCGGCCACCGAGGGTCTCTCCAGCCACACTCCATCGAGGGCGGGGACCACGCTCAGGATCGGCGGCTGGTGGTCCGGGATCCACGAGGACGAGATGTACTCGTCGGCCGTGAACGGGGTGCTCGAACCACCCTCGATCCATCCCTCGATCCGCTCCCGCATCCGCTCGATCGCGGGACCGGTGGGAAGGGGATCGTAGGCGACCCGCGTCCAGTCGATCCCGCCGCTCGACCCGAGGCCGACGGAGAAGGTGTGGTCGGCGCGCGGGACTCGCGTCACGACGACGAAGGTGGCCCCGCCATTCTGGATCGGCGCGAAGATCGGCTCCGGGTCGAAGAGGGGCGAGGCGTATGTAACGCCTCGGTCGTTGCGAATGCGCGTCGTAGAGGGCACGCCGAGTTCCAGGTCCGGAAGCCGCGTCAGCTGACCCGCGGAGTCCACGACGCCGACCGGCAAGGATGCCACGGCTCCCTCGACATCGGCCGACCGGTAGCTCGGAAGCGCCAGCAGATCACCGCCCTCCAGAAGGTACGTGGGCTTCAGTGACATCACCGACGACGGTAGAGGAACCTCGTCGAGTCGACGCTCCCAGACGGGTCGTCCACCCCTGTCCAACTGCGTGACTCGGTCGTTCCCGTAGTCCAGCACCCAGGGGCCAGCCGAGGTCCACCCGCCCGCCACCGGTCGTGTGAACTCCCCGGGGCCCCTCCCCGTCCCCCCCCGGAAGACGAGCGAGTCCCCCGCGGGATCGAAGACGGTCACGAGGGGCTCGTACGAGTCGAGCAGCAGCAGGTAGCCCGTCGTGGCGTCGAGCGTGCCCGAACGAAGCTGACCGATCTCGAGACTCAGCGTGCGGGACTCCCCGAGGGTCTCGACCCGGACCTCGTCGTCCACTCCGGACGCCGGAGGCTCGACCGGCCCGCAGGCCACGGCCCACCCGACCAGGACGCACCCTCCTGTTCGCCGAAGTCGATGCATGCGCACTCGTGCAGCCTCCCGACGACAGACGACCCGGGGGCCGCATCTACCCCCGGGGTCCTGTTGGCACTGCAGGAACGCCCCCCTCTAGTTCACCGACTGAAGCCGCACCGCGGGCAGCCCGGCGACCACCCGGTCCGCCGCCTCCCGACCGCACGTCCAGCAGTCCGCAAGGCTCACGCCCTTCCGCCACGATCCGGCCAGGACGAGGCCGTCCTCGACGGCCTCGATCGCCTCGGCCGCCGCCACCCGCTCGACGTGCCCGAACTCGTACTGGGCGATGCCGGCGTGGTGCGTCTCGACCTCGGCGTGCAGCGGAGCGCCGTGGACCCCGAGGGCCCGGGCGTGCTCGCGGTGCGCGATCTCGATGAGGCGATGCTCCGGCAGGAGCGCATTCGACGCCTGTCGAGCGCCCCCGACGGAGGTCGTGGTGAGGACGCGGTCCTCCTCGACCCGGTCGGG
>JANQLR010000389.1 GCA_028280525.1 Longimicrobiales bacterium
GGGGAGGCCGAGGGAGCCATGGCGTCGCCCGCGGGGCGGCCGCAGAATCCGCACACCCCGGGGCGGGTGGGGGTGGTGGCGGCCTCGAGACCCCATCCCGACCGCCCCCGTGGCATACCCGCCCCCAACGGCGTACTCTCGGAGTCCGTTCACCCCTCCCCGCACGCCCCGTGTCGACCCTCCGCGTCAAGCTGACCCTCACGCTCCTCGTCGCGACCTTCGCGTCGATCGCGGCGGTCGGCGCATCCGCCCGGTGGATCACCCTCTCCCGCTTCGACGACCTGATCACTCGGCAGGCGGCGGAGGGATTCATGCGGGAGATCACGGCCTACTACGAGGAATACGGCTCGTGGGAGGAGGCCGAGGCCGCGGAGCCGTTCCCCGAGTTCGCGCGGCAGATGCGAGCTCGCCGACCGCGTCCGGGTGGCTTCGGTCCGACTGCAGACCTCGTCGGTCCCGGCCCGGGCGGCCCCGCGGACCCTTCCGGCCGTCGACCCTTCGTGGGCGGAACCGGTCCAGCGCGAGGACCCGGCGCCACCTTCGGCTCCACCGCGCCGCCCTTCGTCGTGGTCGACGAGGGATTCACGGCCCTCCTCACGCTGGGGCCGTACCGTCGGGGCGACCCGGTTCCGGAGGCCGAGTCGGCCGCCCTCCTCCCCGTCCGCATCGGTGACGCCGAAGTCGGGTACGCGATTGCCCTGGAGCGTCCCCAGCTGACGGCGCTCGAACAGGAGTACCTGGACGGAATCGAGCAGGCGTGGATCTCCGCCCTCCTCGGGGCGCTCGTCCTGGCCGTTCCCTTCGGTCTCTGGGCCGGTACCCGCTTCACCCGGCCCCTCACCCGACTGACCGATGCCATCGAGGCGATGGAGCGGGGCCAACTTCGACAGTCGCTTCCGGTCCCCTCCACGGACGAAGTGGGAACGCTGACCGAGGCCTTCAATCGAATGAGCGGAGAACTCGCGAACGCGCACGACGCGCTCGAGGCGTCGCAGTCGCGTCTGAGCGAGCAGGCCGCGGAACTCGAGGAGCTGAGCCGACGGGATCCACTCACCGGCCTCCTGAACCGACGGGCCTTCGACGACCTGGCGGCCTCGGTCTTCGCGCAGGCCATCCGCTACGACCAGCCCCTCGCCGTCGCCATCGCGGATCTGGATCACTTCAAGCGGGTCAACGATCAGCACTCCCACGCCGTGGGAGACGAGGTGCTTCGTCGAACCTCCGCCCGGATGGCGCGCGAGCTCCGCGAGTCCGACGTGATCGCTCGCTACGGCGGGGAGGAGTTCGTGATCCTCCTCCCCCAGACCGAACCCGATGGCGCACGACGGCAGATGGAGCGCCTCCGCCAGTCGATCGAGTCCGAGGTGTGGGACGCCATCGCCCCGGGGCTACGGATCACCCTCAGCATCGGCGGGGCGACGCGGGAGGTCGGCGACTCGGTCGAAACCATGCTCTCCCGCGCGGACGAACGTCTCTACGCTGCAAAGGCGGCCGGCCGCAACCGGGTGGAGGTCTGACCGGGGCCCGGTGAGGCGTGCCTGCGCCGCTCCCCGCCGGGATGGAATGGGCCGCCCCCCCCCGCCGGGATGGAATGGGCCGCCCCCCCCCGCCCTACTCGTCTCGAAACCGCCGTCGCCACCCCTCCGGCAGCGCCGGGTGCCCGGCCGCGGTTCGGCGCAGTGCCGGGTCGCTCTCCTGTCCCCCGAAGAGCTCCACCAGGTGGTGGATCGTCAGTGAAGCGTCGTGGTCTCCGACCCGTTCGATCGCGTCTCCGGCACCGATCTCCCCGGGCTCCTCGATCGCGAAGTACCACCCGTTCCGCCCCGCCTCGTGGAAGCGACGGATGAAGGCCGGATCACCGAAGCGGATCCCGAGCTTGAAGCAGGGGACGCGGGGGATCGTGACCCGGAGGAGTGCGCCCCCCACCCGGAATCGATCCCCGATCCCCGCCTCGGACTCGAGGAGGCCCCGCAGCGTGAGGTTTTCGCCGAAGGCGCCAGGGGTGTCGACGAGGGCTCGCTGCTCTCCCTCGAGCTCCCCCGCCCACGCCTC
This sequence comes from Longimicrobiales bacterium, assembly GCA_028280525.1. Taxonomy (GTDB): domain Bacteria; phylum Gemmatimonadota; class Gemmatimonadetes; order Longimicrobiales; family Gaopeijiaceae; genus Gaopeijia. The sequence continues at coordinate 2,053 of JANQLR010000389.1, forward strand.
GTAGTGCTCGGCCGGGTAGGCGTAGATCGCCATGTCCGGCCCTCCGTGAACGCGAAGATCCGCCTGACGGTCGCCGGTCAGGTTCACCCCTTCCGCCCGGATGCGGCCCTCGACCGGCGCCTTGAAGATCCCCGTGGAGACGACCTGCCCCCGCCACTCGACTTCCCGGACCTGCCCGACGTTCACCGACTCTACGCGCATCAACCCTCTCCGTGTCCTTCCCGTTCGGGAGCCTCGACTCCTCCAGCCTGACCCGTTCCACCGAGCCCTCCCCCTCCGCGGATCAGCTCCGCGGCCATCTCCCCGATCATGATCGTTGCCGCGTTGGTGTTGCAGTTCACGATCCGCGGCATCACCGAGGCGTCGGCGACACGCACCCCCCGAACCCCTCGAACCCGCAGTTCGGGATCGACGACCGCCTCCTGATCGCGCCCCATCCGGCAGGTGGAGGTCGGGTGATACAGCGTCTGACCCCAGGCGCGAATGTGGGCCTCCAGTTCGCGTCGGTCACCCTCTGGATCGCGCGGCAGGTGCGCCGCACCCCGCCATCGATCCGGCGCCCCCTGCT
>JANQLR010000410.1 GCA_028280525.1 Longimicrobiales bacterium
CCCGACCTGGCCGACCGGCCGGACGCCGCGACGCCGTACCTCGCCGCCGTCGTCGGCGGATTCGAGGGTCCCGAGTCGGTGATGTACGACCCCGAGTTCGACGTCTGGTACGTCTCCGCCTTCACCGGGCCCTCCAGGGAGCGGGACCGGGACGGACGGGTGTCGCTCCTCGCCGGTGAGACGCTCGAGATCCTCGACCTGGAGTGGGGGACCGGGACCGATGCCGCGCCCTTCCACTCCGGCCGGGGAATGACGCTCCAGGGGGACACCCTTTGGGTGGCCGACATCGACGGGATCCACGGCTTCCGACGCGGATCGGGCGAGCACCTCGTCTTCGTGGACCTGTCGACGAACGAACCGGGCTTCCTGAACGACCTCGCCTCGCGCCCGACCGGGGAGCTGTGGGTGACGGACACCGGACGCCGGTCGCTGATTCAGGTTCGTCCGGAGGCGGGGGTCGAAGTCGATCTCGACGCTCGCATGGGGTCGCCGAACGGCATCCTCTGGTCGTACGGTGAGCGCTTCTACATCGCGCCGTGGAGCGGCACCGATACGCTGCGAGCCTGGGATCCGGACGCGGACGGGCTCACCTCGGCCGGGGTCTCGCCCGGCGCGACGCGCGTCGACGGGCTCGTCCCCTGGGGTGGTCGGATCCTGGGTGGCGCGCAGGCGGATTCGGCGATCCACTGGTTCGACCCGGTGACCGGCGAGGGTGCGCGCTGGCTCCCGCTGGCGGGACGTCCGGCGGACATGGGTCTCGACTCCGGGCGGGGTCGACTCGCGGTGCCCTTCGTCGCCCTGGACGAGGTCCACATCTGGGTGCTGCCGCAGCCCCGGTGAATGGGGCCCGGGACCGCCGGCCGGCGGTCCCCTGGGCCGGTCAGAAGGAGATCAACCGGACGATGTTGAAGCCGATGCGGAGGTTGCTGGAGGCGAAGGAATCGTCCGCACCGACGAAGGCCTGCGTCGGGTTCAGCCGGAGCGAGTTGCCCGCCACGATCTTGAAGAAGTGTCCCCCGGTCTCGATCTCGATTCCGAAGGCCCCCGAGGCGTGGTCCGCCCCGCTCTCGTCGTTGGCGCTCACCCACTCGCCGATCAGACTCAGGCCGTCGGTCAGCTCGGCCCGGGCGTGACCGCCCAGAAAGAAGGCGTTCTCGTCGTCGGAGTCGCGCACGTTCGGATTGGTGACGATGCCCGGCACGACGCCGACCGAGAGCCGGTCGGTGAGCGCCAGGTCGAGGATCGCCGCCGCGTGCAGCTGCGTCTCGGCGTCGCCGGGGAGGTCCGAGTTCCTCGCGACCCCACCGGCCAAGCCGAGGGCAAAGGGGAGCGCGCCCTCGCGGGTGAAGAGGCGCCCGCGGACCCCGAAGTCGAGGTTGTCGTCCAGGTTTGACCGGGCGAGCGACACCATCACCCGATCGACCGGCGCCCACGAGAGGGCGAGCCGCATCTGCGCCCCACCGTCCAGGCCCCAGAAGTTGTCCGACCCGCTCTCGATCACCCCGTTGAAGCGGTGCGCCACCTCGAACATGAACTCGCCCGCGTCGAGGGTCTCGGTGGTCGGGAGGTTCACCGACATCGTGGAGGGGAAGGGCGCGGTACGGGTCTCGGTGGGCGCCTGCCGGCGCTGCCAGTTCGGTCCGTCCTGGGCGGCGATCCGACCCGCGTCGGCCCCGAGGACCGCGAGGAGTGTCAGGACGGTGAGGCCGCCGAGGCGGCGAGGGTGAAGCGACGTCATGGATGGTCTCCGGAGTCGACCGCGCGAAGGGTGAAGGCGACTTCGACCTGCACCTCCTCCGCGAGTTTGAGGAACATCACCTGAGGAACCTCGATCTCGTGGTCGGCGAGGCGGACCGGGAAGCCGCAGCCGACACCCAGCCGATCCCCCGCCGGCTCCACGATGCACGAGATCGTGCGTGTCCTCTCTACCCCGTGAACAGTGAAGGTCCCGGGCGCGGTGATGCGAAGCCGACCCTCTCCGGCGTCGCTCACCGCGCCGATCCGACCGTCGAAGGTCGCGAAGGGAAAGCGATCGGTGTCGAGGTAGTCCTCGCGCATGTGCCGGTCTCGCAGCCCGATCCCGGTGTCGAGCGCGGCCAGATCGGCCTCGAAGTACAGTCGACCGTCCGGGAAGGAGGCGCCCACCGCCAGAGCGTCGGCCCGCACGCCCTCACCGAGCCAGACGAAGCCGTCGACCCGGTCCGACCGCCCCTCGAAGCTCTCGATCGAGGTCTCCGAGACGAAGCGGACCGACCGCTCCGCGCCCAGATCCACGTTCCACTCCTGCCCGGCCAGCTCCGCGGCGCCCGGAAGGGCGATCGCGAAGTGCAGAAGTGCCGCGAGGCGAATCATCAGTTGTTCTGCGCGCCGTTGTCGATCCAGTTCCGGATGTTGCCGACGTCGATCGAGTCGAGGAGCGGGCCGCCGAGCGGCATCGAACGCCCTACCGTCTGGCGGTTCTCGATCTTGATCACGAGCCACGAGTTCTCCGCATTGCCGGGCTCGACGAGGAAGCGACTGCTCGACTGCGTGGCGCGGACGTTCACCAGCGCCGCGTAGGCGGCATCGGGTCGGAGGTCGAGGCCCTGGGCTACGGCGGTACCGTGGCACCCCCCGGTCGCGCACCCCTGCCGCTGGAAGATCTCCTGGATCACGGTCGAGAAGGACGGATCATCGACGATCATCCGTCCACCGTTGGTCGGCGGCGGGTCGTTCGGCGGAGGTGGGGTCGTCGGCGCACTCGGGGAGTCTCCGCCACCGCAGGCCGCGAGGAGGAGCGGAAGGAGAAGAACAATCGAGGTCCGGCGAAGGGCGGCGGGCATGACGTCGTCTCGGGATCGGGAAGTCGGGGGCGTTAGCGGGTGAACACCCGACGCTGAAGAACCGTTCCGACGCGATGCGACCCGCCGAGCGTCCCTTCCGCTACTCCGGCGCCGCGACCCCCCGGGGGTACTGCGCCCGGAAGACGGGAACGGCGAGCAGCGCGCCGAGGACGGGGGCCACAAGGTAGATCCACACGCCCGCCGTCACCCCTCCCCCGCGGACCAGGTGGACGAGGGCCGGCGACAGCCCGACGGCCGGGTTGAAGGCCGCGCCGGAGAGGCCGCCGACAGCGAAGGCGCCCGCGCCCACGGTGAACCCGATCGCCAGCCCGTAGTAGGCGTTCCCCGCCACGGCCCGCGGCACGGCCACGTTCAGGATCACGAGCATCAACGCGAAGGTGAAGAGGAGCTCCGCGGCAAAGGCGCGCCCGAGCGGGGCACTCACGGACGGGGCGAGCACGAAGTCGGAGGCCATCAGGAGCGTCACGACGAGCGCTCCGGCGATCGCGCCCACGAACTCGGAGAAGAGGTAGGGGAGGACGTCCCTCCGGCCGGTCACCCCCGCGGCCCAGAAGCCCAGGGTCACCGCCGGGTTGTAGTGCGCACCCGAAATCGGCCCCCCCATGTAGACCAGGGCGGACAACCCGAGGGCCACCGCGATCGGGGTCATTGCGCCCGCGCCACCGGTCACGCACGCCCCGATGATCACGACCAGGAGGAAGGTCCCGATCGCCTCGGTCACCCACCGATTCAAGAGGATCCGCCCCCGGTCAGCGTTCGGCGATCTCGATGCGATTCCCGCCCGACGCGTGCGCCATCTCCAGCGCACGAACGGCCTCGGCCTCCAACATCTCGGGAGAGGTGATCTCCTCCCGGTACGACGCGATCCCACAGCTCACCGTCAGCCCCGACATCAGGCTGAACGCACCGGCCGCGACCGTCATCCGGTCCGCGAAGATGAGCGCACCCTGCCGGTTGCAGTCGACGAGGAGTGCGACGAAGCGACCGTCCTCCCGAAGCGTGAGTCGATCGCTGCGTCGGGTCCGACCCGCGAGGTCCGAGCGGAGGCGGGTCAACGCCGATCGAATCTCCGGCCCGGGGTTCTCCGTCAGGCCGTCCGGCGCCATGACCACGAGCGAGAGAGGGACTCCCCGATCCGCGATTCCAAAGGCGAAATCGAGGAGCAGATCGAAGTGATCGGGTGGGGTGAGCTGGCTCATCGTCTGGTTGCGTCGGTCCTGCGAGGCGCGCACGTTGCGCGGCCCTGGGGCTGGCGTCCACGAAACGTGGCGCCGAGATTTTACCACCGCTGATCATTCGACGCACGCCCGGACTACGTTGAGCGACACTTCCCCTCCGCCGGACGGAGAGGACCGCGACTACTATCGCGTCCTCTCCGACGTCATGACCGACCGCAAGGAGCGCGAAGAGCGCGCCCAGTCTGCGGTGCGTCGTGCGTCGAGGGGCAATTCCAGTGCACCCGGCATCGTCGCGATGGTCTGCGGGGTCCTCTCGGTCTACTTCTGGACCAGCCCCCCCGACTTCCTCCGCCCCGACCCCTTCCCCGAGGTCACGGTCGAACAGCTGGAGGCAGGCGTCCGGGTCTCGCTCTACCTCCAGGCGCAGCGGGTCAACCGATACGTCGAGGAGAACGGTCAGCTCCCGACCTCCCTGGAACAGACCGGCCCGCTGATCGAGGACGACATCTTCTACTCGAGGAACCCGAACGGCTCGTACGAGCTCTCGCGGAGCTACGGGGATGGCCTGCGTCTGACGTACACCTCGGATCAGGACCTCACCGAGTTCCGCGGGAATGCCCTCGACGTGGTGAACGGGAGGGTGACGCCATGATCGCCCGGACCCCGAACCGGAATCCGGCCCGGGCGCGTGACGCGCGGCGCGGCGGCTTCACCCTGATCGAGGTGATGATGGTCGCGGCGATCGTCAGCCTCCTGGCCGCCCTCGCCCAGCCGGCGTACCAGCGCGTGCTCCTCAAGGCCCGCGCCGCGGAGGCGGTCAGCAACCTGAACGCCATCAAGGTCGCGATTCAGAACTACGAGTCGGACTTCTACTCGTACCCGCCCGACGTCGATCGGGGTCAGATTCCGGACGGGCTCGCCGACTACCTGCCGGAGGCCTTCTCCTTCACCTTCGACGGCTACGTCCTGGACTACGACAACTACATCCCGTCGGGCGACGACATGTTCGACATCGGGCTGACGGTGATCCCGGACAACGACGACATGGGTCGGGCGATGGTCCAGCTGATCGGCTCGAAGGTGTGGGAGCGCGGGGACAGCAAGTTCACCTGGATCGTGATCGACTGATCGGGGCAGGACGCGGGCCGGCTTAACGGATCGCGGGCGGAGGTCGTCGGAAGGTCGAGAACCCCGAACCTCCCTCGACCTGGAGAGTCCCATGACCCCGAAGATCCGTGCCCTCGCCGCGGTGGTTGCGTCGGCCTTCGCCCCCGCGGCATGCGAGGGCGACACGACCGCCCCGGTCGCCCCCGTGAACGACGTCTCCTTCGACGTGGCGGTCCTCGCGGCCGACGCGGCGCTGGCGGACCTCGACATGATGACCGCCTTCAGCCTCCCCGGTCTCGCCGCGGTCTCTTCGGCCTCCGACCGGACCCGGGAGCGCTCGCGGACCCGGACCTTCTACGACGAGTTCGGCGTCGAACAGGAGGCGTACGACTCCCTGCTCACGGCGAGCATCGTCACGACCTCGACCGCCACGCGCACACGGGAGAGTGAACGGCTGACCGCCTCCAGCGAGCATCGGCGGACGATCGAGGCGACCGGCCTCCTCGGCGTCGAGACCGAGCGGACCTTCGACGGGAGCGGGACGCACACGAGTTCCGGCGCGAGGGTCACCGGCGACGAAGGGACGCGCACCTGGGATGTGAACGGCAGCTCCACCATCACCGAGGTCGTCCGCGCCGTCGACCGAGCGGCGCAGCCGTGGCCGCTCTCCGGTTCGATCCGCCGGACCGTCACGATCGTTCGCACCGGCCTGCCGGACGGGGACATCGACGAGACGCGCGAGACGCTCCTGACCTTCAACGGGACGCAGTTCGCCACGTTGACCGTCGACGGGGAGACCTTCGAGGTCGATCTGGCCGACCGGGGCCGGGGAAGCGGTGTGAGCCGGCCGAGGCGGGGTGGCTCGACGGGGAGATGAGTGCGGCTGCCCGGACGACCGGGACCGAGGTGGAACGGCCCGGGAGCAGCGCGAGCTCCCGGGCCGCGGTGCGGCGAAGCACTCTTCCCGCATCGCCGATCCGCTCAGGCTCATCTTCCGGTCACAGCGCACTTTGCGGCTTTCCCGTTCCTGACGGGAGCGGGAACCGTCCACCGCCGTGGGGGTCTCGGAGGCCCTATTCGTCGAATCGTCGACGCTCCGTCTCCGACCCGACTCCCCCGCCATCGTGGATCCCCTCTCCTCCATCCGCCGTGCCCGTGCCCTCGAGGCGGTGGCGCCCCCGCTCCGCGAGCTGGAGCTGGAGCGACGTCTCGAGGTCGTGGTGGAGAGCGCGGGCTGCGAGGTCGGCGCCGTCCTCCTCCTCCCCTCGGGGGGCGTCGAACGGATGGCCGTCGTCGGCCACGCCGACCTCCTCGACGGCTGTGATCCGGAGTTCTGGGCCCTCCCGGTCCGAACGGCCATGCCGGTTCGTGTGGAGGAGCGTTCGGTCGACCCGGAGCTCCCCGGCTCGGGCGGGATGCGCTCCTTCTGCCTCCAACCGATCCGGACCGACGTCGGCGTCGTCGGGGCGCTCTGCCTCGGCGCCACCGATCCTCGCCCGTGGCCGGCCGAGGGGGTGGCGCGGCTCGAAGCCCTCCGCCTCGACATCGAGCGGGAGCTGAACGACCGCCTGCGGGCCTCCCGCGACGAATCGAACCGGCGCTGGAACGACGTCGCCCGCAGCGCGCTGGTCGAGGCGATCGACGGGTCCCCGATTCGGCCGCTGATCCGATCCGTGATCGAGGAGCTGAGCCGGAAGCTGGACGGGCGACCCGTCCACCTGCGGCTGCGGCCCGAGTGGGACCCGGATCTCGATCTACGTTGGAGCGCCGGCCTTCCGGAGCCCGTCGCCGTCGCCCTCGACGAATCCAGGTCCGGGCCTCCGCAGTGGGTGTTCGAGCAGGGCGAGAGCCGTGTGTGGAGCGGGGCCGCCGAGGGGTGGCCGAAGGTCGCGGAGCTCCTGCGCGA
>JANQLR010000334.1 GCA_028280525.1 Longimicrobiales bacterium
GCTCTCGCCCTGCCCCTGCGACGCCTCCGAGAGGATCCACCGGTCGTGGGCGACGTGGAGGACCGCGCCCCGCCGCAGGTCGAGCCGGCTCCCCGGGCCCAGCTCCGACGCGTGCGCGAGGATGCGCCCGGTGGAGGCCGCGTCGAGGGAGAGGCCGAGCCGCTCGACCGTGCGACGCAGCAGGAGGGGCCGGACCACCGCGGGGAGCGTCGACAGGCGCGGTGCATCGAGGGCGATGCGCCCCGGCCCGTCCTCGAGCAGGAGGGAGTCGAGGAGGACGTCGGCGAGCGCCTCCACCTCCGTCCGGTGCCGCGCCGCGTGCCCGGACAGGCGGGCGAGGTTGTCGACCGTACCCGGCGCGAGCTCGTCGAGGATGGGGAGCACCTCGGTTCGAAGCCGGGAGCGCACGTTGGAGCCGTCGCGGTTCGTGGGGTCCTCGCGCCAGCGGAGCCCGTGCTCGGCCGCCCACGCACGGAGCGCCGCCGGGTCGACCTCGAGGAGCGGACGGCGCCAGACTCCGCGCGCCCTCGGAATGCCGGCGAGCCCCGTGACGCCGGTCCCCCGCACCGCCCGGAAGAGGACCGTCTCCGCCTGGTCACCGCGGTGGTGGGCGGTGACGATCAGGTCGAGACCCGCCCCGTCCCGCATCCGCTCCAGCGCGGCGAGTCGCGCCTCCCGCGCCGAGGCCTCGCTCGTCGGCGGGTCGGCGAGGCGGATCGCGTGGAGAGGGACGCCCCACGAGCGCGCCACGCCGCGGAGCCAGTCGGCGTCGTCGCGGCTCCCGGGCCGCATCCCGTGGTCGATGTGCCCGATCTCCACCTCGACGGCCCGATCGGTGCCCGGGGCGCCGCCGCGGAGGCCGAAGCGCAGGAGGTGCAGGAGGGTGATCGAGTCCGCGCCCCCGGAGACGGCGACGAGGAGGCGGACCGGTCTCGATCCGTCGGGCAGCGGTTCGAGCCCCCGCCGGAGCGTGGCGATCAGGGCTTCGGGCCCTCCCCTCCCCCCGGCGTCCAGCGGCGACCGCTCCCGGCTCGGCGACCTCATCGGACTCCCTCCGCCTCTCCGGTGCCGCGTGACGAAGCGGACCTCCCCGGCGGATAGAGGCCGGCGTCCGGTCGGGCTTCGCCGCCCTGCAAGCCCGGGGGTCTGGGCCGGCCGGTCCGGCGGTGGAGGACCTCCGCGAGGCGGTCGGGGCGATCGGTCTGGATCGCGTCGACGCCCCAGTCCAGGAGCCGCTCCATGTCCTCGACGGCGTCGATCGTCCAGACGTGCACCGGGATGTTGCGGCGATGCGCCTCCTCGATGAAGCGAGGGGTCAGGACCGCGCGCCCCCTGTGGCGATCCGGCACCTGAAAGGCGTCGACCTTCGGCGTCCACCACTCGATGAAGGGGGTGCGGTGCAGAAGGTGAAAGGGGATCACCTGCGACCTCGACGCCCCCCACGGCCCCTCGTATCCCCGGGCCCCGCGTCGATTCCGCTCGTGCTCCGCAGCGACCAGGACGCGGTGCTGCGCGCCGTGTCGACGGATGACGTCCACGAGCGGCGCCGCCGATCGAGCCGACTTCGCCTCCACATTGATCCGTGTGGTCGGGAAGCTCTCGAGCAGCTCGTCGAAGGTCGGTACGCGCTCCCCCCGGAAGGGGTTGGAGCCGTCGGGGAGCCGAAAGGAGTCCGCGGCGTCGAGTTCCTGCACCTCCGCCAGCGTCATCGTCTCGATCGGGCCGATCCCGTCGGTGGTCCGGTCGACGGTGGCGTCGTGGAAGACGACCACGACTCCGTCCGCGGTCAGCCGAACGTCGGTCTCGATCATGTCGACCTCCCAGCGCTCCACCGCGCTGCGGAAGGCCGCCATCGTGTTCTCGGGGGCGAGCCCGGCGCCCCCCCGGTGGGCGCAGAAGATCGGCGCTCCGGCCAGATACGGGTGACCCGGTCGGCGGGGGGGCACGCCTCTCCCCGCGTCAGCCCGCGCGGGCGGCCTCGAGCTGTTCGATCTGCTGCTGGTGCAGGCCGTGGTAGCGGTAGAGCACCAGATCGATCAGCCGGTCCGTCATCTCCAGCTCGGCGCGGAGACGGGCCGCCTCCTCCGGCTCACCGGAGAGCTCCTCCTCGAGTTCGAGCACCCGGTCGGCGAGGAAGGCGAGGAGGTCCCGGACGACGAGGGGGCGCGGCTCGGCCGGCGCCAGGGCGTCGGGCATCGTCTCCGTCAGGAGGAGCCCCCGGACGAAGGCGAGGAGGCCCGGGAACATCATCTCGAAGAGCGGCTCGGACTGGTCCGTGGCCTCCTCCTCGGTCAGATGCTCCCACTCGAGCTCGTTCCAGTACAGATCCTGCGCTTCCTCCACGAGGTGACGACGCGCGTCGTCGGCGAGCGGGCTCTCGTCGGCGGGAGGATTCTGAAGGGTGCGACCGAGGGTGCGGGCGATACGCTCGCGGCGTCCGTCGATCAGGGTGGCGGCTCGGTCGTTCATCGTCGTTCGGTGAGAGGAGGTCGCTTCGTGGGCGACCTCGTGGTGATCCGGACGGGGAAGATGACGACCGGTGGGACCGGTGGAAACCCCCGTTGCCCGGTCGGTCGACGCGGTCGAGCTTCTCCCCGCCGACCCCGTCCGTCGAAGGCACCGTCCCCGCCCCGGCTTCCCGCATGAGCGACCCCGCGAACAACCGGATTCGAATCCGATGGTCGACCCCACGAGAGCAGAAGGGCCGGATCGCCCGGACGCTGGCGGCGGTGCGCAGCTGGGTGGATGGCGCAGTGGCGGGATCGGACTGGCGACTGCGTGCCCCGCTCCTCCCGATCCTCGCCTGGTTCCTCTGGCGGCACGCCCGGGACTTTCACTTCGCGGGGATCTACGACGGCCTCAACCTCGCCCTGCACGAGGCGGGACACGCCCTCTTCATGTGGTTCGGGAACGACATGTGGATGATCGCGGGCGGCACGCTGCTCGAGGTCGCCTGCCCGATCTTCGCCGGTATCCTCTTCTTTCGGCAGCGCGACCCCTTCGCGATGACCGTGGCGCTCTTCTGGCTCGGGACCGTCTTCCTCGACATCGCACCGTACGCCGCCGACGCGACCCGCCGGCAGCTCCCCCTCGTCTCCCTCGGGGACGGCCCGATCGGACACGACTGGTTCGAGATGCTCTTCCGCTTCGGCATCCTCCGCTACGACCAGGCGATCGGCCGCGGGTTCTACCTGACCGGGCTCGGCACGCTCGCGACGTCGATCGCGCTCGGCGTCTGGGTTCTGGTGCGGATGGCCCGAACGAAGAACGCCGCCACGACCCGATGAAGGTCGAGGCGGCGTTCCGCACTCCCGGGGGAGGAGTGCCGGAGGAGGGACTTGAACCCCCGACACGCGGATTATGATTCCGCTGCTCTAACCAACTGAGCTACTCCGGCAAGGCCCGAAAAGCTCGACGAAGGGGTGAGGGCTGTCAAGACGATCGGTCGCCACTTGCGGCCCCTCTTCGGGGGGGCGACGGTGGAGTGCGCAGGGAAGGCTCGCGCGGCCGACCCCGTATACCGGTGAAACGCCCGCTCCCGATCCGCACTCCCTCTCCGACGAGGCCCCGAGTGGAAGCCCTGATCATCCTCGCCGCCGTCCTCGGCGTCTCCTTCGTCTCCTCCTTTCGCGTGCTCATGGAGTACCAGCGCGGCGTCGTCTTCCGGCTCGGGAAGCTGACGCGCGCCAAGGGGCCGGGGCTCGTCTGGATCCTGCCGTGGGGGATCGAGAAGCTGAAGCGGATGGATCTGCGGATCATCGCCCTCGATATCGCGCCGCAGGACACCATCACCAAGGACAACGTCTCGGTCACCGTGAACGCGGTCGTCTACTTCCGCGTCTCCGATCCGACGCGGGCGGTGGTGGAGATCGAGGACTTCTACTTCGCCACGAGTCAGCTCGCCCAGACGACGCTGCGCTCCGTCATCGGACAGTCCGAGCTCGACGAGCTGCTCGCCGAGCGGGAGCGAATCAACGACATCGTCCGCGAGATCATCGACACCGGAACCGACCCGTGGGGGATCGAGGTCACCTCGGTCGAGATCAAGGACATCGGGCTGCCCCCCGAGATGCAGCGGGCGATGGCGAAGCAGGCCGAGGCGGAGCGGGAGCGGCGGGCGAAGGTGATCTCGGCCGAAGGAGAGTACCAGGCCTCCTCGCGGCTCGCCCAGGCCGCCGAGGTCATGCGGCATCACCCTGCGGCGCTGCAGCTCCGCTTCCTGCAGACGGTGGTCGAGGTGGCGGCCGAGAACAACTCGACGACGCTCTTCCCGATCCCGATCGACATGTTCCGGCCCTTCATCGAGCGGGCCTCCGGGGTGAAGGGCTCCGCCTTCCCGACGGAGGACGAGGTCGCCGGAGCGGAGGGCGCCGAGGCGCTCGAGGCCGGGGAGGGGCCGGCGGCGCTGTCGGCCGGGGAAGGAGCCGGGGCGGCCCTCGAGGGGCCTGCGGGCGGCGAGGTGCCGGCGCTGTCGGCGGAGGAGGCGCAGCGGGTGATCGCCGAGGCGGCGCGGGTGCTGGGGCTGAAGGCAGGGCGCGAAGACTGACCTACCGCGACGTGTCCGCCTCCGGCGCCTCGGTCGAGTCTCCGAGGACGCGGTAGAGCGTCTCCCCGGGACGGACCATCCCGAACTGCTCGCGCGCCAGCCGCTCGAGCGTCGCCGAGTCGGTGCGGAGGGAGTCGGCCCACGCCCGCAGCGAGTC
>JANQLR010000016.1 GCA_028280525.1 Longimicrobiales bacterium
CAGCTTCAGGTGGTTCTTGCAGTCACTTTACCCCGCCGAACCCGCCGCCGAGGCACCGGCCGCGGACCCGTGGGGAACCCCCGCGGAGACCGCGCCCGAGGATGCGGACGGCCCCGCAGCCTCCGACGACCCGGCGGAGTGGGTGATCGAGGTCGAGGAGGACATCGACCCGAACTCGCTCGACGTGGAGCGGGTCGGAACGGTCGAGGAGACGGTCGCCGAGGCGCGGGACGAGGTGGCGGAGGCGCCGCCGGTCGAAGAGACGGCCGCCTTCGGCGAGGTCTCGGGCTTCGACGCACCGGTGGCGGAGGCGCCGGTGCCCGAAGCGCCTGCGGTGCAGGACGCCGCCCCGGGATTCGCGATGCCCGACGCGGAGGCCCCCGCGGCTCCCGAGGCGCCCGCCGCTCCCGAGGTGCCCGCCGCTCCCGAGGTGCCCGCGGAGGAGCCTGCGGCGCCGGCCGCCCCGATCGGCTTCCAGTTCGGAAAGCGCGACCCCCACGAGAAGGCACGCCGGCTCGCCCGGGTCCTCGTCTCCGACATGATCACCTACAACCCGGAACGCCATCGCAACGCCCTCGAGGCGGGGACGATCCAGGCCGACTTCGAGGAGGAGATCGAGAAGTCGTGGAAGGAGTACGTGGACCAGGTCGGCGCCGAGATGGCGGAGGGGAACGACTACTGGCGCACCGCGCTCAACGAGATCCTCGCGGACGGGAACGAGCTCTTCTGACCGCGCCGCCGCCGTTGAGGCGGCCTCTCTCCCCATCTATATTCCATGCGCGCAGAGGCGCGCCGGAGGCCGTCCGAAGTCGGGCGGCCTCCTTTTCTTTCGTCCCCGTTTGAAGGCCCCCCGCACGTGAACGCCGATCAGCTCGAGCGACTCGACGCCCTCCGCACCAAGGTCACCGAACTCAGGGGGTATCTTTGACCTCGATCAGCGCGAGCCTCGGCTGGAGCAGCTCGAGGCGCTGATGGCGGAGCCGGGCTTCTGGGACAATCCGGAGGCCGCGCGGCAGGTCATCGACGAGTCCAACCGGCTGAAGGGGTGGATCCAGCCGTGGACCGAGGCCTCGGAGAAGTCGGAGGCGCTCGTCGAGCTCGCCGAACTCCTCGAGATGGAGCCGGACGAGGAGATGGCCGCGGAGTGGAGCGCCGAACTCGAGGGTCTGGCTGAGCTGGTTGAGGACCTGGAGCTGCGCACGATGCTCCAGGGCGAGGACGACCACCGGGACGCGATCCTGACGATCCAGCCGGGGGCCGGCGGGACGGAGTCGCAGGACTGGGCCGAGATGCTCTCGCGGATGTACACGCGCTGGGCGGAGCGGCGCGGCTTCCAGATCAACGTCCTCGACCTCCAGCCGGGCGAGGAGGCGGGGATCCGCGGGGTGACCGTGGAGATCAAGGGCGAGTACGCGTACGGCTACCTGCGGGCGGAGAAGGGGGTGCACCGGCTGGTGCGTATCTCCCCCTTCGACTCGCAGGCGCGGCGGCACACCTCCTTCAGCTCCGTCTTCGTCTATCCGCTGATCGACGACGAGATCGAGATCGAGATCGATCCGAGCGACCTCCGCGTCGATACCTTCCGCGCCTCCGGGGCGGGGGGGCAGCACGTCAACAAGACCGACTCCGCGATCCGCATCACCCACGAGCCGACCGGGATCGTCGTCTCCTGTCAGCAGGAGCGCTCGCAGCACAAGAACCGCGCGACGGCGATGAAGATGCTGAAGGCGGCGCTCTACCAGCGGGCCCAGGAGGAGAAGGAGAAGGAGCGTGCCGCCCTCGAGGCGACGAAGTCCGACATCTCCTGGGGGAACCAGATCCGCTCCTACGTTTTCCAGCCGTATACGATGGTGAACGACCACCGGACGGAGCTGAAGCTCGCCGACGTGCAGGCGGTCATGGACGGCCGCATCGACCCCTTCATCGAATCCTTCCTCAAGGCCTCCGCCGCGCAGGGGTAGATCCCCGGCGCGTCCCGCGACCGACGACACCAGCATGACCGACGATCTGAATCAGGTCCTCCGCATGCGGCGCGAGAAGCTCGCCGCCCTCGCCGAGGCGGAGATCCCCGCCTTCGGCTACCGCTTCGACCGGAGCCACACCTCTTCCGAGGCGATCGCCCTCTTCGAGGCGGCCGAGGAGGCCGGAACGCTCGACGAGGACGGGTACGGCGAGACGGTGCGGGTCGCCGGCCGCATCGTGGCGTGGCGGGGGCACGGGAAGACCTCCTTCAGCCACATCGAGGACGGCTTCGGGCGAATTCAGCTGTACTTCCGGCGCGACGATCTGGGCGACGCCGCCTTCGAGCAGTACGCCCTCTGGGACATCTCCGACTGGATCGGGGTTGCGGGGCGCCTCTTCCGTACGCGGCGCGGCGAGATCTCGGTGCAGATCACCGACGCCGAACTCCTCGCGAAGTCGCTCCGCCCGCTCCCCTTCGGCAAGGTCGAGATCGACAAGCAGACGGGGGAGCGCACCGTCTACTCCGGCTTCACCGACGCGGAGTCGCGCTACCGGCAGCGCTACGCGGACCTCGCGGTACACCCGGAGGTGCGCGAGGTCTTCCGGACCCGCTCGCGCGTCATCACCGAGATCCGGCGCTTCCTCGACGACGAGGGCTTCCTCGAGGTCGAGACGCCGGCGCTGCAGCCGCTCTACGGCGGGGCGGCGGCTCGGCCCTTCGTGACGCACCACAATGCGCTCGATCAGCGGATGTACCTCCGCATCGCCGACGAGCTCTACCTGAAGCGGCTGATCGTGGGCGGCTTCGAGCGGGTCTACGAGATCGCCAAGGACTTCCGGAACGAGGGGGTGGATCGCACGCACAACCCCGAGTTCACGATGCTGGAGTTCTATCAGGCCTTCGCGGACTACTCGGACATGATGGACCTCATCGAGAGGCTCGTCGTGCACCTGGTCCAGGCGGTCCACGGAACGGACACCGTGACGTACCAGGGGGAGGAGATCTCCTTCGCCGGGCCCTTCGCGCGGATTCGCCTGATGGACGAGCTGGCGACTTCGCCGGGCCCTTCGCGCGGATTCGCCTGATGGACGAGCTGGCGGCGAAGATGGGCGAAGACCCTGCCGCGCTCTCCGACGATGAACTGCGCGACCGCTGCCGGAGGGTCGAGATCGCCGAGGTCGAGAAGATGGGGCGGGGGAAGCTCCTGGATGAGCTCTTCGAGCACTGGGTCGCCGATCACATCGTCCAGCCGACCTTCGTGACCGACTACCCGATCGAGCTGTCGCCGCTGGCGAAGCCGCACCGCACCGAGGCCGGGCTCACCGAGCGCTTCGAGCTCTTCGTGGCGGGGAAGGAGATCGCCAACGCCTTCTCCGAGCTGAACGACCCGATCGACCAGCGCGAGCGTTTCGAGGCGCAGGCCGGACTCCGCGCCGGCGGCGACGAGGAGGCGCACGTCATCGACGAGGACTACATCCGCGCCCTCGAGTACGGGATGCCGCCGACCGGAGGGCTCGGGATGGGGATCGACCGCCTGGTGATGCTCCTGACCGACCAGTCGTCGATCCGGGATGTGATTCTCTTCCCCGTGCTTCGCAACGAGGAGTAGCGGAGACCTCGTGTCGCTGAACTGGTTCCTCGCCCGGCGCTACCTCGCCTCCCGCAAGCGCGGGCGGCTCCTCTCCTTCATCACCTTCATCTCGCTCGGCGGGGTGACGGTCGGGGTGGCGGCGCTCGTCGTGGTGATCGGGGTGATGTCGGGGATGCAGAACGACCTCCAGCGGAAGATCCTCGCCGCGAACGCGCACGTGATCATCCTGGAGATCGGCGAGTCGCTCCGGATGTCGAACTGGGAGCCGGTCGTCGACTCGGTCGGGAGGCTCGAGGGGGTCACGGCGGTCGCGCCCTTCATCCTCTCGAGTACCTCGATCCGGAAGCTCGGCGTCGAGTACTCGCAGGCGGCGCAGCTGATCGGAGTCCTCCCGGACCCGGAGCTGGCGCCCGTCACCGAGCTCGAGGAGAAGGTGCGGCAGGGGGTGTACGACCTCGGTCCGAC
This sequence comes from Longimicrobiales bacterium, assembly GCA_028280525.1. Classification (GTDB taxonomy): domain Bacteria; phylum Gemmatimonadota; class Gemmatimonadetes; order Longimicrobiales; family Gaopeijiaceae; genus Gaopeijia. The sequence goes on from JANQLR010000016.1 coordinate 4,020, forward strand.
CGAGTCGGGGCTCCCGCCGATGATCGTCGGGGTCGACCTCGCGCAGCGGATGTCGCTCTACACGGGCGACACCGTCGTCGTGATCGGGCTCGACGACGTCGAGATCGGCGCCTTCGGGCCGCGGGTCCCCATCGCGAACTACGAGATGACGGGGACCTTCGAGACCGGGATGTACGACACCGATGCGGGGAGCGTCCTCGTCCGCCTCGACGACGCGCAGACGCTCCTGAGGCTCGCGCCCGACGAGGTCTCGGGGATCGGGGTGCAGACCTCCGACCCGATGGAGGCCGAGGCGCTCCGGCAGCGGATCTCGGACGCGATTCCCTTTCCGTACAATGCGACCAGCTGGTTCCAGACGAACCGAGCCCTCTTCAGCGCCCTCAAGCTCGAGAAGCTCGCGATGGGGCTGATCCTCTTCCTGATCGTCCTCGTCGCCGCCTTCAACATCGTCAGCACCCTGGTGATGGTGGTGGCGGACCGGAAGCGGGAGATCGGGATCCTGAAGTCGATGGGGATGACGGACGGGGCTGTGCTGAAGGTCTTCGTGCTGCAGGGCGCCTGGATCGGGATCGTCGGGACGGTGCTCGGGATGCTCCTCGGACTCGCGATCGCGGTTTCGATCGACCAGTTCGGTCTGATCCAGATCCCGCCGGACGTCTACTTCGTCGACCGACTCCCGGTGAAGATCGAGGTCCTCGACCTCCTCTGGATCTTCGCCGCCTCGGTGACCGTCGCCTTCGTGGCCACGGTCTATCCGTCGATTCAGGCGGCGCGCCTCCAGCCGGTGGAGGCGATCCGTGCCGACTGATTCCGTCGTGCTCCAGGCCGCGAGCGTCCACAAGAGCTACCGCTCCGGCGACGGACGGCTGGAGGTGCTCCGCGGCGTCGACCTGCGGGTGCGCGAGGGGGAGGCGGTCGCGATCGTCGGGGAGTCGGGGTCGGGGAAGACGACGCTCCTGCACCTCCTCGGCGCCCTCGATCTCCCGACCGACGGCACGATCCGCGTGGGTGGGGAGGAGCTCGCCGGGCTGTCGAGCGACGCGCTCGCCGGGCTGCGGAATCGGCGCATCGGCTTCGTCTTCCAGTTCCATCACCTGCTGCGCGAGTTCTCGGCGCTCGAGAACGTGATGATGCCGATGCTGATCGCGGGGGCGGAGCCGGCGGAGGCGGAGGCGCGGGCTCGGGAACTCCTGGACGCCGTAGGCCTCTCCGCCCGCCTCGATCATGGGCCGACGGAGCTTTCGGGGGGCGAGCAGCAGCGGGTCGCCGTGGCGCGGGCGCTCGCGAACCGGCCCGTCGTCCTCCTCGCCGACGAGCCCTCGGGAAATCTCGACCGCGAGACCTCCGCCCGGCTGCACGACCTCCTCTTCCGGGTCCAGTCCGACCGCGGGCTCGCCATCGTCCTCGTCACGCACGACCTCTCCCTCGCCGCGCGTGCCGACCGGGTGCTGACCCTCGTCCACGGTCAACTCCGGGCGGCGTCGATCGAGGGCGTCGCGGAGGGCGCGCGGGTCGTGGTGCACGCGGGGACGGGGCAGGGGGATCCCTCCGGTGTACAATGGGAGTCCGGATCGATCCGGGACTCCGGGGGGCTCCCCGGGATCGGTGAGCCGTCGGTCGAGGAGGCCGAGCCATGACGTGCGATCAGTGCGGAGAGAACGAGGCGGTCGTCCACCTCACCCAGATCGAGAACAACGAGATGACGGTGGTGCACCTCTGCGACGCCTGTGCGGCGTCCCGGGGGCTCGACACCGGAGGCGAGCCCGCGGGGCTCCCCCTCACCGACTTCCTCGCGGAGATGAGCTCCGGCGGGGCGCCGACCCGGCCGCAGCCCGACGCGCGCTGCGGGTTCTGCGGCCTGACCTTCGCCGACTTCCGCGAGATGGGCCGACTCGGCTGTCCGCAGTGCTGGGCGACCTTCGAGGCGCATCTCAAGGGACTCACCCGCCGCATTCACGGCGACTCGGTCCACCGGGGGAAGGTCTACCTCCCGCCCGATCCGACCGCCTCGGAGCGGGAGCGCCGTCTCGATGCGCTCCGAGAGCAGCTCGATCGCGCGGTCGTGGCCGAGGACTTCGAGCGGGCCGCCGAGCTGCGCGACGAGATCCGCACGCTCGAGTTGGAGGGCGTATGACCGAGATCCCCCCGATCTCCGACTTCGGGCTCGCCTGGCTCGACGCCGACGGCGATCACCCGGAGATCGTCCTCTCCACGCGGGTCCGCCTCGCCCGGAACCTGCAGGGGCACGCCTTCGGCCCCCGTGCGCGGGTCAACGACCGCGAGGCCGTCCTGAAGGAGATGCGCTCGGCCGGGGTGCGCACGCCGAACCTCAAGGGCGCGCACCTCGTCGAACTCCCCGACCTCGATTCGCGCACGCGTCAGGTCCTCCTGGAGCGCCGTCTGGTGTCGCAGGACCTCCTCGGGGAGAAGGGGCGGGGTCCCGCGCGCGGCACGGCGGTGGTTCTCGACCCGGCCTCCCCGATCGGGGTGATGGTGAACGAGGAGGACCACCTCCGCCTCCAGTCGCTGATCTCCGGGCTCCGGCTCCGCGAGGCGTGGCGCTCGGTGGACCGGCTGGACGACGCGCTCGGGCGGGTCCTGCCGTACGCCTTCCACCCGGAGTTCGGATTCCTGACGAGCTGCCCGACGAACGTCGGCACGGGGCTCCGCGCCTCGGTCCTGGTGCACCTTCCGGGACTCGTCCTGACGAAGGAGATCCAGAAGGTCCTCCACTCGCTGGGACAGGTCGGGCTGACCTACCGCGGGCTCTACGGGGAGGGCTCGGAGGTCGTGGGCAACTTCTTCCAGATCTCGAACCAGACCACCCTCGGGAAGAGCGAGGAGGAGCTCGTCGATCACCTCGATTCCATCGTCCGGCAGGTGATCCGGCACGAGCTCCACGCCCGCCAGATTCTCCTCCGCGACGCCCGCGCGGTGACGGAGGACAAGATCTGGAGAGCCTATGGTTTACTCCGGTATGCGCGGAGTCTATCCTTCGAGGAACTCATGAATCTGCTGAGCGGAGTGAGGCTCGGGGCATCCCTGAACCTTCTCCCGCAGCTCCGAGTATACACCCTCAACAAGCTCATGATCTTCACGCAGGCCGCACACTTGGCGCAGGCCGCGGGCCGGGACCTCGTCCCGGCGGAGTGTGACGTTCACCGAGCGAGTTACGTTCGGCGGGTGCTCGCCGATGAGGGCGACGTCCCCCCCGAGTCTCCGGAAGAGACCTCTTCCGACACCTGATCCGCCCCCCCTGAACGGGGGCGTCGAGAGCGCGGCATGAACTACAACTTCACCGACCGGGTCCGGAAGGTCCTCGCGATGGCCCGCGAGGAGGCGATCCGCCTTCAGCACGACTACGTGGGTACCGAGCACATCCTGCTCGGTCTCATCCGTGAGGGAGAAGGCGTTGCTGCTGCCGTACTTACCAACCTCAGTGTCGACCTCGATCAGATCCACGAGCGGGTCGAGGAGTCGGTGCGGAAGGGGAAGGCGACGATCGCGCTCGGGGAGCTGCCGTATACGTCGCGCGCGAAGAAGGTGCTGGAGTTCGCGATGGCCGAGGCCCGCGACTTCAACCACTCGTACGTGGGCACCGAGCACCTCCTCCTCGGCCTCCTCCGCGAGGAGAAGGGGATCGCGGCGCAGGTGCTGAACTCGCTCGGCGTCTCCCTCGAGGAGGCCCGCGCCGAGACGCTGAAGGTCCTGGGATCGGATGTGGGTGCCGGGGGCCCGGAGCCGGCCGGAATCGGGGGGGCGCCGGAGCCCGGCAACCCCTCCAGCGGGTCGGGCGGGAAGGGGGACAAGAAGTCGAAGACCCCCGCGCTCGACCACTTCTGCCGCGACCTGACCGATCTCGCCCGTCAGGGGAAGCTCGACCCGACGATCGGGCGAGCGACGGAGATCGAGCGGGTCGTCGAGATCCTCTGCCGCCGCAAGAAGAACAACCCGGTCCTCATCGGAGAGCCGGGGGTCGGGAAGACGGCGATCGTCGAGGGGCTCGCGCAGCTGATCTCGAAGGGCGAGGTCACCGACGCCCTGAAGGGGTACCGCGTGCTCGCCCTCGACATGGCGGCAGTCATCGCGGGGACGAAGTACCGGGGTCAGTTCGAGGAGCGCCTCAAGGCGGTCATGAACGAGATCCAGCAGAACCCGACCGTCATCCTCTTCATCGACGAGCTGCACACCCTGGTGGGTGCCGGCGCCGCCGAGGGGGCGATCGACGCCTCGAACATGCTCAAGCCGGCGCTCGCCCGCGGTGAGCTGCAGTGCATCGGCGCCTCGACGCTGAACGAGTACCGGAAGTACATCGAGAAGGACGGTGCCCTCGAGCGTCGCTTCCAGCCGGTGATCGTCGATCCGCCCGCGGTCGAGGAGACGGTCGAGATCCTCAAGGGTCTCCGCACGCGCTACGAGGAGCACCACCGGATCACGATCCCGGACGACTCGCTCGAGCACGCGGCGAAGCTCTCGGAGCGCTACATCACCGACCGGTTCCTCCCGGACAAGGCGATCGACGTGATCGACGAGGCTGGCGCGCGAGCGCGCATCGCCTCGACGCTCCCGCCGCCCGAGGTCGAGGAGCTGAAGGACGAGCTCGCCGCCCTCGCCGAGCGGAAGGAGGACGCGATCAAGGATCAGGACTTCGAGCGCGCCGCCGAGCTCCGGGACGATGAGCGGGACCTGCTGCACCGGATCAAGGCCGAGCAGGAGCGCTGGGAGGAGGAGCGGAAGAAGCACCGCCCCGAGATCTCGACCGAGGACATCGCCTTCATCGTGGGTCGGTGGACCGGCATTCCGGTGAACCGGATCCAGCAGGCGGAGACCGAGCGCCTGGTGCACATGGAGGACGAGCTGCACGAGCGCGTCGTCGGACAGCACGACGCGATCGTCGCGATCTCCCGTGCGATCCGCCGTTCGCGTGCGGGCCTCAAGGACCCGAACCGTCCGATCGGTTCCTTCATCTTCTCCGGGCCCACCGGGGTCGGAAAGACGGAGCTCGCCCGCGCGCTCGCCGAGTTCCTCTTCGCCGACCGCGACGCGCTGATCCGCGTCGACATGTCCGAGTACATGGAGAAGTTCTCCGTGTCGCGCCTCATCGGGGCGCCTCCCGGATACGTCGGCTACGAGGACTCCGGTGCACTGACGAAGGCGGTCCGCCGCCGACCGTACTCGGTCATCCTCCTCGACGAGGTCGAGAAGGCGCACCCGGACGTCTTCAACATCCTCCTGCAGGTCCTCGACGAGGGGCACCTGACGGACAACTACGGGCGGGTGATCGACTTCAAGAACACGGTGCTCATCATGACCTCGAACCTCGGCGCCCGGGACATCTCCAAGGGCGGCGGGCTCGGCTTCCAGGCCGCGGACCCGCAGTCGTCGTACGACATCATGCAGAGCAAGGTGCGCGACGAGATCGAGCGGGCCTTCAACCCGGAGTTCCTGAACCGCGTGGACGACGTCATCGTCTTCCACCCGCTCAGCCGCGAGCAGATCGGCGAGATCGTCCACATCCTGCTCAAGGATGTGGAGCGTCGTCTCGGCGAGGAGGAGATCACCCTGCACCTCTCCGAGGCCGCGATCGACTTCCTGGTCGAGAAGGGGTACGACGAGAAGTTCGGGGCGCGCCCGCTGAAGAGGGCGATTCAGCGGTACCTCGAGGATCCGCTCTCGGAGAAGATCCTCGTCGCCGAGTTCACGGCCGGAGATGAGATCGAGGTGGGGGTCGACGAGGAGGGCGAGGCCCTCGTTCTCGCTGCCCGTTCGAAGTCGACCACGACCTGAAGGGCGGGACCTTGAAGGACCGGATGTACAGCTGTGCGCGGGGGCTGCTCGCCCTCGCGCTGGGGTTCGCGGGGTGGCTCGGGTCGGCGGAGGGTGCGGCGGCACAGACCTCGGGGCGCGTCGTCGTCGACTCGATCGTGGTCGAGGGGGCGATCCGGGTGGACCCGGCGTCGATCGCCACCGCCTTCGGCATCGAGCCGGGGGATACGGTGGATGCCCGGCGCATTCGTGAAGGCGAGATGCGTCTCTGGCGAACCGGGCAGTTCAGGGACATCCGCGTCTTCGCACCGGTCACCCCCGGTGGATCGATTGCCGTCCTCACCCTTCGCGTGGTCGAGGAGGCGCTCGTCCGCCGCGTCGAGTTCGAGGGGCTCGAACGCGCCAGCCCTCGCATGGTGCGCGACTCGGCCAACCTGGAGAACGGCGTCCCGTACAATCCCCAGTCGGTGATCTCGGCCCGGGAGATCATCCAGTCCGAACTGGCGAACGAGGGCATCCCCTTCGCGCGCATTCGGGATCGGCTCGAGCCGGTCGAGGGACTCGACAACGTCTTCGACCTCATCATCGAGGTCGACGAGGGGAATCGCGTCTCGATCGCCCAGGTGGAGATCGAGGGGAACGAGGCGATCTCCGACGAGGAGATCATCGGCGCGATGCAGTCCCGGCCCGAGGGCTTCTGGTGGTTCCGTACCGGGACCTTCGAGCAGGAGACCTTCGATCAGGACCTCATCTCCTCGATCCCCGACCTCTACCGATCCCGCGGCTACCTCGACTTCGAGATCCTCTCCGACACCCTCATCGTCGACCCGACGAGCGGGAAGGCCCGGATCGAGCTGCAGGTCGAGGAGGGGGAGCAGTACCGCATCGCTTCTCTGGAGATCACCGGGAACCGCGAGTTCGAGGTCGAGCAGCTGGAGTCCTTCTTCACGCCGCGCTCCGGGGGCCTCCTCGCCTCGCTGGGGCTGCGCGGCGGGGGAGAGCCGGAGACGCTCGAGGGCCGGGTCTTCGACGCCGTCGCCTTCGAGCAGGCGCGCCTGGACATCCAGGGCCTCTACTCGAACGAGGGGTACATCTTCGCGAACGTCTCCCCCTTCATCTCCGATGCGGAGTCGGAGGAGGGCGGGGGCCCGATGGTCAACATCGGCGTCGACATCGCGGAGGGGCAGCCGGCCTTCATCAACAAGGTGATCATCACGGGGAACGACCGGACCTGGGAGCGGGTGATCCGCGACCGGATCCTCGTCTTCCCGGGCGACACCTACTCGCAGGACCGCGTCCTGCAGTCGTACCAGAACGTCAACGCGCTCGGCTTCTTCGAGTCGCCCCTCCCGGTCCCGGACATCGATGTCGATCCGGAGACCGGGGAGGTCGACGTGACCTTCCAGGTCGTCGAGCGTCAGACCGGTGCGATCAACTTCGGGACTTCGGTCGGCGGCGGCGTCGGCCTCACCGGATTCATCGGCTACGACGAGCCCAACCTCTTCGGCCAGGCGAAGAACGGCTCGCTGCGCTGGGACTTCGGACGGTTCCTCAACAACTTCACGATGAGCTACACCGATCCGGCGCTCTTCGAGACCCGGACCAGTGGAACGATCCAGCTCTTCAACTCGATCGACCGCTTCTTCCAGTTCAATTCGGGACGTCGCCAGCGGATCGGGGGTGCGCTCCGCTTCGGGTTCCCGATCCCGGGGTCGCTCCGGACCTCCTTCTTCGTCGGCTACTCGCTGGCCCGCACCGACTACACCCTCTTCGAGGGCGTCGACGACGCCTCCGTCTTCGGACTTCCCCCGGGCACGCAGAGCCAGCTCCAGCTCGGGATCGCGCGCCAGACGCTGAACCACCCGATCTTCCCCTACAGCGGCACGCGGCTCTCGTACAACGTCGAGCTCAACGGTGGGCTTCTCGGTGGGGATGGCGACTTCTCCAAGCACATGCTGGAGGGGACGTGGTGGCTTCCGGTCGGCCAGGTCGGAGACGCGACCCAGGGGCGGCCGATCATCTTCGCCCTGGGGACCTCGCTCCGGGGTGGAACGATCTTCGGCGACGCTTCGAACTTCCCCTTCGACCGATTCTGGATGGGGGGTGTACAGTTCGGGGAGCAGCTCCGAGGGTACGACGAGACCTCGATCACGCCCTTCGGGTTCTTCCCGGAGCGGTCTCGCGGGATCACGGACCTGGACCGGCTCGGCAATTCGTATCTCGCGATCACGACGGAGCTGGCGATGCGTCTGAACGACAACATCTCGCTCTCCGCCTTCTTCGATGCGGGGAACACGTGGGCGAGCCCCGCGGAGGTGAATCCGTACCGCCTCTTCCGGGGAGCGGGCATCGGTGCGATGCTCGTCACGCCCTTCGGCCCGGTCGGA
>JANQLR010000350.1 GCA_028280525.1 Longimicrobiales bacterium
GAGCGCGCGGATGCGGTTCTCGTTCACGTCCGCGCAGACGACCGTCCCCTTCCCCTCCATCTGCTCGACGAGGTGCGTGGTCTTCCCGCCGGGGGCGGCGCAGAGGTCGAGGACGCGCTCGCCGGGCCGCGCGCCGAGGAAGCCGGCGGCGAGGCTGGTCGCGGCCTGCTGCATGTAGAAGAGGCCGAGCCAGTGCTCGAGGGTGTCGGAGACGGGGCCGGGCGATTCATCGACGACGTGGAGGAGCTCGCGCTGACCGGCCACCGCCTCGACGCCGTACCCGGCCTGCTCGAGTCGCTCGCGGAGCGCCTCGGGGGAGATGCGCAGGGTGTTGGTGCGCAGGATCGCGGGCTCGGGGCGCTGGATCGCCTCCAGGAAGGCGTCCCAGTCGTCGATCAGCTCTCGATACTGCTCGAGGGGGTGATCGGGGTGGCCGAGGGGGATCGACGGCTCGCGCCGACCGCCCTTGGGCCCCCGGGGGCCCTCCCCCCGCCCGCTCCGGCGTCGCTTCGCCATCGCCCTAGCCGCCGACCGTGGGGATCGTCCACGCGGGGAAGATCTCCGAAAGCCCGCCGGTGACGAACTCGACCGCGACGGCGGCGAGGATCAGCCCCATGAAGCGCGTCCCGACGTTCATCCCGGTCTGCCCGAGGATCTTCGCAATCGGCGCCGAGAGGAGCAGGGTCAGGAAGATGACGACGCAGACGACGGCGGTCGCGGCCATGGCGCCGAGGTGATCCGGGAGACCGTCCGTCTTCGTCGCGGCGAGGATCATGACGGAGATCGCCCCGGGGCCCGCCAGAAGAGGCATGGCGAGAGGAACGATCGCGAGCGCCTTCCGGTCGCCGGCCTCCTCGGCCTCTTCCGGCGTCTGCTTGGTCGAGGGCATCTTCGCCTGCAGCATCGACCACGCCATGGAGAAGATCAGGACGCCTCCGGCCACGCGGAGCGACGCGATCGAGATCCCGAAGAAGCGCAGCAGACTCTCGCCCACCAGGTAGGCGGCGACGAGGATGACGAAGGTCGCGAAGGACGACGTCCGCTTGATGACCATCCGGTCGTGACGCGGCATCGTCGCGGTGAGCCCCACGAAGACGGGGATCGCCGCGAAGGGGTTCACGATCGAGAAGACCGAGATGCCGAGGAGGATCGCCTGCTCCACGGGGTACACCACACGGTTGAGGGGGAGGCGCGCACGCCCGACGGAGGATCGGGCGCAGCCATTGAAGTTAGCTGAAGCACTTTCCAGTCTCAATCGGCGGGGTGGCCCGCCGCACGAGGCGTTCGCCCCCCTTGATCCTCACGTTGCGTGAGGCCCGAAGGTGTTCTCGGACGATGGGCAGCCCGACCCCACCGCGGGGCCGGACGCCAACCACGACGGAGTGAACGACGATGCAGGACCCCAACTGGTCGGTGAAGGAGCTGGCGGAGCTGGCTGGCGTGACGGTGCGAACGCTGCACTGGTACGACGAGGTCGGCCTCCTCTCCCCCGCCGAGCGCACCGCATCCGGGGCGCGTCGGTACGGGCTCGCGGAGCTGAACCGGCTGCACGAGATCCTGCTCTTCCGCGCCCTCGGGATGCCGCTCGCGGAGATCGACGCGGTGCTTCGGCACCCACCGGTCGCGCGCGGGCTCGCACTCCGGAAGCATCGGGACGCCCTCGTCCGCACACGCCAGCGAACCGAGGCGGTCATTCGGGCCGTCGACCGGGCGCTGGAGGCGCTTCACGAGGGAGGGACGATGTCCCAGGACGAACTGATCGAGAGCTTCCGCGAGCTGAAGAACGCCCCGGAGCACATCCGGGAGCACCACCAGGAGCACGTCGACGAGGTGGTCGACGAGTGGGGAGACACGGAGGCCTTCGCGGTCGCCTCGCGCCGGACCTCGCAGTACACGAAGGAGGACTGGGCGAAGATCGAGCTGGAGCGGGAGCGGACGGAGGCAACGATGCTTCGCCTCTTCCGCGACGGCGCCCAGCCGACGGATTGGGCGGCGATGGAGGGCGCGGAGGCGATGCGGCTCCACATCGACCGGTGGTACTACGACTGCTCGACATCGATGCACGCGGGGCTCGCGGCGATGTACGAGTCGGACGCCCGCTTCCGGGCGCACTTCGACGACCGGGCGGAGGGGCTCGCGCACTTCGTGGCCGAGTCGATCCGGGCCAACGGGGAGCGGGGGAGCGCGCAGGGGGACGAACGGGCGACCGAAGGGGGAGCCGCCGAGGGGGGGTGACGGGACGCGGGGGGCGGGGGTACCGTGGAAGGTTCGGTTTCGCCGCGCCCCCGCTCCCCGAGGTCTCTGCATGCCCGGCCCGTCTCGCCCGCCGACTCGACTCGCGCTCCCCGCCCCATCAGCCCAGCGCGTGACCCCGCTCCTCCTGGCCGCCCTCCTGCTGGCCCCACTCCGCGGCGATCTGGAGGCGCAGACCCGCGCCCCGGCGGAGGGTGCACTCGCTCCGGCGGTCGCGACGGCGGGGTACGGGTCGGTGGTGGTGGCCGCGGGCGGGGACCTCTTCGTGGGCAGCCCCGGCGTCTTCCCCTTCTTCCCCGCCCCGGCGAACCGGCCGGGGATGGTGCTGGCGTACGGGCCCGACCTGAGCAGCGGGATGGGCTTCGACCTGTACCAGACGATCTCCGCGCCCGAGGGGACGGTCGGCGACGGCTTCGGGACGGCGATCGCCGTCGCGGGCGACCGGATGGTGGTCGGGGCGCCGGGCGGCTTCGAGGGCAATGGAGGGGCGTACGTCTTCAGCCGCGGGGCCGACGGCCGGAGCTGGGAGTCGGTTGGGGTCTACACGGCCGACGCCGAGGGCAACGGCCTGGGCAGCGCCGTGGAGATCGACGGCGGGGCCGCGCTGGTCGGGGCGCCGCTGGCGAACGACGGCGCCGGCGCGGTGATGATCATGGGTGGCGACGGTGACGTCGTGACGCTCCGCCCGGAGGAGCCCGTCGCGGGCGAGCGCTTCGGCACGGCGATCGCGGTACGGGGCGACCGGATGGCGATCGGAGCTCCGGGGCCGGCGCTCGCCGACCTGGCAGGGATCTTCGGCACGCCGCCCGCGCCGCAGCCCGGCTCGGTCTACCTCTTCGAGCGGGGTGCGGACGGCTGGGTCCAGACGGCGAGGGTCACGAAGGCGGAGGCGGGCCCGGCGATGTTCGGGATGGCAGTCGCCTGGACGGCGGACGACGCCTTCGTCGCGGGAGCGCCCTTCGCCGGGGGCACCGTCGGGGAGCTTCGCGAGATCGCCCTCGTCGACGGGGAGTGGACGGAGCGCTCGACGATCGGCACCGAGATCCAGGGCCAGGGCTTCCTCGGCTCCTCCGTTACGGTCTCCGGAGACCGGATCCTCTCCGGCGCCCCGGTCGCGGGGCTCGCCATCCTCTTCGAACGGAGCGCGGGGGACTCGGGTTCGGACGAGCGGGATTCGGACGCGTCGGGTTCGGCGACCTGGACCGAGGTCGCCCGGATGAACACCGACGCCCCCCAGAGCTTCTTCGGGAACTCCGTTGCCCTGGCCGCGACGACCGCCTGGGTCGGGGAGCCGGGGGCCAACCTCTTCTCGGGCCGCACCGCCGAGTTCCGCCTCGAGGGCGGCGAGTGGATGCGCGCCGAGCCGATGAACGCGGTGGAGCCGGCCAGCACCCCGATCACCGGGGAGGCGGTCGAGTGCTCGCCGGAGGGCACGGCCGCCGGGTACATGTGCACCGACGTCGACCTCCTCGCCTTCATCCCGATGGACGCCGTCGGCGCCGACGTCGGCACCATGGCGAACGATGTCTGGGGGTGGACCGACCCGGAGGACGGGCGCGAGTACGTCCTGATGGGCACGACCGACGCGACGGTCTTCGTGGACGTGACCGAGGCGGGCGCGCCGCGCATCCTCGGCTCCCTCCCGCTCACCGAGGGCGCCCAGGAGAACCTGTGGCGCGACATGAAGGTCTATGCAAATCACACCTTCATCGTCGCCGACCAGGCGAATGCGCATGGGATGCAGGTCTTCGATCTGACCCGGCTGCGGGGGCTCGAGGCGGACCCGTCCCGCGTCTTCGACGCCGACGCGCTCTACGACGAGATGGACTCGGCGCACAACATCGTGATCAACGAGGACTCGGGCTTCGCCTACATCGTCGGGGCGAGCTCGGGCGGGGAGACGTGCGGCGGCGGGCTGCACATGGTCGACATCCGCGAGCCGAAGAGCCCGGTCTTCGCGGGCTGCTTCCAGGACTCCGCGACCGGGATGGCCGGGACCGGCTACTCGCACGACGCGCAGTGCATCAACTACCACGGTCCCGACGAGGACTACGCCGGCGCCGAGATCTGCTTCGGGGCGAACGAGACGGCGCTCTCGATCGCCGACGTGACGGACAAGTCGGACCCGCGGGTGGTCTCGAACGCGACCTACCCGAACTCGGCGTACCTGCACCAGGGGTGGGTCAGCGACGACCACCGCTGGTTCTTCATGAACGACGAGGGCGACGAGCTGGCCGGGACCGTCCCGAGAACGCGGACCCTCGTCTGGGACATCCAGGACCTGGACGACCCGATCCTCCTCGCCGAGCACCTGGGCGAGACGGCGGCGAGCGATCACAACCTGTACGTCCGCGGCCAGTACATGTACCAGGCCAACTACGTGAGCGGGCTGCGGATCCTCGACGTCTCCGATCCGGAGAATCTGGTCGAGGTCGCCTACTTCGACACCGTCGGGGGAGAGGACGCACCGGGCTTTGCCGGCGCCTTCTCGAACTACCCGTACTTCGAGAGCGGGACGATCGCGGTCACGAGCATGCGCGAGGGGCTCTTCCTGCTGAAGCAGCGGATCCGGAGGACGGTCTTCGACTGAGGGCTGCGCGCCGGCTCACGCCTCCATGTGCGACTCGATGAAGTAGAGCTTCGTGTCGAGTTCGCGGGTGATCTCGGTCAGCCGGTCCGCGGTGATCTCGTCCCCGGCACCCGACGCCGAGTCGATCCCGTCGCGGATCGCGTTGGCGACCTGCGCAAGCCGCTCGGCAACCGCCTTCACCGCGTCCTCGCCGTTGATGAGGTCGTGGGAGAACTCGGGGAGACGAGAGTTCTCGGCCGCCAGGCGGGCCGTCCCCATCGCGACCCCGCCGAGCTCGCGCACCCGCTCCGCGACGTCGTCGCCGAAGGGCGGAAGGACGGCGGCAACCTCGTCGAAGAGCTCGTGCAGCGGCTGGAAGTGGATCCCGCGGACGTTCCAGTGCGCCTGCTTGATCTGCGAGTGCAGGTCGGAGATGTCGGCGAGGAGCTGGTTCAGGAGCCCGACCATCTCGCCGCGCGTCTCCTCCGGGAGGCCGTTGAGGGTGGGGCGAAGCTGGGCGGAGGGGGTGGTGGTGCCGCTCATGTCAGACCTCGTATTCGTCTCAAAGTGTTCGTGCGCAATCGCTTACACGTCAGAACGGGCCGCGTTCCGACCGACTGGCGGGCTGCCCGTCCTCCATCATTCGAAATCCGCGGCCGAAGCGCGAGGTTCCTCATTCCGCGGGGGCTAGAGATTCCCCCGGGCCGGCCGCTTCGCCCCCGTGGCGGCGCTCGGTCGCAGAGGGCCTTCCGACCCCGGGATCGAAGTGCACGTCGAGCTGCGGGAATGCAATCGTGATGCCCGCCTCCTTGAGCCCCTTCCAGATGGCGTGGTTGAGCTGGGAGCGGTTCACACGGGACTTCCAGACGTTGTGGATCCAGATCGACACGTCGAAGACGATCGAGGAGTCGCCGAACTCCCAGATCAGCACCACCGGATCCTTCGCGGTCGAGCGGCCCTCCATCCCCCTGGCCGCGGCCAGGAGCACCTCCTGCGCGTGGTCCAGGTCGGTCTCGTACGCCACCCCGACCTTGCATCGCACGCGATAGAGTTCGTCGCTGAGGGTGAAGTTCTTCACGGTCCCCTGGGCCAGCGTCGAGTTCGGGATGATGATCTGCTCGTCGTCCCAGGTCCGCACGATCGTGGCCCGCACGCCCATGGTCTCGACCCGGACGATCCGTCCCTCCACCTCCAGGACGTCGGCCGGCTTGATCGACCGTTCGATCAGGAGGATGAAGCCGGAAACGAAGTTCTGCAGGATGTTCTGCATGGCGAACCCGATCCCGACCGCCACCACCGCACCGGCGGCGAAGAGCGCGGTCAGATCGAATCCCAGCACCTCGATCGCGATGGCGAAGCCGAAGAGGATCAGGACGTAGTGCGTCAGCCGCTGCGTCGTCCCGATCGTCCCCTCGTCGGTCACTCCCCGGCGCCGGAGCGCCGTGGCGAGGATCGACTGGAGAGCCCGGGAGGCCCAGAAGGTCGCGACGAGGACGATCGCGAAGCCGAGGGTGCTCCCGACGGTGATCGGGTTGTCGGTCGCGATCGAGTCGAGGATCGGGATGTGGAAGTCGAGGATCTGCTGGATCTGACTGCCGATCGTTTCGACCGTCTCGTCGACGAGTTCCTCCGCCGCCTGCGCGAGGTCGCTCGTGGCATCTCCCGCGGCCGCGTCCTGGATCCGGAAGCTCACAGCCACCCCTTCCGCCGGAAGTAGACGAGCAGGCTGATGGCGATCGTGATCATCACGACCCACACCACCGGGTAGCCGAGCGGCTGCCGCAACTCCGGCATGTTCTCGAAGTTCATCCCGTAGATGCCGGCGACGAAGGTCAACGGGATGAAGAGGGAGGCGACGAGGGTGAGGATGCGCATCACCTCGTTCTGCTGGGTGCCGACCAGGGAGAGGTAGGTCGACAGGTTCGCGCCGATCGCCTCGCGCATCACCTCGTTCACCTCCGCGACCTGGACCGCGTGGTCCCGGACGTCGGCGAAGAGCCGCGTCGTCTCCGCCGTCAGGAGCGGGCGCTCGACCTCGCCGAGCCGATCGATCGCCTCACCCAGCGGCTGCGCGGCGCGCTTCAGGATGACCGCCTCCTTCCGGATCTCGCGAAGGCGCTGCGGGACGTCGTCGGGGAGGGATTCGAAGACGTCCTCTTCCACCGCCTCGACCCGCTCGGCGATCCGGTCGAGGACGAGGTAGAAGCCGTCGACGTTCGCGTCGATCAGCCGGTACCAGAGGTAGTCCGCCCCGCGCGCGCGGAGGTTGGAGTTCGCGTCCTCGATCCTTCGTCGAATCGGGTCCCAGCCGTCGCCGTCCGCCTCCTGGAAGGTGAGGACGAGCCCCGGCGACAGCCACGCGGCGAGGTGCTCCCGTCGCAGCTCACCACCCTCATCGATCCATACCCGCCGCATCGCGACGAAGAGGGCGTCCTCCTCGGCGATGAGGATGGGCCGCTGGCTCACGTCGAGCGCGTCCTCCAGGACGAGCGGGGGGATGGAGTACCGCTCCGCGACCCTCCGAATCGCCTCCAGGTCGCCGTTGCCGATGATGTCGACCCAGAGGGTTTCTCCGGGCCGGGGAAGCGGCAGCTCGTCCTCGCGACCGAGGTCGAAGGTCTCCAGCTCTCCCCCGATCGCGTACCGGGTGGCCCGGCCGCGCATCGGGTTGGACGGGTCGAAGCTCGTCTCCGGGGGCAGCGTCCCGGGCGCGGCGCCGATGACTCGGGTCTGCCGGCGTAGATATCGAAGCATGGAGGGAGGGTAGAGCGGTCGCCGGTTGCAGGCGAGCCCCGCCTCGAGGTGCCGATCAGGACGACCCGCTCCCCGACGCTCTCCCGAGCGTCACGCCGAACGCCGCACCGGGTGCGCGGCAACGTCGGTCGCCACCTCGTCCGCCGACTCGAAGGGCGACGGAGGGGGAACGGGAAGCGGGGGCGCGCCTCGCCCCGCCAGCACCTGCCGCACCCGGCCGGCCAGGAAGAGGTTGCCCGCCGCCCGTCCCACCACGAAGGAGAGGAAGGCCGCGGTGACGCCGACCCAGTCGAGCCCCCACCCGGCCACCAGGAAGACGATCGCGATCGTCGCGAGTTCGATCACGGTCGCGGTCGTGATCGCCCCCGTCTTCCGGCCCTGCACGAGCACCGCCCGTTGGTAGGAGAGCAGGACGGAGAGTGCGGGGAGCGGAACGATCAGCTGCGCCGGGAGGAGGGCGAAGGCCGCCAGCTCCGGAGTCAGCCCGGAGATCGACTCGAACCAGACGCCGGCGAGCGGCGTGAAGGCGACGAGCCCCAGCCCCCCGGAGGTCGCGAGCCCGACGATCAGCCCGAAGCGGCCCACGATCGGCGCGTACTCGTTCCGCCGGCCGAGCTTCGCGATCGCCGCCTCCTGAAAGGAGAGGCCGAAGCTCCGGAAGACGAAGGAGAGTGCGACCACCACGGGGAAGACGGCGAGCGACTCGAGCGGCGACGGCGCCCGACCCATGAAGAAGGTCAGCATCGGCTGCACCGTCAGCCCGATCAGCGAGGTCAGGGCGAGCGGGTAGTAGAAGCGGAGGATCGAACCCCAGGTCAGCTCCGCGTCCTCCGGCGCCTCGCCCTGCTCGTCCGCCTCCGGCTCCTCCGGGAGCTCGGCGATGGCGGGTGCGGCCATGAACTTGGCGGCGACCGCCTCCACGAAGACCCCGATCGTCAGCGCCGCCGCGCCGACCCACGCCCCCGGCACGTCGCCGATCAGGTAGAGGACCAAGGCCGTGGCGATCATCGCGGCGAGGCGAAGCACCGTCCCCACCGCCACCAGCCGCGTCCGCCCCGTCCGGATCAGGATCCCCTGCAGGAAGCGCCGGTAGCCGATCGCGGCCGGCCACGGGAGGAAGATCCAGAGGGAGATGTAGGTGAGTCGCGACACCTCGGGCGGAAGCGCCAGCAGGCCGTCGGCGAGTGTCCCCCACACCTGCGGGATCAGCACCACGCCCAGCATTGCCGTCGCGAGCGCGTTCATCGCCCAGGTGAAGGCCCGCAGCTTCCGGTAGGAGCGACGGTGCACCACGAGCGCGGTCGAGGCGCTCATCATCATGATGACGGGCGACTCGACGAGGATCGCGAGAGCGAAGGCGACTCCGTACGCGGCCAGGTTGAAGGTCGGGTCTCCCAGGCGCGCGATGATCGCGGCGAGGAAGGGACCTTCGGTCGCCATCATCAACCAGGTGGCCGCAAGCGGGACCCAGAAGACGAATAGCGACCGGAGCGTCGGAGGGGCGGGCGGGCGTGAGAT
>JANQLR010000104.1 GCA_028280525.1 Longimicrobiales bacterium
CTATCGTCGGGACGGTTGCGGCACCGGCGACGAAAGACGGTCCCCGCATCGTATCCACGACGACCCCACACTCCGGCCCCTGACCCGCTCGACCTCATGACGTCGGACGCCCTGACGATCTCTCTCGACGAACGCGACTCCGTCCGTTCCGCTCTGCGCGGCCTCGATGGGCGCGCCACCCTCGCCGATGTCTCCGCCAAGACCGGACTGGTCCAGGCGAAGGCAGAGGCCGCCCTGCGACAGCTCCTCGAGCTGCACCGGGGTCATCTGGAGGTCGGAGAGGCCGGCGACATCGTCTACCGCTTCGATCGCAAGATGCTGCGTCGGGACGCCGAGCCGCTCGGGGAGCGGATCCGGCGCAAGGCGTGGCAGATCTTCCAGGTCGCCTTCAAGGTCTGGATCGTGGGGATGCTCGTCCTCTACTTCCTGATCTTCATGGCGCTCCTGATCGCCGCGATCTTCGCGAATCGGGACGACGACGGGGGCGGCTTCGGCGGGGGCGACCGGCGCCATGGGGGTGGCTTCGGCAACTTCTGGCTCTGGTACTGGCTCTGGTCCCCGGGGTGGGGACGCTCCCGACCCTACTACGGCGAGCGCTACGACCGCTCCTCGAAGAAGGACCGGAAGAACGGCCCGCCCTTCTACAAGAAGGTCTTCGCCTTCGTCTTCGGCCCGGACCGGCCCGAGGACTCGCCCGAGCGTCGCGACCGCGCCCACCTGCGCATCATCCGCTCGCGTCAGGGCGTGCTGACCGCGGCCGAGCTGGTCCAGGCGACGGGGCTGGAGCTCGACGAGGCGGAGGAGGAGCTTGCCCGGCTGATGGCGGCGCACGACGGCGAGCCGCGCGTCGACGACGAGGGCGTCCTCGTCTACACCTTCCCGTCGCTCATGGTGAGCGCTCACGGCAGGGTCGAGGAGCGCCGCCCCCCGCCTGCGTGGCGCCGGCTCGAGCCGAAGGTGCCGCTGACCGGGAACAGCGCGGGGACGAACGCGGTGATCGTCGGGCTGAACGGCTTCAACCTCGTCGCCGCGGCGAGTGCGCCGCTCTTCATCTTCCCCCGTCTCGGAATCGGGGGCACGGCAGCGGAGATCCTCCTCATCTGGGTCCCCCTCCTCTTCTCGGCGACCTTCTTCGCCGTCCCCGGCCTGCGGGCGCTCCGGGTCGCTCGGGAGAACACGAAGCGTGCGATCCGGAACGTTCGCCGGGTGGCGATGGGGATCGTCTCGCGCTTCACGCTGAAGGGGAAGGAGGCGACCGGCTTCGAGCAGAAGGAGCTCGACGCCGCCGTCCAGGAGGCGCTCGGCGCGAAGGGCGCGGGAGCCTCGAAGGAGGTGCTCGACCGACTGGTCGCCGAGTTCGACGGCGAGGTCGAGGCCGACGCGGCGGGAACCGTCCGCTTCCGCTTCCCCGGCTTCCGCGAGGCGGTCGAGGCGGCCCACCGGGTCCGCACCGAGGCGAAGCTCGAGCTCCGTGAGGTCGGTCGGATCGTCTACGACTCCGCGGACGACGACGCCACGGCGGACGCGCGGGCCCTGGCCGACTTCGACGCCGAGCTCTCCGCCGGGCTCGAGGGCGCGGAGGCGTTGGCCGGGGCGGGCGACGGGCTCGCTGGGTACCTGGAGGACCCGGGCCGCTATGCCTTCCGGGACGAGGTCGAGATCGCGGCAATGGAGGAGCAGATCCGCCGTCGCGGGAAGGCGAGCGTCCCCCGCTGATCCCCCGGGGACGGCATCGCGGCATCCGTGTTCGGCTGGCCCGCATCCCGGTAGCTTGATCGAGTGATCCTCCTCCTCCTGGCCCTCGGGGCACTCGCCGTCGGACCGGTGGCGTACCGGTCGCTCTCGGGGCGTCCGCACGCCCTCGCCCTCCTCGACGGGCTCGTCTACGTGGCGGTGCCGGGGCTCGTCCTCCTGCACCTGGCTCCGGAGGTTCTCGGCGAACGGCACCTCCTTCCGCTCGTGGCGATGGCGCTAGGCGTCTTCGCCCCCCTCTGGCTCGAGCACCAGACCCACCGCGTCGGCGAGCGCGCGGACCACGCGGCCCTGGTGCTCGGCATCTCCGGGCTGGCGCTGCATGCGCTCCTCGAGGGTGCGGCGCTGCAGGGGATCGCCCTCGACGGCGACCTCGCCCTGGGTGGGGCGGTCCTGCTGCATCGCGTCCCGGTCGGACTCGCGGTGTGGTGGCTCCTGCGTCCGCGCGTCGGCGTGGGGCTGAGCGGGGTGGCCATCGGCGGGCTGATGGCCGCGACGCTCGTCGGATGGGGCGCGGGAGGCTCCCTCGTCGCGATGCTCGAGGGGGAGATCGTGCACCTCTACGAGGCCTTCGTCGGCGGGACGCTCGTGCATGTGATCTTCCACGGTCGACCGGCCGGAGCGAAGCTCGCGGACGACCGGCTCGCGCCGAGCTTCGAGGGCGTCGGCGGGGCGCTGGGGCTGATCCTCATCGCCGTCCTCGCCGCGGGGGCCGGGGCTCCGGAGGCCCACCTCCACGAGGGAGACCACGCCGTCCTCGAGTTCGGCTCGCGGCTTCTGGGCCTCACCCTCGAGAGCGCGCCCGCGCTGGTCCTCGCCTACGTCGCTGCCGGCCTCCTCTCGGCCTTCATGCCGACGGGTTCGATCCGCTGGATGGCCCGAGGGGGCCACCTGTCGTCCGCGGCTCGCGGCATGGCCGTGGGGCTCCCGGTCCCGGTATGCTCGTGCGGGGTGGTTCCGGTCTACGAGGCGCTCGTGCGCCGCGGCGCCCCACCCGCCGCCGCCCTCGCCTTCCTCATCGCGACCCCGGAACTCGGGCTCGACGCGATCTTCCTTTCGATCCCCCTCCTCGGTGGACCGATGACGCTCCTCCGCGTCGCGGTTGCGGCGGCCGCGGCGCTCCTGGTCGGGTGGTGGGTCGGTCGCCTCCTCGACCCCCGCGAGGCGACGCCGGAGGACGCCGTGACCCCAGTCGCTTCCGGGGCCTTCGCCGAACGATTCGCAGCGGGCATGCGAACCGGACTCCGGGACGTCGTCGATCACACGGCACCGTGGATCGTCCTCGGCCTCCTGGTCGCGGCGGCGGCGACCCCCTTCCTGGAGGGGGGCTGGCTCTCCGAACTCGCGAGCCCCATCGACGTGCTCGTCTTCACCCTCCTCGGGCTGCCGATGTACGTCTGCGCCTCCTCCGCCACGCCGCTGGTCGCGGCGCTGATGGCCGGCGGACTCTCTCCGGGTGCCGCGATCGCCTTCCTCATCACCGGCCCAGCCACGAACGTCACGACCTTCGGCGTCGTGTCCGGGCTTCACGGTCGGCGGGGTGCCCTCCTCTTCGCAGGCACCCTGATCGGCTTCACGGTGCTCACCGGCGCGACCGTCAACGCCGTCGTCGCGGACCTCCCCCTCCCCGCGTACGAGGAGATCATCTCCGACGAGGGGAGCGGGATCCAGCGCATCTCGCTGGTCCTCCTCACCCTGCTCTTCGGGGCCTCCCTCCTCCGACGGGGTGTACGGGCGAGCATCGGCGAGCTGCGGAGTGGGCTCGGCACGGGCAGCCATTCCCACGACGCCCACGATCACGGTGAGCACGGTCACGATTGCGGGCCGGGGGACGGGCCTCACGCCGGAGACGGCTGCTCCTCCGGGCGGTGCAGCGTTCCCGCGGCGAGTCACCTCATGGGTGACGAGGTCGGAGCACGCGGAGGACGCGGGGGAGCCGGCGAGGCCTGAGCCCCGAGGCGGCGTTCCCTCCCGTTCCGACGCGGCTGCAGAGCGGGGAGCCGCTCACTATACTGGCGGCCGATCCTTCGGCGGCGTCCCCCGCCGGCCCGGCCCCCGAACCCCCGCCGCCGATGCGCGCACTCCGTCCCGCACTCCCCGCACTCCGTCCTCTCGCACTCCTCCTGGCGGGAGCGGTCGCAACCGGGTGCACGGAGCCCGACGGCACGACGCGGTCCGCCGACGCGGAGGTCGACCCGTCCCGCATCGGCTTCACCTCCGCACGTGCGGAGGTGCAGGACCGGTGCGAGGCGACCTTCCTCGACCTCCCCTCGTCCGAACTCTTCCGGGAGACGCTGCGCGAAATCACGAGCGCCCCGCACCCTACCGGGTCCGACCGCCAGGTCGAGGTCGGAGAGTACCTCGCTCAGGTGATGCGGGAGGCGGGGCTCGAGGTCACCACCCACCCGTACGACGTCTACCTCCCCCAGCTCACCGACGACGTCGAGGTGCACATCGTCTCCCCGGAGCGGATGCAGCTCTCCAACCGTGAGCCCTCGGTCGAGGGCGATCCCTTCTCCGGCGATCCGAGGCTCCTGAACGGGTGGAACGCCTACTCGGGGTCGGGCGACGTGACCGGAGAGGTGGTCTACGCCAACTACGGGCGGCGCGAGGACTACGAGGCGCTCGACTCGATGGGCATCGACCTCCGCGGCCGCATCGTGATCGCGCGTTACGGCGGCAACTTCCGCGGCTTCAAGGTGAAGTTCGCCGAGGCGCGCGGGGCCGCCGGCGTCATCATGTTCAACGACCCGGGCTTCAGCCGGGCCGGCGCCTACCCGGAGGGGCCGATGATGAACGGCGAGACGATCCAGCGCGGCTCGGTGCTCACCCTCGACTGGACCGGCGACCCGCTGACCCCCTTCGAGCCCGCCCTCCCGACCGACGGCTCGCGCGGCACGGTCGAGCGCCTCGACCCGGACGAGGTGGGTCTGCACCGGATCCCCGTCCTCCCGCTCGGCTACCTGGCGGCGGAGGAGATCCTCTCCCGGATGACCGGGGAGGAGGCGCCCGGGGACTGGCAGGGTGGGCTGGAGCTGCGCTACCGCCTGACCGGAGGGGAGGCGCTGCAGGTCCGCGTGCGGGTGAACCAGCCGAAGGCGCTCACGCGTGCCACGAATGTGGTGGGGACGCTGACCGGAACGGAGTTCCCGGACGAGTGGGTGATCCTCGGGGCCCACTACGACCCGTGGGGCTTCGGCGCGATCGACCCCAACGGGGGGACGGCGATGCTCCTCACCCTGGCCGACGCCCTCGGGCGTCTCCCGGCCGAGGGGTGCGCCCCGCGACGCTCGATCCGGATCGCGCACTGGGATGCGGAGGAGTACGGGATCATCGGCTCGACCGAGTGGGTGGAGGAGTACCGCGAGGCGCTCGAGGCGGACGCCGTTCTCTACCTCAACGCGGACGCCGCCGTCTCGGGGGGGAACGTCGGCGGCTCCTCCTCTCCCTCGCTCAAGGGGCCGATCGTCGCCGCGATGGGCGACGTCGACTACCCGGGGAGCGGGGAATCCGTCTTCGAGGCGTGGGCCGGGCAGCGGGGCGAGGCGTCCCCCGAACTCGGCAACCTCGGGGGCGGCTCGGACCACGTCGCCTTCTACACCCACGTGGGCGTCCCCTCGGCCGGGGTCTCCAGCGGCAACCCCGGCGGGGTGTACCACTCGAACTACGACAACTTCCACTGGTTCGAGAACTTCGGGGACACGGCCTTCGTGTACGGGCCGATGCTCGCGCGGGTGGACGGCCTGGTCGCGCTTCGCTTCGCCAACGCCGACCTCCTTCCCTACGACGTCGTTCGCTACGCCACCGACATCCGCACCCACGTCGGCACGCTGCTCGAGGTCGCCGACGCGCGAGGGGTGGCGGTCGACCTGTCGAGGCTCGTCGAGTCGAGCCGGGTGCTCGAGGGGGAGGCCGCCGCGCTCGACCGCGTCCGCGCGGAGTGGCTCGCCGCCGGAGGCGGGGACGACGAAACGGCGCTGCGTGCGAATGCCGGGCTGATCGGCCTCGAGCGCGCCTGGCTCGACGACGAGGGGCTGCAGGGGCGCCGGTGGAGCCGGTCCCTCTACGTGTCGCCGGATCCCTTCAGCGGCTACGCCTCCTGGATGCTCCCCGGTCTCCGCTACGAGATCGAGACGGACGACCCGGAGGAGGTCCCTGCCTGGGAGGAGCGGTACCTGAGAGCCATCGGAGAGCTGACCGACCGGATGCGGGCCGTTCGGGAGGAGCTCAGCCGTACTTCTTCCTGAAGCTCCACTCGTTCATGAAGGCGAGGCGGAAGCCCTCGAAGATACCGAGGAGGGCGGGAATCCCGGTCCAGAAGAAGAGGAGGTAGAGGACGCCGCTGAGGCGACGGCCGAGGTAGAAGCGGTGGAGCCCGAACCCGCCTCCCAGGAAGGAGAGCACGATGGCGAGTCCGCGGCTCCGTCCGATCGGGGTGGCGAGCGGCGCCTCGACGTGGCTCTGGATCTCCCTGCGGCGCTTCACGCACTCCACGCAGACCCCCCGCGCCGCCCACTCCGCTCGCAACGGAGTGCCACACCCCTCGCAGGGACGGTTCACCCACTCGCCGCAGTGGCGGCACTTGCGGGCGCTCCCCGGGATGTCCGCGCGACAGAAGGGGCACTCGACGGAGAGGATTTCGGCTTCGATCACTCCACGACTCCAAGAGGCAACGGTCCCTCCGACCATCGCGGCGGGCCCGCACCTCCCGACGCGGATCGGGCGGCGCGGGTTTCACCCCCCACCGCCGGAGTCGTCAGCGGCCCGTCTCCCGAGCCGGGGCCGAGCCGACGCGATCGAGGATTCGCCGGATCCGCCCCGCGAGCTCGACCGGGGTGAAGGGCTTCGAGATGAAGCGCAGCCCCTCCGGGACCACGCCCTCCGGCATCCGCTCGCCGGCGCGATACCCGCTCATCCCCAGAACCGGGAGCTCCGGCCGAATCTCGGCGAGTTGACGCGCGAAGTCGGCCCCGGATCGACCGGGGACGACGATGTCGGTGATGACCAGCGCGATCTCGGGGTGATCGCGCAGGATCGCCTCCGCCTCCCCGGTCTCCATCGCGCCGTACACCGTGTACCCGAGCGAACTGAGCCCCTCGTCCAGCATCCGCCCGAGGAGCGCGTCGTCCTCCAGCAGGAGGATCGCCTCCGACCCCGTCGGGTCCGCGACCTCGGGGGGCATGTGCGCCACCGGCTCCAGCTCCACCTCGGGGAGGTCGATCGTGAAGGTCGACCCCGCTCCCACGGTGGAGTCCACCTGGATGTCGCCACCCGCCCCGGTGACCACCCCGTAGCAGGTCGAGAGCCCGAGTCCCGTCCCGCCGTCCTCCCTCCGCGTCGTGAAGAAGGGGTCGAAGATCCGGTCGAGATCGGAAGACGGGATGCCCGACCCGGTGTCCGAGACCTCGACCCGAATCCGCGGACCCGTCCACTCCGCCGCCTTCCCGGTCGACTCCTCCACCCGCTCGGTCCGAATCCGGAACCGGTCCCCCTCCTCCATCGCCGCGGCGGCATTCCCCGCGAGGTTCATGAGGACCTGATCGAACTGGGTCGGATCGATGCGAACCGAGCCGAGTCCATCCGAAAGAACCGCCTCG
>JANQLR010000355.1 GCA_028280525.1 Longimicrobiales bacterium
GACCTTGATCCGCGGTATCGTCGACGCGGTGCGCCGCGAGCACCCCGATATCGCGAAGCCGGAAGACAATTTCGCCTATATCGTCGTGCTGTCCCTTTACGATACCTATCCCTGCCGTTAATCGGCTTTCGGTTCCGCCTGCGGCAGACGTTGGCCGTCGCGGTCTTCAAAGACGATGCGCACCGGCATGTCGATGGCGACCTCTTCCGGCGCGCAGTTGACGACATTCATCATCATCCGGAATCCGTCATCCAGGTCGATAAGCGCCAGCACGTAAGGCGCATCCGCCTTGAAGGCTGGTGTCGGGGCGCGATGGACGATCGTGAAGGTGTGGAAGATACACGAACCGAGGCGTCGAGAGCCACCGATGCACGGGTGCGGGCGTCCGTCCCGCCCGCTCCCGACCGCCCTTCTCGGCTCGGTGCCGCGAGCCGGGTCCCCGGCGGTTCTCGGCTCCCCGGGGTCCGTCGGCGCGGTACTGCCCCGGACCCTCAGCCCCCGACCCGCCCCATCAACCGCTCGAGCGCCGCCAGGAGGTCCGGTCGCTCCTCCAGCACCGGGCGCATCGGATCCGACGCCCACCCGCGGAGGTGGTCCAGCGCGTTGACCAGTGTGAAGTCCCGCGGTCCCAGCCCGGGCGTCACCTCGTCCCATCGGAGCGGCATCGACACCGCCGCCTCCGGCACCGGACGGGTGGAGAAGGGCGCGACCAGGAGCTTCCCCCACCCGTTCTGCAGGTAGTCGACGTAGACCTTCCCACCCCGTCGTTCGATCACCCGGTCCACCGTCGCGATGTCGCCCCGCTCCTGCACCACGACCGTCGCCAGGAGCTGCGCGAGCTGCTTCGACTGCTCATGAGTCAGCTGGCCGCCCAGCGGGAGGACGACGTGCAGCCCCGAGGAGCCGGAGGTCTTCACGTAGGCCGGGAGCCCGATGTCGTCGCAGATCTCGCGAACCGTGAGTGCCGTCTCGACGACGTGCTCGAAGGGGGCGGTCTTCGGATCCAGGTCGAGGATGCACCAGTCCGGCTGGGCCAGCGTCTCCACCCGCGAGGACCACAGGTGCAGGAGGAGCCCCGCCGAGTTGGCGACGTACCGAAGCGTCTCCACATCGTCCGCCACGAAGTAGTCCAGCTCTCGCTCCGACCCCTCCGACCAGACGGTGGCCGTGCGCAGCCACTCCGGGGCCCACTCGGGGGCGTTCTTCTGGTAGAAGGAGTTCCCGCGGATCCCGTCCGGGTAGCGGGTGAGGACGAGGCAGCGGTCCCGCGTGTACGGGAGCATCCACTCCGCGACCGCGTCGTACCAGGCGATCACGCCGCCCTTCGCGATCCCGAGATGGGCAGGCGCATTGCCGGTTCGCGACGGCCCGCCGTCGTGCTCCCCGTCCCGCGCCTCCGTGGGGTCGAAGGCCGGGTAGAGGATCTTGTCGAGGTTGGTCAGCGCGACCGTCTTCTCCGTGTCCCCGCCGACCGGCTCCGGGTCGGGGAGCTCCCCGGGTGGACGCCAGCGGCATTCGTCAGCCGGCTTGTCGTCCCGGAGTCGGAGGAAGGTCGGGTGGCGGAGCATCCCGGCGTCGGTGAACTCCTTGAACTGCACCTCGACGACGACCTCGGGGCGGGTCCAGTGATCGGTCCTGGAGGCCCCCTCGGGCTCGACGTCGCAGGGGCTGGAGGGGATCTCGAGGTCGGCGAGGCCGGCGGAGAGTTCGTCGAGGAGGGCGTCGGAGAAGCCGGTGCCGACGGAGCCGACGCGGCGGAGGCGCAGACCGGGGTGCCGCCACCCGCGCCCCCCTCCCCCCACGGGGCCAGGATCGCCCTCGGGGGTGGGCGAGTCCATGGCGGATGCGGCCGTTTCCTCGGGCTCCACCACCCCCTCGGCCTCCACCACCCCCTCGGCCTCCTCCCACTGCCCCAGGTGCAGCGCCCCGAACCCCGGCCGCCCCCCCTTCGGCTCGGTCCACCCGACCACCAC
>JANQLR010000177.1 GCA_028280525.1 Longimicrobiales bacterium
ACGTTCATGTCGAACTCGACCATGTTCAGGAAGAACTGGACGAGGTTCTGATCCTGCGCATCGCCGCCCTGGACGGCGAACGACAGGTACGGGCGACCATCTCTCAGCGCCATGCCCGGCGTGAGGGTCGCGCGCGGCCGTTTGCCCGGCTGAACCACGTTGAACGGACCGTCGACTTCGTTCACCACGAACGACTGCGCCCGCTGGCTCATCCCGATGCCCGTGTTGCCGGCGATCACCGCCGGAATCCACCCGCCGGAGGGGGTGATGGACACGACCCACCCGCTCTCGTCGGCCGCCTGGATCGACGTCGTCCCCTGGTAGAAGTCGTCGAGGAGGTCGTCCATCCCCGGCGAGCCCGCCGGGTCGGTCACGACCTCGCCACCGCCGGCCCACCGCTCGAGCAGCTCCAGGTACGGGTTCTCGCCACCCTGGAACGGGTAGGGGTCGCCCGGGATCACACCGGCGTCGTTCTGCTCCAGATCCATCTGATCGGCCCGGTGCTTCGCGTACTCCTTGGAGAGCAGTCCCTCGAGCGGCTCCTCGGGCGGGAAGTACGGATCGCCGTAGTAGAAGTCGCGATCGGCGAAGGCCATGTTCATCGCCTGGTACAGCGTGTGGATGTATCGGGTGCTGTTGTAGCCCATCGACTGGAGATCGAAGTTCTCCAGGATGTTCAGTGTCTGGTTCATCACCGGGCCCTGGACCCACGGCTGGAGCTTGTAGACCTCGATGCCCCGGTACGTGGTCATCACCGGCTCTTCGACGTGGACCTGCCACGTGTCGAGGTCGCCCATCGTCACGGTCGAGCCCTGCTCGCGTGCCCCGCGGACGTACTCGTCCGCGATGTCGCCCCGGTAGAAGCGATCGTACGCAGCCATGATCGCGTCCTCACGCGTCGCACCGTCGGCGAGGGCCTGCGCCTCCGCTTCGACCAGCTTGCGTAGCGTGTTGCCGAGGTCCTGTTGGACGAAGATCTCTCCGGGCTCGGGGCCGTCTCCCCCATCGGGGAAGAAGACCGACGCCGTGTACGGCCACTCTCTCATCCGATCCGCTTGGGACCGGATGCTACGGGAGGCACCCGCCTCGATGGGGTAGCCCTCCGTCATCTCGATCGCCGGAGCGAGCACGTCCGCCAGCGCGAGCGTGCCCCACTCGGCGAGCATCACCATCAGGCCCCCCGGTGTGCCGGGCGTGACCATCGCATCGACGCCGTACTCCGGAGGGAAGTCGTAGCCCTTGTCGCGGAAGTACTCGGGCGTCGCTCCGGCCGGGGCGGCGCCGAGCGCGTTCAGGGCGATGACGCGCCGCTCGCCGGGATGGTAGATGAGCGCCTGTGTCTCGCCGCCCCACGAGAGCACGTCCCACATCGTTGCCGTGGCGGCGAGCATCGCGGCGGCTGCGTCGACCGCGTTGCCTCCCCGCTGGTACATCATCGAGCCGGCGGTGGCGGCCATCGGCTTGCCCGTGATCGCGATCCAGTGCTTGCCGTGCAGGACGGGCTTCTGGGTGCGCTGCGCCGCTGCGCCGAGCGGAGCGACGAGCATCGCGGCCAGAGCGATGAGTGCGAGACGTTTCATCGGGTTCCTCCCTCGGATCGGGCCTCGGATCGGGCGAGGCAGCGAAGCTAGCCGCCGCTCCACGGGGCCACCATGCCGCTTCGGCCACTGGCCCGTGGGCCGCACCCACCCTAGCCTCACCGCCGCCATTTCCCCGACTCCGGACGACCTCGTCGATGCACCGCCCTGGCCCCCTGGACCGCCACTCCTCAGCACCCCTCGCCCCCTTCTTCGCCACCGCTCTGCTCGTCGTGGTCTTCACGTGCGCGGCGTCCGCCGCAGCCCAGTCGCTCGACGGTCCCCTCGGCCCGAACGAGACGGTCCACCCCGCCCTGCTCGAGACGTTCGAGTACCGCATGGTCGGACCGTTCCGCGGCGGACGCTCGACGGCCGTCAGCGGCTTCTCCGCCACCCCGCACGAGTACGTCATGGGCACGACGGGCGGCGGCGTCTGGCTCACGACCGACGCTGGCGAGACGTGGGAGAACGTCGCCGACGACGCCCTCACCGCGGGCTCGGTCGGGGCGGTCGAGGTGGCGCCCGGGGATCCCAACGTCATCTACGTGGGCACGGGATCGGCTGGCGTCCGAGGGAACGTCTCGATCGGCAGGGGCGTCTGGCGCTCCACGGATCGCGGCCGTTCGTGGTCGTTCGCGGGGCTCCCGGACGCGGGCCAGATCGCCAAGATCCAGGTCGACCCGCGCGATCCCGACGTGGCGTTCGCCGCCGTGCTGGGCAACGCCTTCGCCAAGAGCGACGAACGGGGCGTCTACCGGACGCGCGACGGGGGAGCGACGTGGGACCATGTGCTCTTCGTGGCGGACTCCGTGGGCGCGGTGGACGTCGTCATGAACCCGCGAAATCCCCGCGAGCTCTACGCCGGCATGTGGCGCGCCGAGCGCAAGCCGTGGACGCTGATCGACGCCTCCCGGGACGGGGGCGTCTGGAAGACGATGGACGGGGGCGACACGTGGACCCGACTGACGGACCCGTCCGTCGACAACGGGCTGCCCTCGAGCACGACCTTCGGGCGGATCGGTCTCGCGATCTCGCCGGCCGATCCTCTGCGGGTGTGGGCGCTCATCTCGGCCCCCGATCCGCACGGCGGGATCTGGCGCACCGACGACGGCGGCGAGAGCTGGCGCAAGGTGACGCGCGATCGCCGCTTCCGGCAGCGGCACTGGTACTACTCACATCTCGAGGCCGACCCTCTCGACCGCAACACGGTCTACGTGCTGAACACCGGCATGTATCGCTCGATCGACGGCGGCGAGGACTGGGAGCGGATCTCGGTCCCGCACGGCGACGTGCACGACCTGTGGATCCACCCCGACGACTCCGAAGCCATGATCGTGGCCAACGACGGGGGCGCGCAGGCCAGCATCAACGGCGGCACGAGCTGGTCGACGATGCACAACCAGCCCACGGCCGAGTTCTACCGCCTGGAGGTCGACAACCAGTTCCCCTACCGGTTGTACGGCGCGCAGCAGGACAACTCGACGATCTCGGTATCGTCGCGGGTCTCGCGGGTGCTGTCGCCGGAGGCCGACTGGCTGAACGCCGGCGGCGCCGAGAGCGGGCACATCTCCGTGCACCCGCACCCGGACTCCTCGCACATCGTGTGGGCCGGGAACTACATCGGGCAGATCGACCGCTCCAACCTGCGGACGGGCGAGAGGCGGAACATGATCCTCTATCCCCAGATGGGGGACGGCGTGGCGCCGCGCGACGCGCGCTACCGCTTCCAATGGAACGCGCCGATCCTCATCTCGCGGCACGACCCCGGCGTCGTCTACCACACGTCGCAGCACGTCCACCGCACGACGAACAACGGGATGAGCTGGGAGACCATCTCGCCCGACCTAACGACGGACAACGAGGAGCAGCAGGGGCTTCCCGGGGGCCCGCTCCAGGTCGACCACACGGGCGTCGAGGTCTACAACACGGTCTTCGTGCTGAGCGAGTCGCCCCACGACGGCGCCGAGCTGTGGGCGGGCACAGACGACGGGCGCGTGCACGTCACGCGGAACGCGGGCGGGAGCTGGACCGAGGTCACTCCGGACGACATGCCGGCCGAAGGCACGGTGAACTCGATCGACCTGAGCGCGAGCACGCCCGGCCGCGCGGTGATGGCCGTCTTCAAGTACCGCGACGGGGACTTCCGGCCCTACGTCTTCCGCACGACGGACTGGGGCGAGCGCTGGGCGCTGCTCACAAACGGCTCGAACGGAATCCCCGAAGACCATCCCGTACGGGTGGTTCGAGAGGACCCGGATCGTGAGGGCCTGCTCTACGCGGGGACGGAGTTCGGGATGTTCGTCTCCTTCGACGACGGCCGGAACTGGCAGTCGCTGCAGCAGAATCTGCCCCGCACCCCGATCACCGACCTGCGCGTGCATCACGACGATCTGGTCGTCGCGACGCAGGGTCGCTCCTTCTGGATCCTGGACGACGTGACGCCGCTACACGCCATGGCCGACGACGTGCGAGCCGAAGCCGTGCGGGTCTTCGATCCGCGCCCCACCACCCTCGCCCGCTTCGGCTCGGGTGGCGATCGCGCGCCCGAGAGCGCGCCGAACGGCGTCGTGCTGAACTACTGGATCGGCGCCGAGGCGGGCACCGAGGTCGAGATCGAGGTCGTCGATCCCAACGGGACCGTGATCCGGGACTTCGAGGGGGAGGTGGCCGCCGAGCCGGGCACCGAGGCCGACTCGGAAGACGACTCGGAGGGTGATGACGAGGACGGTTCCGAGGGCGACGACGAGGATGCAGACGAGGACGAGGAGGGCGCCGGCGCCGACGAAGAGGACGAAGACGGCGACGAGCCGGAGGATCCGCTCCTCGAAGAGGAGGACCTCACCGTCACGCAGGGCATGAACCGGTTCGTCTGGGACCTACGGGCCCCGGGTCCGGACGTCATCGAGTCGGCCCGCTTCTCGTTGGCCTACACGGGGGGCGCGTGGGTCCCGCCGGGCAACTACACGATTCGCGTCGAGGTCGGTGACGAGGAGCACGAGGTCGTGGCCCGCGTCGACCCCAATCCGCGCGTCACGAGCGTCACGGCGGCCGACCTGCAGGCGCAGTACGCGCTCACGATCCGCATCCGGGATCGCCTGAGCGAAGTCCACGACGCGATCCGCGAGGCGCGCTCGATCCGCGAGCAGACCGGCGGCTTCGTCGATCGGGCCGAAGACGGCGAGTACGCGGAGACGTCCGTCGATACGCTGCGGGCGCTGGCCGAGACGATGGACGAAGCGCTCACCGACATCGAGGAGGCGCTCATCCAGACGCAGAGCGAGTCCGGCCAGGACCCGATCAACTTCCCGCCCATGCTCGACGACCAGCTGGCCTACCTGTACAGCCACGTCACCGGGTCGTACGGGCGCCCGACCGACGGCGCCCAGGAGCGCTTCGGCGACCTGATCGACGAGACCCAGCCGCTGCTCGACCGACTGGAGGTGCTCGTCGGGACGCAGGTGCCGGCGTTCAACCGGGCGCTGGCCGAAGCCGGGATCGGGGCCGTGGTGACGCGTCTGCGGGAGCGCCCGATCTCGTAGCGGACACGCCTCGATCGGGCTGCGGCGAGCCTACGTGCGCCCTCCCCAGGGTCCGGTGATCGCGAGCGTCCAGCCTTCGTCCTGCTTGTTGACGAACAGGGTGCTCCCGTCCGGTGAGAAGCAGCACCCGGCGAACTCACCGGTCCCGTTCAGGTCGCGGGCGAGCTTGTAGATCTCGCCCTGCGGCGTGATCCCCAGCAGGTAGTCGTCCCCGGTTCCGTCCTCGCACACGATGATGTCACCCCACGGTGCGACGCACAGATTGTCGGCGTTCTCGATGATCGTTCCGTCATTCGGCTCCACGAAGAGCTCGAGCGAGCCGGGATTCGACACCTCCTCGTCGGTCCCCTCGAAGAGGCTGGGTCGGTACGTCCAGATCTGCCCCTTCCGCGCACTCCCGCCGTTCGTGCACGCGATGTAGACCTCCCCGGCACCGTCTCGCTCGCCGTAGAAGATTCCCTCGCCCCGTGCGAAGCGCGCCGCACCCGCTTCGAAGCCCCGATACCGGAGGTCGTCGTCGGGTGAACGCACGTCCTCCAGGTCGACCCATCGGACCGGCATGCGTGTGCGGAGGGGCACGTCCTGCCCCTCCCAGTTGCGGGTGTCGAGGCTCGGCTGCTCGACGACGGCCAGGGCCTGGAGCCGCCCTCCTTCGGCGAGCCGCCCCGGAACGTTCGGGATGAAGCGGTAGAGGAGCCCGTCCGCGATGTCCTCGGTCTGGTAGACGATCCCGGACGCGGGATGCACGGCCACCGCCTCGTGAATGAAGCGCCCCATCTCCCTCAGCGGCTCGGCCCGCTGCAGCCCCGGGGCTCCGGCGACGACCTCGAAGTTGTACCCGTGCTCCCGCGTGAAGCCGGCCTCGGGTGACGAGACGATCTCTTCACAGGTGATCCAGGAGCCCCAGGGGGTCGGGCCCCCGGCGCAGTTCACGAGCGTCCCGGCCAGGCTGAGGTGATGAGATACCAGCTGCTGGTTCGCGGTGTCGTAGAGCAGCGTCGTCGTGCCACCCAGCGCGGGAGGACGCCCATCCCCGGGGTCGTACAGGAGATCTCGATCGACTCGGTCGAGGAGTGCGAGATCCGCGCCGAACGCGCCCGCGGCCGGATCGGCGCCGGGGGGCACCTCGTGATTGCGCACGAGGAGCGTCATGCCATCGGGCCCGGGGAACGTCGCCATCCCGTCGTGCCACCTAGGGACGATGAAGCCGTCGGTCATCGTCTCTCCCGCGGTCGAGAAGATCCGGTAGGAGAATCCCTCCGGCAGCGCGACGATTCCGTCGGGATCGTCGAGCAGCGGTCCGAACCCGAAGTCCGGGTCGACCGCTGTGGCGACCGTGTCCGCCCGACTGCACCCCAGCCCCGTGAACCCGAGTGAGATCGCGGCGGCCGAGGACTCCAGGAACCGGCGACGGGAGATGGTCATCTGCTGGACCCCTCCTCGGTCGCGACGGCGTCCGCTCGCAGCTTGCGCGCGAGGAAGTCGTCGGAGGCCTCGAACGACTGGACCCACCGATCGAAGATCAGGAAGGAGTGAACGTCGTCGGGGAAGACGATCAGCTCGTGCTCGACGTCGTGCGCCCTCAGGAGCTGGGCGAGCCCTACCGTCTGCGAGAAGGCGACGTTGCGGTCGTCGTCGCCGTGGATCAGCAGCACCGGCGAGCTCCATCTCTCGATCTCGGAGACCGAGCTCGACTGGTACGAGACCGACTCCGGGTCGATCGAGTCGCCCCACAGATGCACCCCTGCGATGTCCACGCCGGCCGCGAAGACGTCCGAGTTCCGGGCGAGTCCCTGCGCCGTCAGGATCCCACCGTACGAGAGCCCCCACAGCCCGACCCGTGCGGGGTCGACGTCCTCGCGGGTCTGCAGATACTTCCCGGCGGCCAGGATGTCGCGGTACTCGGTGTTGCCCTCCCTGCCCCGTCCGGGCGCGGTCCGGAACTCCTTCCCGTAGCCGATACCGGTCCGGTAGTTCACCGACATCACCACGTAGCCCTGCGACGCCCAATACTGATTCATGGCATACGCCATGTGGTAGAAGTGCCGGTGGTGGTAGCCGAGGAGCATCTGCCGGCGCGAGCCGCCGTGGATGAAGATCAGGGCCGGTCGGCGCTCGCCGGGCTGCAGATCGGACGGCAGGAAGAGCTGGTTGTTGAAGTCGAGCCCGTCCTCCGCGGTGATCGTGACGTTGGTGGTCACGACGTGCTCGTCGAGCGGGTACTCCTCGGGCAGCGCCGTGATGATCTCCGCCTCGCCGCCCGATGCCGGGAGAACGGCCACCGACTGGGGCCGACGGGTGTCCGCGTAGAGGAGCGCGACCTCGTCGCCCGAGGCGGGCGCGGCAGGGTACGTCTCGATCCCTTCGCCGTCGGTCAGCCGCTGCGGCGTGCCGCCCGCGACCGGCACCCGCCACAGGTCACGGCGGTCGATGTCGCTGTGATTCGACGAGTAGAAGAGCGTGCGGCCGTCCGCCGAGAAGGCGACCTGCATGACGAAGCCGTCGCCCGGCGTCAGCTCGATCGGCTCGGGCCGCGGGTTCGACGCCGAGATCGAGTACCAGTGACGCCAGTTGCCCGGCTCCGCCTCGAAGACGATGTGATCGCCCTTCCACTGGATCGAGCGGATGTCCGAGAAGCCGTCCTCTCCGGGCGGCGCACTCCAGAGTCGACGCCCTTCCCCGGTCTTGGCCGAGGCGACCCAGATCTCGAGCGTATGCCCCCCGGCGAACCGGGCCTCCAGCATGCCGTCCGGCACGTCGGTCGAGTCGGCGGCGCCGAGATCGGCCCGGGCCCCGAACGGATCGCCGGGGCGGCGGATGAAGGCGACCTCGGTACCGTCGGGCGACCAGGCGGGGGAGAAGTCGCGATCCACACCCGGCGCGAGGTAGGTGATGGCGGGGCTGCGGGCGTCGTACACCCCGATGTACGAGTGATCGCCTCGGTCACTCACGTACGCGACGCGTCGGTCGTCCGGTGACCACGTCGGTCCCCGGTTGTCACCGTACGCGGTGATGAGGGGCACGCCCGGATCGACTCGGGCATCGAGACCCGAGTTGACCGGGGCCCTGTGGATTTGGCCGTCGTGCTCGAAGAGCACCCAGCGTCCGTCGGACGACAGGGAGTACCCCCTCGCCTCGGCGACCCTCCACGGGTTGCCGCCGCGCGTGCTCGTCGCCCACACGACTCGCTCGCCGCCGCGCGGGTCGCTGCCGGGGTTCGCGATCCAGCCCTCCCGGTTCGGGGTGTGCCCCCGGATGAAGGTGACGATCTCGCCGTCGTCGGAGATCTGGAGGGACTGGAGATCGATGCCGTCGTCGGAGAGGTAGTGCGTGAGGCGCACGGGCTCGTAGCTCGGCGGCGCGGCCGTGTAGACGTTGCGCAACCCGCGCTCGTTCTCGATCCACGCGATGCGGTCGACGGAGTCGGCGGACACGAGCGAGTACGGAAAGCCGGGGCTCAGAACGTCCGTGATGCTGAACGGGGATTGCGCGACGACCGGGGCCTGAAGGGCCAGGACAGCCAGGAGGGCCGGCGCGGGCGGGAGGAGGGCCGCCCCGGCGGTGCCGAGGGCCGTACGGATCGGAGCCAGGTGCGTCATGGTACCTCCCGCGGAGTTCGTCGAGCGAATGCGACCGTCGCGACGGTTCGCGGCAAGGTCGCGGTCGGATCCCGGATGCGCGAGTCGCACCGCGGTGTCGGCTCCTTACCCGCCCAAAGGCCGCCTCAGGTCGGCCCGTCGCACCTCCGCTCAGCCCCCCGTCCGGACCCCCGTGCCCATCACCTCTTCGTCGGGATCCCGCACGGTGAACGAGACCGCCCGGCCGTCCTCGTCGAACACGAACTCGACGATCGGGGCGCGGCGCGGGTCCACCGCGGCGACCTCGCCGCCGAACGTGCCGGCGATCGCGAAGAAGCCCGAGCCGCGTGGCAGGAGCGCCTGACCATAGACGACCACCGGGTCGTCTCCGTCGCCGGAGTAGAAGGCGGCCTCGGCGGCCTCCGTCAGCGCATCGACGAAGTGGAGGAGCCCGGAGCCCGTGTCGTGCTCGATCGAGATCGGTCGGGGACGGGGCTCGGCGAGGAGGATGTCGAAGTACCGTCCCGTCGGGTCGTCGGGGTTGCCCCCGGTGAAGCGCTCGATCTGCTCGGGCGTGGGCAGCGATGGGCGGTCGTCGTACGTCCAGTCACCCACGATCGGCCGGGCGTCCGCGACGGGCGTGGCCAGGTCGATCCCGGGATCGACCTCGAGCGGAACCGTCACCCGGTCGCGTCCCCAGTGCATGACGAGCTCGGCCCCGTCCAGGCGGATCCGATCCAGGTCCCACGCGAGCGACTCCTGCACGTCTTCGGTCCGTCCTCGCTCGACCCCGACATGCAAGACCGCCTCCTCGATGGGTGGGTGGGCGCTGTGGAGAAGCAGCGTGTCGGCGTGCAGCGCCAGCCTCCAGGGCTCCGACTCCAGGACGCGGAGCCAGACGCTGTAGTGGCCGGCCGGGACCTCCGTGCCCGAGAGAACGACGTCCTTCGAGAAGCGGATCGTGGTCGCCATGTTCG
The DNA here is from genome assembly GCA_028280525.1 of Longimicrobiales bacterium. Taxonomy (GTDB): domain Bacteria; phylum Gemmatimonadota; class Gemmatimonadetes; order Longimicrobiales; family Gaopeijiaceae; genus Gaopeijia. Next base: position 9,672 of record JANQLR010000177.1, read on the forward strand.
CGCCCGGCGTCCAAACCTCACCCCAGGGGATCTGGCGCCCGAAGATCACCTCCCGCCCGCGCAGGGACGGTCGGGACCATGCGATTTCGATCTCCGTCCCGGAGATGACCTGCGTGAGGCTGGCCTGCTCGCTGGCGGCCTGACCCGACCCCGCGCCCGGCGTGATCAGGAGCATGAGCGCGGCGGTCGGGGCGAGTCGGAAACGGTTCATCGGCGGAGTCGGGGTGAGTGCGGGAACTCGATGTAGGAAGCTGCGCGCACCACCGACCCATTGCCAACCGCCCCGCCCGAGAGTCCTATGGGAGTCGTTCACGAGTCCTGGCCAGAGCCGGCTCGCCGCCCGAATCGCCTGTCCCCGAGAAACCCGCCCCGATGAACCACACCGCGACCTTCGGCCCGCGCGCTACGTTGACCGCGCTGCTCGCCCTCTTCGCTGCCCCTCTCTCCGCCCAGCAGTTCGGCGGCCCCCTGGCCGTCAGCGGCGACCAGATCCTCGTCGGCGAAGCCGGCAACCAGACCCTCTCGGGGATCGTGTACGTATTCGGCGACGTGGACGGCACGTGGAGCGAGATCGATCAGATCCGGGTGACGGACGTGGAGCGGGCTCCGGACGGCTTCGGTCGGGCGATCGCGGCGGACGCGACGACGCTCCTCGCCGGCGCGCCGGTCGAGGGCGCAGCGTATCTGTTCGGGCGGACGGACGGCGGGGGCTGGGGTGAGCCGATGAGGCTGACCGGCCCCACCGACTCTGAATTCGGAGCCGCGGTGGCCCTCACCGAACGGTACGTGATCGTCTCCGCCCCGGCCGAGGGCGCGGTCTACGTGTACGATCGCTCCTCGCTCCGGAACCCGCGAAGGCTGGCAGCCCCGGCCGACGCGGACGGCCCCTTCGGCGCGCGCCTGGCCACCGATGGCGCCCACCTCGTAGTCGGAGCCTCCGGACCGTGGGGCGCGGCGGGTTCGGTGCACGCGTACGAGATGGAGGGGCGCGAGCCCCTGGGCCGGCTCACGACGGACGACCGCCCGGACCGGTCCGGCTACGGCGGCGCG
>JANQLR010000178.1 GCA_028280525.1 Longimicrobiales bacterium
GCCGAAGGTCTTCGCCTCCCTCCCCCGGCCACCTCGTCCCGTCCGCGCGGGGGAGGCGTCCGCCGGGGTCGAGTCGCTCGAACCCACCGGCTCGATCCCGGAGCGCCTCGAGCGCGAGTTGCGGTCCGACCGTTCGGTGACGGGGACCTGGCGGGTCTCGGACCTGGTGCGCGTGGGTGCGAGTTTCGGCGACGCGCTCGTCGGGCACCGGCCGCTCGGCCGCGAGGACCGGACCGTGCTGGGCACGGTCGCCGCACTGACCCTGCCCGCAGCGATCCTCGGGGTCTTCTTCCCCTGGCTCCTGGGGTGGATCGCCGCGATCATCCTCCTCTGGATCGGGGGCACCTCGGCGATCCGCGCCTTCGTCGAGACGCGGCGGGAGCGGCGCGAGCGTCGGGGTCTCGAACGGGCTCGGGATCCTGAATCGACGCTCACGGGTTCGGGCGACGGACGGATGCTCGCATCGGATCCCGGAGGCGCCGGGACGACGGGCGGCCACGACGAACGGGACGACGACCGGTGAACGAACTCGGAATCATGATCGCGGTAACCGCGGGGCTGCTCTCCTTCCTGTCGCCGTGCGTGCTCCCGCTGGTGCCGAGCTACCTCTCCTTCGTCACCGGGATGACGCTCGACGAGATGCAGGAGGCCCCGGATCGGCGCCTCGTCCTCCTGCACTCCGGGCTCTTCGTCGCTGGCTTCTCCGCCGTCTTCATCGTGCTCGGAGCGAGCGCCTCCTTCCTCGGCGTCTTCCTGGCGGTGAACAAGGAGTGGATCGCCCGAGTCGGCGGGGTGATCATCGTCGTCCTCGGGCTTCACCTCGCAGGGATCATCCGCATCGCTCCGCTGATGCGGGAGCGCCGGGTGCAGCTCGCCGACAAGCCGTCGGGGCACGTGGGGACCTTCGCCGTCGGTGCCGCCTTCGGCGCGGGGTGGACGCCGTGCATCGGGCCGGTCCTTGGGACGATCCTGACGCTCGCCGGGGCGTCGGACACGGTCTGGCAGGGGATGGGCCTGCTCCTCGCCTACTCCCTCGGGCTCGCCGTCCCCTTCCTCCTGGCTGCCCTCGCCCTCGACCAGTTCCTCAACACCTTCCAGCGCTTCCGTCGCTTCATCCCGGTGCTCGAAAAGGCGTCCGGAGCACTCCTGGTCGCGCTGGGACTCCTTCTGGTCAGCGGGCAGTTCACCATCCTCTCCGGATGGCTGGCGAATCTGACGCCGGCCTGGCTGCTCGAGAAGATCTGAGGGCGCCGCGCGGCCCCGCCCCCGACCGGCGAACAGGCCCTAGTCGGCCGTGAGCGCATCCCGCGGAGAGATCCGGGTCACCCTCCGCGCCGGAATCCACGAGGCGATCGTCGTGACCGCGACCACGAGGATTGCTGCCGTCGCCATCGAGGGCAGGTGGACGGCCGGGACCTCGAAGAGCCGGTCCGCCAGTGCGCGACCGCCGAGAACGACGCCGGGGATCGCCAGGAGAACGGCGGCCAGCCCCAGCGTGACCCCTCCGCGTACGACTCGCCCGATGAGCTGCCCCGGGTCCGCTCCCAGCGCGAGTCGCACCCCCAGCTCCTTCCGCCGCGACGCGATCTGGCGGCCGGTGACGCCGTAGAGCCCCAGAGCAGCGAGAAGGAGCCCGGCGACCGAGAAGCCGGAGATGACCGAGGCGAGCGCGCGATCCGTCGCCAGGAGGTTCCCGACATCGTCTCGGAGGCTGCGGACGCCGTCCGGGACGATGCGCGGATTCACGGTCCGAACCGCGTCCTCGAAGGCGGACACGAAGGCGGCGGGCTCCCCGCGGACGCGAGCCACGAAGGACATCCGGGATCCCCAGCCATACTCGATCGGCTGGTAGAAGGCGGGCCGGACCCCGTTTCGGGCACCGGCGACCCTCACCCCCTCGATCACCCCCCGGATCGAGAAGGGGACCCAGGACTGGACGCCGTCATTCCAGTCCTCCTGTTCGATCGTTCGTCCGATCACACTGCCCGGGGCCACGTCGGGGAAGAGGAGCGCCGCGAGGTCCCGATCGATGACGATGTCCGAGTCCCCCCAGTCGGGTCCGAAGCCCCGACCGGCCAAGAGCCGGACCCCCGCCGCCTCGAAGTAGTCGTCGCTGCCGAAGTACCGGTACCCGGTTAGCCGTTCGTCGACTTCCACCCCCTCGGGGCGGAAGGACGAGGCGGCGTAGATTCCCGTAGACAGCGGAAGGCGACTCGTGATGGCGAGCGTCTCGACCCCCGGGACGGCCCGCAGCTCGGCGGCGAGCGTCTCGTAGTAGCCGAGGATCGCCTCCCGCCCCTCGGCCTCGGCACGGGGGATCTGGACCGAGAAGGCGACGGTTCCCTCGGGCTCGAATCCGAGGGAGGTGCCGACCAGCTGCTGGAAGGAGCGCGTCGTCATGACCGATCCGGCGACGAGGACCGCGGCGAGGGCGGCCTGGCCGAGCAGGAGGGCGAACTCGGTGCGAGCCCGACCGACCGATCGATCCCTCCGCGCCCCCGCCACACCCCGGGGCGAGCCGCGCAGCGCCGCGAGGCCCCCGATGCACGCTCCGAGGAAGACCGCCAGCCCGAGCGCGAAGGCGATCGTCGTCGGCCCGGGCCCGAGGTCGGAGGCACCCGGGATGGAGGTGGGCAGCCACCGTGTGACGAGGTCGGTCCCGAGTCGGGCGACGCCCAGCGCGGCGACGCCACCGATCGCCGACAGAAAGACGGCCTCGGCGACGATCTGCAGAACCAGGCGGGCCCGGGAAGCGCCCAGCGCCCGACGCGTGCGGAGTTCCTGATCGCGTTCGATCACGCGATGAAGCCAGACGCTCGTCAGGTTGAGCGCTCCGAGGAGGAGAACGATGCCCGCGGCTCCGAAGAGGACCAGGATCGGCTCCTTCACCGACCCCGCGAGCTCCTCGCGGATCGGGACGAGCTGCGAGGGCGGGACGACGTAGCCTTCCGCCTCCCATTCGGCGACGCGGGGGGCCTGAACCGCCTGGAGACGACTCTCCGCCTCGGCTCGATCCGCCCCCGGGGCGAGTCGGGCGACAGCGTGCGCCCCGAAGGCGGAGCCCATGAACTCGTACTGGACGGGGTAGCCGAGCCACGCCTCCGCCGCGGAGGGCCACGCGACCTCGCGGGGGGCCACGCCGACGATCCGGAAGGCGACGCCGTTCAGCACGAGGTCGCGCTCGAGGATGTCCGGGTCGCTCCCGAAGTCGTTCGCCCAGACGGAGTGCCCGATCACGGCAGCGGGGGTCCCGATCGCCACGTCGCCCAGCCCTGCGCCCATCGTCAGGCGGACGCCCATGACCTCGAAGAAGTTCGGAGCGACGTAGGCGAGGTTCACGCGGCGGTTCCGCGACGCGGTCAGCGTACCGGCCGCATCCGGCGTGAAGTAGGACGTCTCGACGACGCCGGGGAGGTCCGCGAACTCCTGGTCGACGGCGAAGGCGTCGGCCGTCATCGAGACCACGCTCATCCCCTGGACTCGCACGATCCGGTTCGCATCCTCGTACGGGAGCCGTTCGAAGAGGAGGGCCTTCGTGACCGTGAAGAGGGCGGCGTTCGCCCCGATCGCGATGGCGAGCGTCCCGACCACGACCGCCGCATGGAGCGGTCGCCGACGGACCTCGCGCGCCGTGTGGAGCGCAGCACTCCGCAGTACCTCCCACATCCTCGACCTCCCTTCATCCCAGTTGCGTAGCCGGTCGACCGCCTGGTCGAGCCGTGTCGTCCACACCGTCGCGGCGGCGTCCCACACCGCCCGACGGGCCCGTTCCCGGGCCGTGTCGTCGTCGGGAGCGTCCCCGACCCACCTCTGGAAGAAGGCCTCGGTCGCCGCCCGCCAGCGCCGCCGGTGCCCGGGCGCCTGAAGTCGGACGAGGAGACGGTGGAGCCGCTCGAAGGGGAGCCGGGCCCGCACGTCAGCCCTGGACGTTCAGTCCGAGGGCACGGGCGTGGTCGACCAGACCGGTGAGCAGCCCGAGTTCCCGCTCGAGAATGGCTCGCCCCTCCGGAGTCAGCCCGAAGGTGCGGCGCTGGTCGGCGCGCGCATCGCGGTCCGACTCGGTCGAGGCCGCGGCCTCCGCCTCCTCGATCAGGCCCCGCTCCTCCAGACGCCCCAACGTGTAGTAGAGCGAACTCGGTCCCAGCTTGATCTCCCCTCCCGAGCGCTCCTCCACCTCGGCGAGGATGGCGTATCCATGCCGCGGCCCTCCCGCGAGCGAGAGCATCGTGTACAGGATCTGCGGGGTGACCTTCAGCCGGGCCATGCACGCCTCCGATGTTCCAGAAGTTGGACTATGATAATCCAAGAATTGGAATATGCCAAGAACTGGAGCTTCGGACGTCTACCGCGCGGCCACGCCCCGGTCGACTTCGTCCTCGAGGAGCTGTCGCTGCAGGAGCCGCGCGTACACGCCCCCGGCCTGGATCAGCTCGTCATGCGTCCCGCGCTCGGCCACCCGACCGTCCTCCAGGACGAGGATGAGATCCGCCCCCATGACCGCGCTCACGCGGTGCGAGACGATGAAGGCGGTGCGGTCGGCGAGGACGGTGCGAAGCTCTTCCAGGATCCGCGCCTCCGTCCGGGTGTCGACGGCGCTCAGCGCGTCATCCAGGATCAGCACCCGAGGGTCGCGGGCGAGCGCCCGGGCGAGCGTCGCGCGCTGCTTCTGTCCCCCTGAGAGGTTGATCCCGCGTTCCCCGAGAAGGGTGTCGTAGCCCGCAGGGAAGCGCTCGATCGAGCTGTGCAGGTCGGCGGCCTCGGCGGCGGCGCGGACCCGGTTGCGCACGGCGACGTCCTCGTCGGGATCCCCCTCGAGCCCGAGCGCGATGTTCTCCGCGAGCGTCTCCGAGAAGAGGAAGGCGTCCTGCGGCACGATCCCCATCGCGGCCCGCAGCTCGGCCGGGTCCCACTCCGGCGCGGCGCGGCCGTCGATCCGGACGACGCCCTCGGTCGGGTCCCAGAGCCGCGGGATCAGGGAGACGAGCGTGCTCTTGCCCGAGCCGGTCGGCCCGACCACCGCGATCGTCTGACCGGGCTCGGCGCGGAAGGAGACGTCGACGAGGACGTCGCGCTCCGTTCCCGGATAGCGGTAGCGCACGCCCTCGAACTCGATCTCGCCGCGGATCGGCGAGGCGGCCCGCCGCGAGGTGCCGGGCAGGGGTGCTGCGATGGTCGGCGCCCGGTCGAAGATCCGGTTGAGACGTCCCATCGAGGCGTCGCCGCGCTGGAAGAGGTTGACGACCCAGCCCAGCGCGATCATCGGCCAGATCAGGAGCGCCAGGTAGAAGAAGAAGGCGACGTAGTCCCCAATGGAGATGCGTCCGGCGATCACCTCGAGGCCCCCGATCCAGAGGACGACGACCATGCCGAGGCCGGCGAGGAGCCCCATCATCGGGTGGAAGGCGCCCGAGGCCCGAACCAGATGCATGTTGCGCGACCGGTACTCCCGGTTCAGCTCGGCGAAGCGCGCCTCCTGGTCGGCCTGCTGGTTGTACGCCCGCACGATCCGCATCCCGGTGAGCGACTCCTGCACCATCGTGCTCATCGTCGAGTACTGACTCTGGATCTCCTCGAAGCGCCGGTGGATCATCCGGCCGAAGCCGAGCACGACCGGGGGGAGGAGGATGAGCGGGATCAGCGCCCAGAGGGTGAGGCGCGGGCTGATCGTCAGCATGAGGACGACGGCCAGGACGAAGCCGACCGCGGTGTTGACCGAGTACATCAGCGCGGGCCCCGCCGCCATGCGCACGGCCAGGGTGTCGTTCGTGGCGCGGCTCATCAGGTCGCCGGTGCGATGGGCCCCGAAGAAGTCGGCGTCCAGGGAGAGGAGGTGGCGGAAGAGGTCGTTGCGCAGGTCCCGTTCGACCCGGCGGGAGATCCCGTTCAGCACCTCTCGCATCCCGTAGCGCGCCGCGCCCCCGAGGAGCGCGAGCCCCACCATGACGGTTGCGAGGACGGCGAGGTCGCTCGAGGTCGTGCCCGGGTCGGCGAGCCCGTCGATCGCCAGCTTCATCACCCAGGGGTTGGCGAGCTGGAAGCCCTGCGCCACCACCACCAGAACGAGTCCCCACACGAGCCCGACGCGGTACGGCTGCAGGTAGGGGAGGGCGGAGCGGAGTTCGGTCACGGATGGGCCGGGCGGAGGATCGTCGGGGCGGGGCTTCGTACCCGGAAGCGTCGCGGGCGAGCCCCCGGTCGGGAAGGGGCACGACCGGGCCCGCGAGACCCTCCCGTGGAACACGCCGCCGTTGCGCGGGTCTCCGTTTCTGACATTGTTGGTTATGACGATGTCTGAACCGTGAGGACGAGGGGGGCGACGTGCCGAGGGAAGGGCTCGGAGATCTGGAGCATCAGGTGATGCTCGCACTGCTGCGACTCGATTCGGACGCGTACACCGCCCCGATCGTGATCGAGCTCGAGGAGCGGACGGGGCGGCCGACGACGGTGGCTGCCGTCTACGTCGTCCTGCGCAGGCTGGAGAACAAGGGACTCGTCGAGTCGACGATGGTCGGCCCCGGCGAGGCGGGCGGCCGGGACCGCCGCCACTTCAGCGTGACGGAGGCGGGTCTCACCCGACTGCGCGATGCGCGGCGGGCGTACACGCGGCTCTGGGAGGGGCTGGATCCGCTCCTCGAACCGGATCGATGAGCGGCCGGGACCCGCGGTGGCGGGAGTTGAGGTCCGAGATCGACCCGGCGGCTGCGGAGCAGCACGCGCTCGAGGAGATCGAGGCGGAGATGGGGGAGGTGCAGCGGCTCCGAGAGGAGTCGCGGGGCGCCGAGGCCGCGGAGTCGGCCCGGGCCCGGGAAGTCCAGGCGCTGGAGCGGCGGCGAAAGACGTCGGCCGCACGGATCGCCGTACAACGGGTGGAGGGGATGATGGGTGAGGTGATGAGGGAGGGGATGAGGTCGGTTCGGGCGCTCTTTCGCTCGCCGGGTTTCGCCGTCGTGGCCATCGCGACGCTGGGGATCGGCATCGGCGCGAACGCGCTCGTTTTCGGACTGATCGACGGGGTGCTCCTCGAGGAACTCCCGTACCCGAACCCGGAGGAGATCGTCCACGTCTGGGAGGGCGGCGCCATGTCCGGCGCCGAGTTCGACCACATCCGGGAGAACACGACGACGCTCGCTCAGGTGGGCGGCTACTCGCTCCACGCCGAGGGGCTGAATCTCGAGACGGACGGGGAGCCGGTCCGGCTGGTCGCCTCCGCCGTCGATCGCACCTTCCTCGAGATCACCGGGAACCCCCTGGCGCTCGGGGGCGGGTTCACGGAGGCCTCCGACGAGATCGGGGGGGCGGAGGAGGTCATCCTCTCTCACGGGATCTGGACCGAACACTTCGGCGGGGCGCGGGACGTCCTCGGCCAGACGGTCGTGATGGACGGTCGCGCGCGGACCGTCGTGGGCGTGCTTCGCCCGGATCACTCCTTCCCGTCGGCGATCGACGACGTGCTCATCCCCCTTCGCGTCGACCGCCAGGCGATCGGCAACTACTGGGGGAACTACCTCTACCAGCAGATCGGCCGGCTGCGCCCCGGTGCGACGCCGGCCCAGGCGGCCGAGGAGCTGCGCGCCTACTCCGGCGGGTACCTGATGACGGAGAACCCGATCTGGACGCCGCAGTCGAACTACCGTCTGGAGTCGACGATCTCGCCGTTGCGCGGCTCGCTCGTCGGGGACGTCCAGTCTCGTCTCTACCTGCTCGCCGCGGTCGTCGGCGTCGTCCTCCTGGTGGTGGCGGCCAACGTCGGCAACCTGCTCCTGGCGCGCGGTCTCGCACGCCGTCGGGACTACGCCGTCCGTGCCGCGCTCGGGGCGGGTCGGGCCCGGCTGATCCGCGCCCAGATCGTCGAGGGGCTCGTCCTCGCCGCCGGGGGGGCGGTCGTCGGGCTCGCACTCGCCTCCGGTGCGCTCTCCCTCCTGAGGCCGGCGCTCATCGAGATTCTGCCCCGGGTCGGGGAGGTCGGGCTCGACGGCCGGGTCTTCGGGGTGACGGCGCTGATCGCCGGTCTGGTGGGGGTTGGTGCGGGCGCCATCGCCGCCCTCCGCGGCGTGGACTCGAACCCGACGCCGATGCTTCGCACCACGGACGGCGCCGGAATCGGTCGGGCCCGCCAGCGCCTGTCCAGGATTCTGGTCGCGGGTCAGGTGGCCGCCTCCGTCGTCCTGGTCACGGGAGCCGGGCTCCTCATCCGGGACCTGGGGGCGGTTCGGAGCATCGATCCGGAGTTCGCCGTCCGCGGCCTGGTCACGACTCGCGTCGACTTCTCGCCGACCCGGTGGGCGACCCCGGGCGAGGCGGAGTCGATGCTCTCCCAGGCCCAGAGCATGCTCCGTGAAGACGGGAATCTGGAGAACGCCGCGCTCGCCTGGTCCCTCCCCTTCACTCCGAATCAGTCGATTGGGGCAACCTACGCCGAAGGGTACACGCCGGACCCGAACGCCCTCCCCTTCACGGACCGGTTCGGGGTGAGCGTCGACTACTTCGAGACGATGGGGATCGAACTCGTCGCCGGGCGCCTCTTCGACGACACCGACGTGGCGGGGGCAATGCTCGTCGCGATCGTCGACGAAGCCGCGGTCGACTCGATCTTCCAGGGCGACGATCCGATCGGGAAGACGATCCAGCTCTACGGCCCGTACACGCCGGCGCAGACCGTCGTCGGGGTGGTGCGCAACGTTCGGCACGCCCCGATCACCGAGGCGCCGCGCGCTTCGTGGTACATGCCGCTCGCGCAGAACCCGCCGAGCGCCTCCGTCTGGGCGGTGGCCCGTCCGCGGGGAGACGCCACGCAGGGCTTCGCCGCGCTGCGTCGGATCGCCACCGAGGTCGACCCGACCGCGCCCCTCTCCTTCCTCGGCCGGTACGACGCGCTCCTGGGACGGGAGCAGGCCCAGGCGCGCTTCCTCTCTGCGGTGGTCGGGGGGTTCGCGGCGATCACGCTCCTCCTCGGCGCCCTCGGGGTGTACGGCGTGACCTCCTTCAGCGTGCGGCAGCGGATCCGCGAGTTCGGCGTCCGGGTCGCGCTCGGCGCGAGCGCGGGCGGGATCCTGAACGGCGTCGTGATGGAGGGGCTGAAGCTGGCGCTCGCGGGGTCGGTGGTCGGACTCCTGATCGCCCTCTCGACCTCCACGGTGCTGGAGAGCTTCCTCTCACGGGTCGGGACGACCGATCCGGTGACCTTCGCCGGAGTCCTCGGCGTGATGGTGGCGGCGACGATTCTGGCCGCGTACCTGCCCGCCCGACGGGCGACTCGGGTGGACCCGGCACAGGTGCTGCGGGGGGACTGAGTCGGCGGCTCCCCGGTCGCTCTGGCTGAAACGCGAAGGACGGCCTCCCTCGTACCCGAAGGGTGCTTGACGCATCCGCCGGGGCGAGGGAGGTTCGCTCATCATGAAGCTCACATCTCGGCTCGCGATCCCCGCGGGCTTCCTCCTGGTCGCCGTCGTGATCATCTGGTCCGCCTTCTATACGGAGGAGGGGACCCGGCAGTCGCTCCTGGTGAATCTCGGCACGGAGATCATGGGGATCGTGCTCACCGTCGCGATCGTCGAGTGGTTCTTCGAGCGGCGGCGGAACCTCGAGCGGGCGCGGCAGGTGGCGTGGAGCGCGATGCACGCCGTCGAGCACACCGTCTGGGTCTGGCAGGGCGGCCCCCGCGAGGTCGAGTCGGACCAGCTCCTCGGGATGCTTCGGGCGGTCGAGGACGATACCCCGCTCCCGGACTTCACGCAGAACCTTCTGCTGGGGCTCGGCACGCGGAGCAAGCACGCGCTGCACAACGACCAGCCGGCCCTCGAGTCGATGCCGGGACTCATGAACGCCTTCGAGGAGCTCTCCCGCCTGAACGCCATGCGCGAGGGTGGACGTGTCCTCGCTCCGAAGAAGGTCGCGGGAATCCTCGAGGAGACGGTGCGATATCTGGCGAAGGTCCTCGGCCAGCCCACCGAGGCGATGCCGGCTCGCCTCATCCGTTACCGGGACCCGACCGAAGGTGGGCAGGAGGTACGCTACTTCGGCGGGCGGAGCGGCGGGTCGGGGGAAGGGAAGGAGCCTCGGCGGATCGGGCGGTCGTCGACGGAGCTCTTCTAGGGCGGGGCTACCACCCCCTGGCGGCCCCCCCCCTCCGCGGGTCCGCCTGCGCCCGAAGTCGGCCGTCCTCGCCGACCACGATCATCTGCGCATCCCCGGAGACGCCCTCCCGCTGCACGACGGTGTGCCCGAGCGCCTCCAGCTCCCGCACGACCTCGGGGGAGAGCCCGCCCTGCTCGTAGAAGATCTGGTCGGGGAGGTGCTGGTGGTGCACCCGCGGGGCGAGGATCGCCTGAGAGACGTTCATCCCGTGGTCGACGACGTTCGAGATCGTCTGGAAGACGGTCGTGATGATCGTCGCGCCCCCGGGCGTCCCCGTCACCATCCGCAGCTCGCCGTCCGGCCCCTCGACGATCGAGGGCGTCATCGCCGAGAGCATCCGCTTCCCCGGCGCGACCGAGTTGTTCTCGCCCTGCACGAGCCCGAACTGGTTCGGCACGCCCGGCTTCGCGGTGAAGTCGTCCATCTCGTTGTTCAGGACGAAGCCCGCGCCGTCGACGGTCACCTTGCTCCCGTACCACGAGTTGATCGTCGTCGTGAGGGAGACGGCGTTGCCCGCGGCGTCCACGATCGAGAAGTGGGTGGTGTGGTCGCCCTCCCGGTCTCCCCCGGTGGCGGCCGGGGTTGCGGCACCCTGGAAGGCCTCGACCCCCGGGCCGATCTCGGTGGAGGGCGTCGCCGCGTCCACGCTCACGTCGGCCCGCCGGAAGGCGGCGTAGTCGTCGCTCGCCAGCGTCTCGAGCGGCATCTCGACGAAGTCGGGATCCGCGAGGTAGTGGTTCCGGTCCGCGTAGGCCCGGCGCCACGCCTCGGCGAGGAGGTGGACCCGCTCGGCGGAGTCGAAGGGCGCGTCGGCGAGCGTCCACCCCTCGAGGATGTTCGCGGCCTCGGCCATCGTGATCCCGCCGGAGGAGGAGGGGGGCATCGAGTGGATGACGTGGTCGCGGTAGCGGAGGGTGATCGGCTCGCGCCACGCGGCGGTGTAGCCGGCGAGGTCGTCGGCGGTGAGGATTCCGCCGCCGCGCTCCATCTCTTCGACGATCCGTCGGGCGGTCTCCCCCCGATAGAAGCCGTCGGGGCCCTCGTCCCGGATCCGCTCGAGCGTCGCGGCGAGGTCGGGCTGGCGCAGGGTGTCGCCGACCTCGGGCCGGGCACCGTCGGGCAGAAACTGCTCGCTCGAGGCCGCGAAGCCGGAGAGCGCCTCGACGATCGCCGGGGTGAGCGAGGCGAGGAAGCGCGGCCGGACCGTGAAGCCGCGCGCGAGGTCGACCGCGGGCTGGAGCAGCTCGGCCCACGGCAGGGTGCCGTACGCCTCGTGCGCCGCCCACATCCCGGCGACGGTCCCGGGGACACCCGAGGCGAGGTGCCCGACGACCGAGCGGTCGGTGACGTTCCCGTTCTCGTCCAGGAACATGTCCCGCGTGGCCGCGGCGGGCGCGGTCTCGCGGAAGTCGAGCGCGCGCACATCCCCATCCGAGGTGCGCAGGAGGAGGAAGCCGCCGCCTCCGATGTTGCCCGCCTCCGGATTCACCACGGCGAGGGCGAACTGGACCGCGATCGCGGCGTCGACCGCGTTCCCCCCGGCGCGCAGGACCGCGACGCCGACCTCGCTCGCGAGGGCATCGGTCGTGACCACCATCCCGCTGTCGGCGAGGACGGGCTCGACGTCGGCGGAGTAGCGCCAGCTCTCGGGCCACGGGGAGTCGGTGCCGTTCGGGGCGTCGGTGTCACCCGGGGCGTCGCACCCGGCGAAGAGGAGCCCCGCGGCGAGGGCCGTGCCGAGGAGGATTCGCATCCTCCCCCCGGGTGCCGCCCATCGGTGCCGCCTCATCGGGCCCCCTCGCGCAGCAGGTCGTGGGCGGCACGGGCCAGGAGCGCGGCGTTCGTCGGCAGCACCGACTCGTCGATATCGAAGCGGGGGTGGTGGTGCTCCCTCGGCTCGGGGAGGGCGGCCCCGACCCAGAAGAAGGTGCCGGGGAGCTCCTGCTGGTAGAAGGAGAAGTCCTCCCCGGTGAGCCAGGCGGGCTGACCTTGGACAACGTCGCCGAGGAGGTCGACGAAGCCGCGGCGGAGGATCTCGGTCGTGCCGGCGTCGTTCACCACCGGAGGGAAGCCCGTACCGAAGCGGAGTTCGACGCGGGCTCCCTGGGCCTCGAGCCCCCGGAACGCCCCCTCGATCGCCTCCACCAGGCGGTCGTGGACCCCGTCGTCGAACCAGCGGATCGTGCCGTCGATCACGACCTCGTCCGCGAGGACGTTGTGCGCCGTCCCCCCGCGAATGCGTCCGAGGGTGACCACGCCCGACTCGGTCGGCGGAATGCGGCGGGCGACCGCCGTCTGCGCCGCGCCGATCCCCTGGGCGGCGAGGACGATCGCGTCGACGCCTGCGTCGGGCATTGCCGCGTGCGCCGACACGCCGCGGACGGTGATCGACACCTCCTTCGCTCCCGCCATCACCGGTCCGGGCCCGATCAGGACCCGACCGGTCGGGACGTGCGCGCCGACGTGCATCCCGACGATCGCGTCGACCCCGTCGAGCGCGCCCTCGTCGATCATGCGGCGCGCCCCGGAACGACCGTCCGGCCCCTCGCCCTCCTCGCACGGCTGGAAGAGGAAGCGGACCCGTCCTGGCGGCAGCGTCCCCGCATCCCGGGATTGAAGCAGGAGGCGCGCCGCCCCGACGAGTCCGGCCATGTGGGCGTCGTGGCCGCAGGCGTGCATCGCCCCGGGCACCGTCGATCGGTAGTCGTGGTCCGCCTCCTCCTCGATGGGGAGGGCGTCCATGTCCGCCCGGAGCGCGACCGTCGGTCCGGCACCGTTCTCGATCTCGGCGGTTAGCCCGGTGACCGCGACCCCGGTTCGCGGCTCGAGCCCGAGCGCCCTGAGCTGGTCGGCGATGATCGCCGCGGTCCGCACCTCCTGGAAGCCGAGCTCGGGGATGCGGTGGAGTTCGCGGCGGAGGCGGACCAGGTCGGGGGCGATCGATCGTGCGGCGTCGAGCATGTGGTGAGCGGGGTGGCGGGTGGCCGGGGTGTAGTGCGGGGGCGGGGG
>JANQLR010000179.1 GCA_028280525.1 Longimicrobiales bacterium
TGCGCCGCCGGCGACACACGCCGAGCCGGGACGCCCCGGTTGGACCCTCAGAAAACGAGCTGAATCGCCGAACCGGCTCCTGGCACGAGGCGTGCAACGTCTCGGGTCGTCCCCCTCGTCACCCCCTTCGGAGCCCCGCCGCCCCCCTCCCTCGGCGGGGCTCCTCCCCTCCTCCCTTCCACAGCGGGCGCCGCGGCCCCCTCCTGCCGCGCGCGCCCGGTGCTTCCATGGGGCCCCGCCGCTTCCTTCAACGCGGTCGTCCGGCAACGACCTGACCCCACGGACAGCGAGCGCTGAGCCCCCGCCTTGCCTGTCGCGCGGCCTCTGCGATACGAGGTTCGTTTGGGAGTACCTGCCTCATGTCGAATGCGAACGACGACGGATTCCTTCTCGACTTCTTGAACCCGGCCCTCATGTCCAGTCCACAGGGCGAGTACGCGAAGGCGCGCGAATCGGGAGCCGTCTGCCGAACCGCGCACACCGGCATGCCGGTGATCTCGCGCTACGAAGATGTCGTGTGGGGACTCCGCCACCCCGAGATCTTCTCTTCGGAGATGGAAGAGCAGATGCAGCTCGGGACCGAGCGACCGATGATCCCACAGCAGGTCGACCCCCCGGTACAGACCCAGTTCCGCCGGATCCTCGACCCCTGCTTCTCCCGCAAACGGATGGCGGCGCTCGAACCGGAGATCCGTCGCCACGCCGCCGAGCTCATCGAAGCGGTCGTCGACGCCGGCGAGTGTGACTTCAACCCCGCGTTCGCGATCCCGCTTCCCTGCACTGCCTTCCTCCACCTGATGGGTCTGCCCGAGGAGGAGCTCGATCTGTTCCTGCGCCTCAAGGATGGGATCCTGCGTCCGCATCAACAGATCGGGACCTTCGACATGGAGGCCGGACAGGCCCACCGGAAGAAAATCGGCAAGGAGATCTACGCCTACTTCGAAGACGTGATCGCCGCGCGCCGTCGGAATCCCGGTGACGACATGGTGAGC
Organism: Longimicrobiales bacterium; assembly: GCA_028280525.1. GTDB lineage: Bacteria > Gemmatimonadota > Gemmatimonadetes > Longimicrobiales > Gaopeijiaceae > Gaopeijia. The sequence continues at coordinate 993 of JANQLR010000179.1, forward strand.
TTCCTTCTCCAGACCGAGATCGACGGCCAACGCCTCACCGACCACGAAATCCTCGACGTCTCGTTCCTCTTGATCCTGGCCGGCCTCGACACCGTCACGGCCACCCTCGGTTGCAACATGGCCTTCCTCGCATCCAACCCGGATCTGCGCCGACGCCTCGTCGAGGACGCCGACCGCATCCCCGCCGCCATGGAGGAGCTCCTACGTTGGGAGACTCCGGTGACCGGCGTACCTCGCCTCTGCGTGCAGGACACCGAGGTCGGCGGAATGCCCATCCGCAAAGGAGAGATGGTCACCTTCCTCCTCGGTGCCGCCAACACCGATGGTGGCGAGTTCCCGGACGCCGACCACGTGGACTTCGCGCGGGAAGCCAACCGTCACCTGTCGTTCGGCGCGGGCCCCCACCGCTGCCTGGGCTCCCACCTCGCCCGGATGGAGATCCGGGTCGCTCTCGAGGAGTGGCATCGAAGAATCCCGGAGTACCGGATCCGCGAGGGGGAGACGCCGCTCTACAGCCCGGGAATCCGCGAGGTGCAGTATCTCCCTCTCGTCTGGGAGCGCGCCCCGTGAAGGTCCGAATCGACGAGGATCGGTGCACCGGGCACGGCCGCTGCTACGAGCTCGCGCCGGCCGTCTTCCACGAGGACGAGCGCGGCCACGCCCTGGTCGATCGCCCCACTCCCCCCGCCGACCAAGAAGAGAAGGTCCGACGCGCCGCTCGAAACTGCCCCGAGCAGGCCATCGTCCTCGAGGATTGAGGCGGACCGGCCCCGTCGCCGTGTGTACGACAGGGCGGATTG
>JANQLR010000360.1 GCA_028280525.1 Longimicrobiales bacterium
TACTCGCGTTCGAGGCGATCGAGGCTCCACCGCTCCCGAAGGGCGGTTCGCGCGAGCTCCAGCTCGGGCCTCCGGACCCCGTCGCCGGTCGGCATCTCGAAGGGGAGCGTCCGCGACCCCGAGTGCATGATGAGCGCCCGTTCCACGTGGTTCTCCAGCTCACGCACGTTGCCGGGCCAGGCGTAGCGCTGCATGCGGGCGAGGGCCAGCGAGGAGAAGGGGGGCGCCGGGAGGCCGTGCTCGCGCGCGAACCGCAGGCGGAAGTGATCGGCCAGGAGTGGGATGTCCTCGGGGCGCTCCCGCAGCGGCGGGACCCGGATGGGGAAGACGTTGAGCCGATAGTAGAGATCCTCGCGGAAGCCGTCCTCCCTCACCCGCTCGCCGAGGTCCACATTGGTCGCGGCCAGGAGCCGGAAGTCGACCGGAATCTCCTCCTGGCCTCCCACGCGGGTGACGACGCGTTCCTGGAGCACGCGCAGCAGCCGGATCTGGATGGCGTCGGAGAGCGTCGACACCTCGTCGAGGAAGAGCGTTCCCCCGTCTGCGACCTCGAAGAGCCCCTGCCGGGACCGGATCGCCCCCGTGAACGCCCCCTTCTCGTGCCCGAAGAGCTCCGACTCCAGCAGGCTCTCCGGGAGTGCGGAGCAGTTCGTCGCCACGAAGGGCCGGGAAGCGCGGGTCGAACCGTCGTGGACGGCGCGCGCGACGAGCTCCTTTCCAGTGCCGGTCTCTCCGGTGACCAGGACGGTGGCGCGGGTGGGAGCGACGCGGCGGGCGAGGTTCAGGACGCGGCGGATGGCGGCGCTCCGGCCGACGACGCGCGCGAGGGCATGTCCGGACTCCGTCGACGGAGCGGAGTCCGTGCGGTTCAGCTGCGACCTACCCTCGGCTCGGTCGGCGGACCCGCCACTCATGCCGTCCTGCTCCCTGACCGCCCGCCCCGCGGCGATCCGATGGGCGCCCGGGCGAGCCGGACGCCGTGTGCATTCGCCGGCGGCATGGCATCTTTCAGCTGAGGCGCACCCGTGGATGCGAGGCTGCCGACGATGATTCAACACTACCTCTCCGGGCGCTCGGACGGCAATCGATGCGTGGGGGGCGTGAGGCCATGAGCACGCCCGTCCCACCCCGCAGGCCCGGCGGAGGGCGCGGTCGCGGTCTCGCCGGGGCGCCCACCCTCTTCCGCGTCCTCGGATTCCCCGTCCGCGTCCACGCGAGCTGGCTGATCATCTTCGCCCTCCTCGCCTGGTCGCTCGCGACGGGGTGGTTCCCGACGCGGCTCCCCGGGCGCGGGCCGGGCGCCTACTGGGCGATGGGCGTCGTCGGCTCGCTGGGCCTCTTCGCCTCCATCCTCCTGCACGAACTCTCGCACTCGCTCGTCGCGCGCCGGCAGGGGCTGCCGATCACCGGCGTGACCCTCTTCCTCTTCGGCGGGGTGGCCCAGCTGTCGGAGGAGCCGAAGGACCCGCGCACCGAGCTGCTCGTTGCGCTCGCCGGGCCGCTCGCCAGCGTCGCGATCGGCGCGGTCTGCCTCGCCTTCGCCCGCGTCGGCCTCCTCCTGTCGTGGCCGGCTCCGGTCACCTCGGTTGCCGAGTACCTCGCCCTCCTGAACATCGTGCTCGTCGTCTTCAACATGATGCCGGCCTTCCCCCTCGACGGCGGGCGGGTGCTCCGCGCGGTGATCTGGCAGGCCCGGGGCGACCTGCGCGGGGCCACCCGCATCGCCTCGGCGTCGGGCGCCCTCTTCGGCGGCGCCCTCATGATCCTCGGCCTCCTCTCCATCCTCGGCGGCGGGGTCGTGGGCGGAGTCTGGTTCGCCGTGATCGGGCTCTTCCTCCGGAGCAGCGCGAAGACCGCGTACCGGCAGCTCGTTCTGCGGGAGATCCTGGAGGGGGAGCCGGTCGAACGCTTCCTCACCTCGGAGGTCGTGACGGTCCCGCCCGACCTCACCCTCCGCGAGCTGGTGGAGCGGGTCCTCTACCTGCATCACTTCAAGGCGTACCCCGTCGTCGAGGGCGCCCGGCCGCTCGGGATCGTCGGGCTCGACGAGGTGAGGGGGGTGGCTCGGGAGGAGTGGGACACCCTTCGGGTCGCGGAGGTGATGACCCCGATCGGTCCCGACCTGACCGTCGCTCCGGACGCGGAGGCGCTCGACGCGCTCGACCGGATGCGGGAGGGCGGGCTGTCGCGACTCCTGGTGGTGGCCGACGGACGGCTGGTCGGGATCCTCTCCCTGCGGGACCTGCTCGAGTTCCTGCAGATCAAGCTGGAGCTGGAGCCGGTGTGACGATTCGCCCCGACTCGGGTCGAAATGCCCCACCCCCGACCCCCTGGCACGCCCTCGGACCCGACGAGGTGCTCGATCGGCTCGGGAGCACCGAGGACGGGCTCGCCTCCGCCGAGGCGACCGCACGACTCGCGGTCGAGGGGCCCAACACGGTGGAGGTCGCGCAACCGATCTCCGCCTTCCGCGTCCTCTGGAACCAGCTCCGGAGCGTCGTCGTCGCGCTCCTGACGGGGGCGGCGCTCCTCGCCCTCCTCCTGGGCGACCTGCCGGAGGCGGTGGCGATCGCCGTCGTCCTCCTCATCAATGTCGCGATCGGCTTCTGGACCGAGTGGCGAGCTCGGACGGCGATGGAGGCGCTGCGCAGTCTCCAGGTCGAACACGCGGTGGTGGTCCGCGACGGAGAGGCCGCGCGCATCGAGGCCCGCGACGTCGTCCCCGGAGACGTGATCGTGCTCGAGGAGGGCGACGCGGTGCCGGCGGACGCTCGCCTCCTGGAGGCGCACGAACTCCGGGTGAACGAAGCCTCGCTCACCGGGGAGTCGGTTCCCGTCGACAAGGGGGTGGCGTCGGTCGGCACACCGTCGGAGTCGGCGGCGACGACGCCCGTGGCCGACCGGACGTCGATGGTCTACAAGGGCACGCTCGCCGTCGCCGGATCGGCCCGCGCGGTGGTGACCGGAACGGGGCGCCGGACGGAGATCGGTCGCGTCGGCGAGCTGGTCGGCGCGCTCGATCGACCGCCCTCGCCGATCGAGAGACGGCTGGATCTCCTGGGACGCCGGCTCGTCTGGATCACCCTGGGGATCGCGGTGCTCGTGGTGCTGGTGGGCCTCCTGGGTGGCCGCGAGATCCGCCTGGTCGTGGAGACGGCAATCGCCCTCGCGATCGCGGCGGTGCCGGAAGGGCTCGCGGTCGTGGCGACCGTGACGCTGGCCATCGGCATGTCGCGTATGGCCCGCAGGAACGCACTCGTGCGCCGCCCACCCGCGGTCGAGGCGCTCGGCTCCGCCACCGTCGTGTGCGCGGACAAGACGGGGACGCTCACCTCGGGACGCATGGCCGCCACCGCACTCTGGGTGGCGGGGGAGCGGATCGAGGTGGACGCGGACGACGACTCGGCGGCGGCGACCGGCGGTCCCGCCACCGGGTGGTCGGAGCGCCCCGAGGTCGCGGAGGTCGTTCGGACGCTCGTCCTCTCCAACCAGGCGAGCCTGGAGGAGGTCGACGGAGCGTGGTCGGTGGTCGGCGATCCGACCGAGGGCGCACTCCTCCTCCTGGGCGCACGGGCCGGCCTGTACCGACCGGAGCTGATCGAGGCGGCCCCGGAGGTCGGTCGCCTCCCCTTCGCGAGCCAGCGCATGATGATGGCGACCTTCCACGAGGATTCGGCCGGCGAGGTCGAGGCGCTCGTGAAGGGCGCGCCCGACCGCGTGCTCGAGCGCTGCTCGCACTGGAGGAGCCCGGAGGGACCGGCGCCACTCACACCGGAGCTCCGGAAGCTGCTCCTCGACGCGAACGATCACCTTGCGGCGGAGGGGCTCCGGGTCCTCGCCGCGGCCGGACGACGGTGCGGTCGCGCCGAGGTCGAACGCGAGGAGGCGCTCGCGGAGCTGACCGTCACCGGCCTCGTGGGGCTGATGGATCCGCCGGCGCCCCGCGCCCAGGAGACGGTCGCGCGCTTCCACGAGGCCGGCGTGCGCACCGTGATGATCACCGGGGACCACGCCGCCACCGCTCGCGCCGTCTCCCTGGAGCTCGGTGTGCTGCGCGAGGGGGACCACGTCGTCTCGGGGCCCGAGCTCGCCGCCATGTCCTCGGACGAACTGGAGGCCGTGGTCGACCGCGTCGCGGCCTACGCCCGGGTCAGCCCCGGGGACAAGGTGCGCATCGTGGACGCTCTGCACGCGCGGGGCGAGGTCGTGGGGATGCTCGGGGACGGGGTGAACGACGCCCCCGCCCTCAAACGGGCGGACATCGGCGTGGCGATGGGGCGGCGTGGGACCGACGTGGCCAAGGAGGTGGCCGACGTGGTGCTCGCCGACGACCGGCTGGAGACGGTCGGGGTCGCGGTCGAAGAGGGGCGGGTCATCTTCGACAACATCCGCAAGTTCATCTTCTACCTCTTCTCCTGTAACCTCTCCGAGGTCGGCATCGTCTTCGTCGCCTCGATCGCGGGCCTCCCCCTGCCGATCCTCCCCCTCCAGCTCCTCTGGCTGAATGTGGTGACGGACGTCTTTCCGGCGCTCGCCCTCGCGGCCGAACCGGGGGAGTCGGACATCATGTCGCGGCCGCCGCGGCGGCCCGACGCCCCAATCCTGTCGCGCGACTTCGTCACGATCCTCGCCGGATACTCGGGCCTGATCACGGCGGTGACGCTCGGCGTCCTCCTCTGGGGACTCCGCGAGGGCGGCGGGGGCGTCGAACGGGCGGTGACGCTCTCCTTCATGACGCTCGCGGTCGCGCAGCTCCTCCACGTCCTCAACGCCCGAAGCTTCGGGCCCCTCCCCCTCGGTCGTGCCCTCTTCCGGAACGCGTGGCTCTGGGGGGCGATCGCGCTCGGCGGGGCGCTGCAGCTGGTCGCCGTCTACCAGCCCACCGTGGCCGGACTCCTTCAGACGGAGCCGCTCGGCCTCTCCGACTGGGCCGTCGTCGGGGCCGCGGCCCTCGTGCCGCTCCTGGCTGGGCAGGGGTGGAAGGTGGTGATCGCGCGCCGCGCCCGCCCCGCGAGCCCACCGGCCCGAGCGCCGATTCGGAGTGGGACTCCCTGACCCTTCTGCGGGGATCGCGCGCCTGCCGCGATGGCGGCTTCCCTGGCACCAACCTTGCCCCTCGTGGAGGTCGAGCGGCGGCGTCCCGCCGTCGCGCCACCCCGTAGCGCAGGGAGGTGTCATCATGTCGGTCGCCAAGGTCATCGAGATCACCGCGGACTCGACGACGGGATTCGAGGACGCGATCCGCGAGGGTGTGCGGAAGGCGGCGGAGTCCCTGGACGACATCCGCGCGGCGTGGGTCGCCAACCAGGAGGTGATGGTGGAGGCCGGTGAGGTGACCGGCTACCGCGTGCACCTCAGGGTGACCTTCGTCCTGAACGACCTCATCGTCGAATAGGGTCCTCGATGGGACGATCCGTCCCATTGCGCGGGCCACGTGATCGGGACACTCGGCGGCGGGCGGTGCGGGTCGCACCGCGCGGGAGTGGCGTGCGTCCCTTGGTTGGGGGCACGGGTACTGCGGCGCGATCCGCCATGGCTTCGCCCGGCGGGCACCGCGAAATCTCCAACCCCGGCGGGGTGGGGGCATGGGGACGGCAACCCCCGACCTCCGCTTGAGTCCGGCCCCCCTCCCCCCCACCTTCCGGTCGTCGCTGGCGTAGCTCAACTGGTAGAGCAGCTGATTTGTAATCAGCAGGTTGGGGG
>JANQLR010000369.1 GCA_028280525.1 Longimicrobiales bacterium
GAGCCTCCCCCGCGTCCGTCACGCCGTCTCCCGCGCCTGCCCCGCGAGCGGCGCGGTGCCCATGAGCTCGCGGCTCCGGGCGGCGATGCCCGCGGCGTCGAGCCCGATGTCGGCGAGGGGCCCCCCCCGCGCACCGTGCTCGATGAAGCGATCGGGGATGCCCATCGACGACACGCGCACCTCACGCGGCCGGAAGTCGGCGATCTCGCGGCTCATGAAGGCGCCGAAGCCGTTCGACAGCGCCCCCTCCTCGACGGTGAGGATGGTGTCGTGCGCCGCGACCACCTGTTCGAAGACCCCGCGGTCGTACGGCTTGAGGAAGCGGCAGTTCACCACCGTCGCCTCGATCCCACGGGCGGAGAGCTCCTGGGCGGCGTCGAGCGCCGGGAGCACCATCGTGCCGACGGCGAGGATGGCGAGCCCCTCGCCCTTCCGAAGGACCTCCCACGTGGCGTACGGGACGGCCTCGATCTCCGAGACGTGCGGGACCTCGGCCGGAACGGCGGCGCGCGGCCAGCGGACGGAGAAGGGTCCGCTCTCGTGCGCGATGCCGGCGCGGAGGAGTCCGAGCATCTCCCGCCCGTCCTTCCCGGCGGTCACCGTCATGTTCGGGATCGACAGCATGTAGTTGATGTCGAAGGCGCCGTGGTGCGTCGGACCGTCCTCGCCGGCGATCCCCGCCCGGTCCATCCCGAAGACGACCGGGAGGTCCTGCAGGGCGACGTCGTGCACGATGTTGTCGTACGCGCGCTGCAGGAAGGTGGAGTAGATCGCCACGATCGGGCGGATCCCCTCGGTGGCCATCCCGGCCGCGAAGGTCACCCCGTGCCCCTCGGCGATCCCGACGTCGAAGTACCGGTCCGGGTGGGCCACTTCGAACATGTCGGTGGAGGTCCCGTCGGGCATCGCGGCGGTGATGGCCACGATGCGCGGATCCTCCTCGGCGAGCTCCACGAGCCCCTTCCCGAAGACCTTCTGGTAGCGGGGCGGACCGCCCGAGCCCTTCTTGCGGGCGCCGCTGACCTTGTCGAAGCCGGGGGCGGCGTGCCACGTCCACGGGTCCTTCTCGGCCAGGTCGAAGCCCTTCCCCTTCTGGGTGAGGACGTGGAGGAGGACCGGGCCCTTCATCCGGCGCACGTTGGTCAGCGTCTCGGCGAGGACGTCCATGTCGTGCCCGTCGATCGGCCCCACGTAGGTGAAGCCGAGCGCCTCGAAGAGCATCCCGGGCGTGAGGAGGTGCTTGACGCCGTCCTCGAGCTTCCCGGCGACCTCCTCCATCATCCCGCCGAGCGAGGTCGGGGTGCGGTGGAGCGCCTCCTTCACGAACTCGCGGACCTTCTGGTACGCGGGGTTGGTGACGACGGAGTTGAGGTACTTGTTGAGCGCGCCGGTCGCAGGCCCGATCGACTGGTCGTTGTCGTTCAGGATGACGGTGAAGTTGCGCTCCGAGTGGCCGGCGTTGTTGAGCGCCTCGTAGGCGAGGCCGCACCCCATCGCGCCGTCCCCGATGATCCCCACGACGGAGAAGTCGTCCTGGTTGAGGTCCCGCGCGACGGCCATCCCGTACGCGGCTGAGATCGAGGTGGAGGCGTGCCCGGCCCCGAAGGTGTCGTACTCGCTCTCGTCGCGCCGCAGGAAGGGCGCGAGGCCGCCACGCGTGCGGATGGAGTCGAGCTGCTCGTTCCGACCGGTCAGGATCTTGTGGATGTACGCCTGGTGACCGGTGTCCCACACCAGCTTGTCGCGCGGCGTCTCGAAGGCCCAGTGCAGGGCGACGGTGAGCTCGACCACGCCGAGCGAGGCCCCGAAGTGTCCCCCCTTCCGGGCGACGACGTCGATGTGACGATCGCGCGCCTCGTCCGCCACCTGGCGGAGCTGGTCCTTGGAGAGCTTGCGGAGGTCCTCGGGGGACCGGATCAGTTCGAGCAGCGCCACGGGGGACTCCTTCGACGGTCGGGCGGGTGCGGTGTGTCGGTTCGAGCGGACGGGGGCGCCGTACCCCGAGACGAGGCCGGCGATCCCCAACCCCTGAAGATAACGCGTCTTCCGGCCGGTTGCCCGGGGTCAGTGCCTGCGATCGACGATGTAGTGTGCGAGGGCGAAGAGCGCGGGCGCCCGCACCCCGGCGGAGTCGAGGGCGGCGAGGGCGCGGTCCACCTCGGCGCGGCCCCGTCGGCGCGCCTCCTCGAGGCCGAAGAGCGAGACGTACGTCGACTTGTCGAGCTCGGCGTCCGAGGGGTTCTTCCCGAGCTCCTCCGCGGTGGCGGTCGCGTCCAGGACGTCGTCGGCGATCTGGAAGGCGAGCCCGATCGCCCGACCGTACTCCAGGAGCGCGACTTCCACCGCCTCCGGCGCCGCGGCTGCGACGGCGCCCATCTGAAGGGGGGCGGCGGGGAGCGCCCCGGTCTTGTGCCGGGGCAGCCCGGAGAGCGCCTCGACGGGGAGCGCCCGTCCCTCCCCGAGGAGGTCGAGCCCCTGCCCGCCGACCATCCCGCCGGCCCCGGCCGCCCCCATCAGGAGGCGCGCGCAACGGCGAGCCCGCTCCTCGTCGACGCCGAGCGCCCGGGCGCCCTCGAGCGCGCGTCGGGCGGCGAGGGGGATCAGGACCGCCCCGCCCTTCGTCGTCGCCTCGACCCCGTGCACCCGGTGCGTCGTGGGCGATCCCCGACGCAGCTCCGCGTCGTCCATGGACGGCAGGTCGTCGTGCATGAGGGAGTAGGCGTGGATCATCTCCAGCGAGACGGCGAAGTCGTGCACCCGGTCGTCCGGCGCCTCGCCGCCGCAGGCGCGGTACGCCGCGTAGCAGAGGATGGGGCGCAGGTGCTTCCCCCCGGAGCGGAGACCGTGCTCGACCGCGGCCGCCAGCTCGGGCGCGAGTGCGGGCGACTCCGCCTCGACCACCCGTTCGAGCGCCGCCTCCACCTCGGCCGCGCGGGCGGAGAGATAGCCCTTCAGGTCGAAGTCGCTCACCCGTCGGCCTCCTCGCCGTCGAGGGGTGCCACGCGGTCGGGGCCCAGGATCTCGTCGACCTTGAGGCGGGCCTCCGAGAGGAGCGCCTCCGCGGCGCGGACGTGCCCCACGCCCTCCTCGAAGAGCCGCAGCGCGTCGGAGAGGTCGAGTTCGTCGGCCTCGATGGCCGTCAGGATCTCCTCGAGGCGGCCGAGTCGGCGCTCGAGGGAGGGGTCATTCGGGTTGGATTCCGTCATCGATCGAACGGGTGGTACGGGTTTCGGCCTCGACGACCCCGTCCGCCACGCGGAGCTCGAAGGCGCTCCCGGGGAGGAAGTCGGAGGTGGAGCGAAGGAGGGTCCCGGAGGGGTCCAGCGGGACGGCGTACCCTCGGCGCAGGACGGCGAGGGGGGAGAGCGCCTCCAGGCGGCCGGCGGCGGCGGCGAGCTCGCGGCCGCCCCGGTCGATTCGTGCCCGTACGGCGCGCAGGAGGCGGTCCGAGACGTCCGCGCGTCGCGCCCGGGCGTCGAGGAGGCGATGGATTCCGCGGGTCGCCCGGTCGCGGGCGCCGTCCAGCCGGATCTCGATCGGAGCGAGGCGTCGCTGGATCGATCGCGCGAGGCGGTCGGGACCCGTGACGACCGCGCGCTCCCGGCGCTCCAGCCCGGCGCGCACGCCGCGCCCCATCCGCGGCAGGAACGCTCGCAGCGTGTCGCGCAGCACATCGGCGTCGGGGACCACCGCCTCGGCCGCCGCGGAGGGGGTCGGCGCGCGCAGGTCGGCGACCAGATCGGAGATCGTGACGTCGGTCTCGTGTCCGACGCCGCTCACCACCGGGACCGGGGAGGCGACCACCGCGCGGGCGACCGGCTCCTCGTTGAAGGCCCAGAGGTCTTCGATCGAGCCCCCGCCCCGCCCGACGATGACCACGTCGGGGGCGGCCCACTCCGTCACCCGGCGCACCGCCTCGGCGATCTCGAGCGCCGCGCCCTCGCCCTGCACGCGCGTCCCCGCGACCATGACCCGCACCCAGGGGGCGCGTCGCCGCAGGACGGAGAGGATGTCGCGGAGCGCGGCGCCGCTCGTCGAGGTCACGACCCCGATCGTCCGCGGAAAGCGCGGGAGCGGACGCTTCCGGTCGGTCGCGGTGAGCCCCTCGGCATCGAGGCGGGACTTGAGCTGGTCGAAGGCCTTCCGCCAGAGCCCCTCGTCGCCCTCGGCTTCGAGGGAGCGGGCGGTGAACTGGTACTCTCCCCGCGCCTCGTACAGGGTCAGGTTGCCGAAGAGGCGCACCTCCATCCCGTCCTGCGGGTCGATCGGGAGGCGGGCCGCATCGGCGCGGAAGAGGACGGCCCGGATCTGCGCGGTGTCGTCCTTGAGGGTGAAGTAGCAGTGGCCGGAGGCCGCCCGCTTCCAGTTCGCGATCTCTCCGGAGATCCAGAGCGACTCGAGCTGTCCCTCGAGGAGCCTGCGAACCGCTCGATTGACCTGCGAGACCCGCCAGACCCGAGGCTCCGGGCGTGCGTCGACCTCCGAGGTCACATCGCGCCCCGGTTCCGGTCGGGCGCGAGTCGGCCCGCCGAGTCGACGGTGTTCTTGAGGAGGAGGGCGATGGTCATGGGTCCGACTCCACCGGGTACGGGGGTGATCGCGCTCGCGACTTCCTTCACCCCTTCGAAGTCGACGTCGCCCACCACCCGGTAGCCCCGCTCGGTGTCGGGGGCGTCGACCCGGTTGATGCCCACGTCGATCACCACGGCGCCCGGCTTGACCATGTCGGCGGTCACCAGCCCCGCGATCCCGACCGCCACGATCAGGATGTCGGCCTGGCGGGTGATCGCACCCATGTCGGGGGTGCGGGAGTGCGCGATCGACACCGTCGCGTCCCCGTCCTCGCCTTTCCGAAGGAGGAGGGCGGCCATCGGCTTCCCGACGATGTTCGAGCGGCCGACGATCACCGCGTGCTTCCCGCGCGGGGCGTTGCCGGTGCGCATCAGCATCTCGATGACCCCGGTCGGGGTGCACGGCGTCATGACGTCGCGTCGCCCGATCGAGAGCGCGCCGACGTTGCGCGGGTGGAAGCCGTCGACATCCTTCGCCGGGTCGATCGCCAGGAGGACGCGGTCCTCGTCGATGTGGTCCGGAAGGGGGAGCTGCACGAGGATGCCGTGGATCTCCGGGTCGGCGTTCAGTCCCTCGACGATGCCCAGGAGTTCCTCCTCCGGCACGTCCTGCGGGAGGTCGATCTGGCGGGAGTGGATCCCGATCTCCTTCGCCGCCTTGTTCTTCATCCCCACGTACAGCTGACTCGCCGGGTTGGCGCCGACCAGCACCGTCGCGAGGCCGGGAACGGCTCCGTCGGAGCGCATCTCGAGGACGCGGTACTTCAGCTCTTCGCGGATCTCCTTGGCGATCGCGGTACCGGAGATGATCTCAGCGGACATGGAAGGTCGGGTCGGAGGGAGAGGGCGGCGCACGGAGCGCCCTGGCCGGGTCGCGCCCGCAATATAGACGAACGGGCCGCCGGCGCAGCGACCCGAGTCGTCAGCGGGCGAAGTCGACCGCCCGGGTCTCCCGAATCACCACGACCTTGATCTGGCCGGGGTACTGCAGCTCGTCCTGGATCCGGTTCGCGACCTCCTCGGAGATCTGCGCCATTTCGGCGTCGGAGACCCGGTCCGGTTCGACCATGACGCGCAGCTCTCGCCCCGCCTGGATGGCGAAGGAGCGCTCGACGCCTGGATACTCCATCGCGATCTCCTCGAGCTTCTCGAGGCGCTTCACGTACCCGTCGAACATCTCGCGGCGCGCGCCCGGTCTCGAGCCGCTGATCGCGTCGGCCGCGGTGACGAGGAAGGCCTCCGCCGACTGATGGGGCTCCTCGTCGTGGTGCGCGCGGATCGAGTTGAGGACGAGGGGCGTCTCGTCGTGCTTCTTGCAGAGGCGGTAGCCGAGTTCGACGTGCGTCCCCTCGTGCTCGTGGGTCATCCCCTTGCCCACGTCGTGCAGGATCCCGGCGCGCTTCGTCCCCTGCACGTCGAGCCCCATCTCCGCCGCCATCGAGCCGGCCAGGAGGGCGACCTCGCGCGCGTGCTGGAGCTGATTCTGCCCGTACGAGGTGCGGAAGCGGAGCCGCCCGAGCGTCCGGACGATCTCCGGGTGGACGTTGTGGATGCCGAGCTCGTAGAGGACCTCCTCCGCGGCCTCGATCATCCCCTGCTCCACCTCGGCGCGCGCCTTCTCCACGACCTCCTCGATCCGGCCGGGGTGGATGCGCCCGTCCTCCACCAGCCTCTCCAGCGCGAGGCGGGCGATCTCCCGCCGCACGGGGTCGAAGCCGGAGAGGACGACGGCTTCCGGGGTGTCGTCGATGATGACGTCGATCCCGGTCGCCTGCTCGAAGGCGCGGATGTTGCGTCCTTCGCGCCCGATGATCCGCCCCTTCATCTCGTCCGAGGAGAGCTGGACGACGGAGACGGTGAGTTCGGCGGTCGTGTCCGCGGCCTGCCGCTGAATCGCGAGGGCGAGGATCTTCCGCGCCTCCCGGTCGGCGGTGCGCTGGGCCTCGTCACGGATCTCGCGCAGCCGATTGGCCGCCTCGGCCTTCGCGGTGTCCTCGAGCGCCTCGGTCAGCCGCCGGAGCGCCTCCTTCGCGTCGATCCCGGCGAGCGACTCGAGCTGCCCCCGAGCCTCGGCGAGCGCCCGCTCCACCTCGCCCTCCCGGCGTCGCAGGTCGTCCTGACGAGCGTCGAGTTCGGCGGTCCGGCGCTCCTGCACGCCCTCCCGCTCGTTCAGCTTCTCGAGCGTCCGGTCGAGTGACTCCGCCCGTTCGTTGGCGCGGCGCTCCGCCTTCTCCAGCTCCTCGCGGCGCCGGGCCTCCTCCTGCTCCCACGTCTCGCGCAGCCGGATCGCGGTGTCCTTCCCCTCCAGCTCGCCGGCGCGGCGGAGGTTGTCGGCTTCCTCCCGCGCTCGGGTGAGGACCCGTTCGGCCTCGTTGCGCCCCGACTCGATCGCCCGGCGCTCCCTCGCCCGCTCGCGAGCAGACGCGAGCCAGAAGCCCACGCCGCCTCCGAGAAGGACTCCGAGGAGCACGGCCATGGGGAGGACGGCGTCGCCCAGTCCCATTCTCTCTATCTCCGGACCGACGCGAAGGTCGGCTGAAGTACGAAATCACGCGCCGCACGGGGGTGCGGACGGTTACGGTACCGGTACGATAGGCGGCGTTTTCGACGGGACGCAAGCGAGGTGCGGCACCCCGGCCGGGGAGGTCAGGCCGACTCGGCCTCGCCGCCCGACTCGGCCCCGCTCCCGATCTCCGCCTCGATCCGGCGGAGGAGATTGGTCGCCCTCGAGGTGGTCTCCTTGCGGAGCTTCTCGGCGTCGTCGCGGGCCTGGAAGTACTCGTCGGCGATCGAGAGCGCCGCGAGAATCGCGATCTTGTGCGACTCGAGCAGCCCGGCGCTGGCGCGGATCTGCTGGATCCGCTCGTCGACGAATCGGGCGCAGGCCCGGGTGTACTCCGGCTCCGCGCTCGCCCGGATCGTGTGCTCCTCCCCGGCGATCCGCACCGTGACCGACCGCTTGTCCGTCATCGATCCACCCTCAGCTCTGCTCTTCGAGGAAGCGGAGCTGCGACAGGAGCCGCTCGACCGCCTCGTACCCGGCGTCGACCCTCGCGCGCAGGTCCGCGTTCTCCACCTCGAGGGCGGAGAGGCGCTCGGACATCTCCGCGGGATCGGCGCGTCCGTCCGTCATGTCGCGCAGGAGCACCTCGACCTCGTCTCGGCGCGTTTCGGCGACCTCGACGCGCTGGGAAAGGTCGCGGATCCGCTCGAGCGCCTCCGTGACCGCCGACTCGAGGGCCTGAAAGGCCTGTCGTTCCGGTGAGGCGTCACCCGCCTCGGACTTCGACACCGAACTCCTCCCGCAGCCGAACCACGATCCGGTCGAGCGCCTTCTCGACCTCTTCGTCCGTCAGGGTACGGTCCTCCGCCTGGAAGCGGAAGCGCAGGGCGAGCGATCGATGCCCCTCCGGAACACCCTCTCCCGCGTACAGATCGAAGACGCCCGCCTCTTCGAGGAGCCGCCCCCCCGCGTCGCGCGCAGCCGACACGATCGACGCTGCAGGCACCTCGTCGGCGACGAGGAGGGCGAGGTCCCGCTCCGACGCCGGATGGGTCGGGAGCGGAGTCGCACGGATCGCCGGTGCGGGGGCCGGATCCGCGGGGAGTCGAAGCTCGATCCCGAAGACCGATCCCGCCCACGGCGGCAGATCGACGGACGCGTCGGCCACGACCCCGCCGCACCCGACGACCTCGCCGTGGGCGTTCTTCACCACGAGGGCGAGGTGCGGGTTGACCGGAATCCCGAGATCCGAGCCCGGCTCGACCGTCGCACCGGGCCAGAGCCGCGGCGCCAGCGCCTCGAGCCACCCCTTGAGGTCCCAGATGTCGAAGCCCTCCGTGGAAGCGCTCCAGTGCCCCGGGTCGCGGGCGCCGTGGATCGCGACGGCGAGTCGGGGCTCCTCGAGCGGGAGCCCGTCGGGCCCGCCCTTCCGAAAGGAGGTCGCGAACTCGTACAGGCGAACGTCCCGGTTCCCGCGCGCGAGGTTGTACTCGACTCGCCGCAGCAGGCTCGGGAGGATTTCGCGGCGCAGCACCGGCTCCTTCGTGCTGAGCGGGTTGTTCAGCTCGACCTCCCCCTGCTCCGCCGGCACGAAGGCGGGCGTCTGAGCCTCCCACGCCCCCACCCCGGCCATCCAGCGGCGCGTCTCGTCCTCCAGGTGGAAGAGAGGGTGATCCGGGACCGTCCCCGGACGGAAGGTCCCGAGGGTGGCGGGGAAGGCGTCGTAGCCGTGACGACGGGCGATCTCCTCGATCAGGTCGACCTCCCGCGTCACGTCCGCGCCGCGCCACCCCGGCACCCGGACGGTCAGGACATCGCCATCGGCGCCGACGACCTCGAAACCGAGGGGTGTGAGGAGTTCGCCGATCCGCTCCGCCTCGAAGGGGACGCCCAGGAGGTGCTCGACGCGGCTCAGCCGCAGCGCGATCTCCGGATCGCTCCACGGGCGGGGGTGCAGGTCCCCGACGACCGGGTGCAGCTCGCCGCCCGCCGTCGCGAGGATGATCTCGAGCACGCGGGCGAGCGCCCGCTCCTGGCCGCCTGCGTCGACGAAGCGCTCGAAGCGGTAGCCCGCGTCCGACTGGATCCCCAGCGCCTTCTTGGTCATCCGCACCCCGCCCGGCTCGAAGTGCGCGCACTCGAGCAGGAGGTCCACGGTCTCCTCGGTCACGGACGTCTCGAGCTCTCCCATGATCCCCGCGATGTCCACCGTCCGGTCGGCGTCGGCGATAACGAGCATCTCGGAGGTCAGAGTGCGCGCCTCCCCGTCGAGCGTGGTGACCTCCTCTCCGGCGCGCGCCCGCCGGACCCGGATCTCCGGGCCGTGCAGCTTCGCCAGGTCGTAGGCGTGGGTCGGCTGACCCAGCTCGAAGAGGACGTAGTTCGTGGCGTCGACGACGTTGTTGATCGGGCGGGCGCCGATCGCGCGCAGGCGGAGGCGGAGCCAGTCGGGAGACGGACCCACCTTCACCCCACGGACGATCGCCCCCAGGAAGCGGCGGGAATCCTCCGGCGCCTCGTGCACGAAGGTCACTCCGTCCACTTCGAGACGGTCGGGGGCCGAGCGCAGCTCGAAGGGGACCGGCGTCGTACCGGGCAGCGAGGGAAGTCCCTCCCGGACCGACCCGACTTCCCGAGCCACCCCGATGTGCGAGAGGAGATCGCCGCGATTCGCGGTGACCTCCACGTCGAGGATCGCGTCGTCGAGACCGACCGCCTCCAGGAAGGGGGTGCCGGGGGCGTACTCGCCGGAGAGCTCCAGAATCCCGTCGTGCTCCTGTCCGAGCCCCATCTCGCGCGCGGAGCAGAGCATGCCGAAGGAGTGCGTCCCCCGGATCTTGGCCTTCCGGATCTTCATCCCGTCCGGGAGCACCCCACCGACCGGGATGAAGGGGTAGATCCCCCCGGACCGTGCGTTCGGGGCGCCACAGATCACCTGCAGCTCCTCTCCAGTCCCGGCGTCCACGCGACAGAGCTTGAGACGGTCGGCATCCGGGTGCGGCTGCGCCTCGAGGACGCGCCCGACGACGATGTCCGACAGCCCCTGGCGGAAGTCCTGGATCCCCTCGACCGGGAAGCCGGAGAGCGCCAGGCGCTCGGTGAGCTCCTCCAAGGAGCCGAGGTCGCCCTCGACGAAGTCCGAAAGCCAGCGGATGGAGATGTTCATGCCGGGGTCCCTCCCCGCCCGTCCGGACCGAACTGACGGAGGAAGCGGAGGTCGTTCTCGAAGAAGATGCGCAGGTCGGAGATGCCGTACTTGAGCATGGCGATGCGGGCCGGGCCCATCCCGAAGGCGAACCCGGTGTACCGCTCGGAGTCGATGCCGCACGCCTCGAGGACGGCGGGGTCCACCATTCCCGCGCCCATGATCTCGAGCCAGTCGGTCTCCTCGACCGTCCCGTCCGCGTGCTCGATCACCCGCTTCACGTCGACCTCTGCGGAGGGCTCGGTGAAGGGGAAGAAGGAGGGGCGGAAGCGCGTCTGCGTGCCCGGACCCCAGAAACGACGAGCGAACTCCGCGAGCGTCGCCTTGAAGTCGACGAAGGTGATCCCCTCGTCCACCACGAGCCCCTCCACCTGAAGGAAGACCGGGGCGTGGGTCGGGTCGTAGGTGTCGCGCCGGTAGACCCATCCGGGGGCGAGGATGCGGATCGGCGGCTCGTACGCCTGCATCGTGCGCACCTGAACCGGTGAGGTGTGCGAGCGCAGGAGCCCGCCCCGCTTCAGGTAGAGGGTGTCCTGCTCATCCGCCGCCGGGTGGTCGAGGGGCGTGTTCAGCGCCTCGAAGTTCGTCCACTCCGTCTCCGCCTCCGGCCCGCGCGCGCGGGTGAAGCCGAGGTCGCGGAAGATCTCCCAGATCTCCTCCATCACGATCGCGACCGGGTGGGCTCCACCCCGCGCCGGCCGGCGGCCGGGGAGGGTGAGGTCGAGCGCGACGCCCCCGGCGGCCTCGACGGCGGCCAGGGCGCCTTCCCGATCCTCGATCGCGGCCTGGACCGTTCCCTTCACCCGATTGGCCGCGGCGCCGACCGCCGCCCTTTCGGACGGGTCGATGCGGCCGAGCTCACGCAGCACGAGCGAGATGCGACCCTCCTTGCGACCCAGGAAGGCGATGCGCGCCTCCTCCAGCGCGGAGGCGTCCGCGGCGGAGGCGACCAGGTCGAGCGCCTCCGTCTGGAGCTCGTGGAGGCGGGAGATCAGGGCGTCGGAGTTGGACATGCCCGGGAACCGTTGCGGGGGTGATCGGGAGGGGACGGGTGAAAAAAGAGGGCCCCGCGAGCCGTGTCGCGGGACCCTCGGATACAGCGGCAACCCGCGGTCAGGACGCCTTCTTGAGGCCTTCCTTCGCCTGATCGGCGAGCGCGGCAAACGCCTCGGGGCTGTGCACCGCGATGTCCGCGAGCGCCTTGCGGTCCATCTCGACGCCGGCGAGCGAGAGCCCGTTCATGAAGCGCGAGTAGGAGAGGTCGTTCTGACGCGCCGCCGCGTTGATCCGGGTGATCCAGAGCGACCGGAAGTTCCGCTTCTTCTTCTTGCGGTCCCGGTAGGCGTGCTCCCACCCCTTCTCGACCGCGTCCTTGGCGGTGCGGTACAGGTTCTTCCGGCCCCCGAAGTAGCCCTTCGCGGCCTTGAAGATCTTCTTCTTCCGCTGATTGCGCGGAACGCTGCCCTTGGTACGAGCCATCGGTCTATACTCCCCGTCAGCCGTTCGGAAGGAGGCGGTTCATCCGGCCCATGTCGGCCTTCGCCACCATGTCGGACGACCGGAGGCGGCGCTTCCGCTTCCGATCCTTCTTGGTGAGGATGTGGCTGTGGTTCGCGCGGAAGCGCTTCAGCCCACCCTTTCCGGTCCGCTTCAGGCGCTTCGCCGTCGCGCGGTTCGTCTTCATCTTCGGCATGGTCTTCCCTGCTGTCTGACGCCGGGGCTCAGCCCTGGCTGCTCTTGGCCGGAGCCAGCACCATCGACATGGTGCGGCCCTCGAAACTCGGCTTCGACTCCACCTTGGCGAGCTCGCCGAGATCCTCGGTGACCCGGTTGAGCACCTCGAGCCCGAGCTCGGGGTGCGTCACCTGTCGACCGCGGAACATCATGGTCAGCTTCACCTTGTTCCCGTCCTCCAGGAACCGGCGGGCGTGCCGCGTCTTGAATTCGTAGTCGTGGTCCTCGATGCCGGGGCGGAACTTCACCTCCTTCACCTGGACCGTGTGCTGCTTCTTCTTCGCCTCCCGTGCCGCGCGCTGCTGCTCGTACTTGAACTTCCCGTAGTCCATGAGCTTGACCACGGGGGGACGGGCATCGGGGGCCACCTCGACCAGGTCGAGGCCCTTCGCTTCCGCGCGCTCGCGCGCGTCGTCGAGAGACACGATCCCGACCTGCTCCCCCTCGTCGTCGATGAGACGAATGGGGCTGATCCGGATCTGCTCGTTGACGCGAACTCGTCTGTCGCTGATCGTCGTTTCTCCGCTGAGGGATCGTTACCGGGCACGAAAAAAGGGGCCCGGTTCCAACCGAGCCCCCAAGCCGGCCACCGGAGCGATCGCTCCCGCCGCGCTTCTGGACCCGGTGAGGCGCGTCCCGTAGGACCGCCCTGGGGTGGAGGGACGAAGCCGGCCCCTCACTTCCCGAGTTGTCTTCGCTCCGTAGAGCGACATCTAAGCTCTATCGAAAGGTGTTGGACGTCAACGGAGGGGGCGGTGACGCGTCAGCTCCCTCACCCGTCGTCCCCGTCCACCCGTTCGAAGGTGAAGTTCCCGTTCGGCTGCCGGAAGGTCAGCGTTGCCGCCGGCCCCTCCTCCGGGAGCTCGAAGCGGATCCGATAGCTGTCGGGGAGCTCCTCCGCGCCGAACACCGTGCCCTCCCGGGGCACCAGGGTATAGGTCGGCTGGCCCGGGACGGTGACGGTGAGGGTCGTGCCCCTCCTGGCCACCGTCACGGTCTGCGTCTGGAACCGGTACCGGCCGACGAGGCGCTCCAGGAAGGCCGGGTCCTCGGTGGAGGGGTCGGGTGCGCGCCGGAGCAGCACCGGGTCCGCCGCCGGCTCCAGCCCGATCTCGAGCTCGTTGACCTGCCCGTCGAGCGAGGTGAGGAAGCGCAGCCGGATGCCGTCGAAGGGGGAGTCCTCGTCGGCGATCCGGAAGGCGTCGAAGCGGAGGTGCTCCAGCGGGAAGGTCTCGATGCCGTAGATCACCTCCAGACCGTCGTCGCCCGCTCGCACCTCGAACGCTCCGTACCCGGGGTGCTCGAAGGGCCCGGCGTAGGCCGGCCAGTCGTGGGACGGCGGGCCCTCGGGGCCCTTCTCGGACTCCTCGTCCTCCTCCTCGTCGTCCTCTTCCTCGTCGTCCCCCTCCCCCGCATCCCCGGCGTCGATGATCTCCAGACCGAGGACGTGATCGGCGATCCGCTCGGAGATGCGGGCCGGTGCGGGTGAACCATTCCGGTTCGAGAGGACCACGATGCCGAGCGCGTCGTCCAGGTAGAGTTCGACGAGGGCGCTGAAACCGTCGATGTTCCCCCCGTGCTGGACGCGGTAGTGGCCCCGGTACGGCTGCACGAACCACCCGAGTCCGTAGGACATCGGGCCCTCGAGCGTCCCGTTCGGCCGTCCCCCGACGACCATGTGCGGATCCTGCATCTCGCGGACGATGGCGTCGCTCAGGATCCGGCCGGCCGGCCCCTCGCCTCCGGAGAGCTGCAGGCGCAGCCACTCCACCATCTCCTCCGCCGAGGAGTTGATCGATCCGGCGGGCCCCATCGCGGGGATGGCGCGGTACGGAAGGACCACGAACTCCTCGTCCTCCTCGCCGTACCCCCGGGCGTGATCTCCCATCTCGGGGAGGGAGAGGATGTCGAAGTTCGACCGCTCCATCCCCAGCGGGGTGAAGATGCGCTCGTCGACGAAGGCCTCCCAGCTCTGCCCGGACATCCGTTCGACGGCGACACCGGCCACCATGAAGCCGAAGTTGTTGTACTGCCAGCGGGCCCGCAGATCGGCGGTGGGCTGGAGGTGGGCCATCCGATCGAGGAGCTCCTCCCGACCGACCTCCGGGTTCGCGTACCAGATCACGTCGTGGCGCGGGAGGCCGGACCGGTGGGTGAGCAGGTCCCGAAGGGTGATCCGCGACGCCACCACCGTGTCGGCGAGGGCGAACTCGGGGATGTGGTGCTGCACCCGGTCGTCCCAGTCGGCCACGCCGTCGTCCACGAGGAGCCCGATCGCGGCCGCCGTGAAGGCCTTGGAACTCGACCCGATCGCAAAGAGCGTGGACGGCGTCGCCGGGAGCTCCGCCTCCACGTCGCGCAGCCCGTATCCGGCGAGGTGGATCACCTCCCCGTCCTTCACGACGCCGACCCCGACGCCCGGCACCTTCAGCTCCTCCAGCACCTCCTCGATCCACGGGCCGATCGAATCCAGCGCCGCGATGCTCTCCCGCACCCTCGCCTCGGCGCGGACGAAGCCGAAGTCCAGGACGCTGCCGCCCTGCGTGAAGGCGCCGGTCAGCGAGTCGCCAGCCACCACGCCGCGGAAGGTGGGGTCTCCGGGGATGTCGGCGATCGCGAAGACCGCGGAGTCCCCCGCGATCCGGATCTCGGTGAGCGCGAGCCCCTGCGCCCCCTGCTGCGGGATGTCGACGCTTCCGCTCCACGGATCACCGGCCACGAGCTCGATCGTCATCCGCAGCTCGCCCGCCGGGGTGCGCACGGCGCCCTCCCACCGCCCGGCGGCACCGTCCTGCCCCGCGAGGCCCGCCGGCAGACCGCCCGCGAGGACCAGGACGAGGGCGAAGGCCAGGAGGGAGAGGCGTCGACGCGGGGCGTGCGACCGGAGCGAGGGAGGGCGCATCGAGATCAGCTCCCGCCGTTCTCCGTCGCGCCGTCCCAGCGGCGCTCGCGGATCTCCTGCGTCACCCGGGCGACGAACTCGGCTCGCTCCACGATCTCCTGCTTCCGGCCGGCGCCCCGCTTCCGCACGGCCACGGTTCCCGCCTCCGCCTCGCGCTCTCCGACGACCCCCATGTAGGGGACCTTGTGCAGCTCCGCGTCGCGGATCCGCGCCGACAGCGTATCCCGTCCGTGCAGCTCGGCACGGACCCCCGCCTCCCTGAGCTGGTCGACGAGCTCTCGTGCGCTCGCCTCCCACTGCTCGGAGATCGGAAGGACCCGGACCTGTTCGGGCGCGAGCCAGGTCGGGAAGGCCCCGGCGTAGTGCTCGATCAGTCCGCCGACGAAGCGCTCCATCGATCCGACCAGGACGCGATGCAGCATCACGGGCCGGTGGCGCTCGTTGTCCTCGCCGACGTAGTCGATCCCGAAGCGCTCCGGGAGATTGAAGTCGAGCTGGACCGTCGGGCCCTGCCACTTCCGACCGATCGCGTCGATCAGCTTGAAGTCGAGCTTCGGCCCGTAGAAGGCCCCGCCCCCCTCGTCGATCGTGTACTCGATCCCCCGGCGCTCGAGGGTGTCGGCGAGGACGGAGGTGGCGTACGCCCACTCCTCGTCCGAGCCGAGCGACTTCTCCTCGGGGCGCGTGGCCAGCTCGATCGTGTACGGGTAGCCGAAGGCCGCCATCATCTCGTCGACCAGGTCGAGGAGACGCTCGATCTCGCCCGGCGCCTGCTCCCGCGTGCAGAAGACGTGCGCGTCGTCCTGGGTGAAGCCGCGCACCCGGAGCATCCCGTGCAGGACGCCCGACCGCTCGTAGCGGTACACGGTCCCGAACTCGGCCATCCGGATCGGGAGGTCGCGGTACGAATGGGGCCGCGACTGGAAGATCGCGATGTGCCCCGGGCAGTTCATCGGCTTCGGGCGGTAGCGCGCACCCTCGATCTCCATCGCCCCGAACATGTTCTCCGAGAAGTTCTCCAGGTGACCGGAGATCTCGAAGAGCTTCTCGGAGACGACGTGCGGCGTGTACACCAGCTCGTAGCCGTGCTTCAGAACCAGCTCCCGCTCGAAGTTCTCGATCTCCATCCGGACCGTCGAACCCTTCGGGTGCCAGAGGATCAGCCCCGACCCGACGCGCGGATCGGTCGAGAAGAGGTCGAGCTCCCGCCCCAGGACGCGGTGGTCGCGCTTCTTGGCCTCCTCGAGGCGCTGAAGGTGCTTCTTCAGCTCCTTCCGGTTGAAGAAGGCGGTGCCGTAGATCCGCTGGAGCATCTGACGACGCTCGTCGCCCCGCCAGTACGCACCCGCCGTGGAGAGCAGTTCGTAGTGGCGCAGCCGACCGGTCGAGGGGACGTGCGGTCCCCGGCAGAGATCCAGGAAGGGCCCGTTCTCGTAGACGGTGATCACCTCGTCGTCGTCGAACTCCTCGAGCCGCTCGAGCTTCAGCGGATCGTCCGAGAAGAGCTCGCGCGCCTCCTCCTTGGTCACCCGACGTCGCTCGAAGGGCTGATCGTCCTCGATCACCTCCTTCATCTTCGCGGCGAAGTGCTCCAGCTCCTCCGGGGTGAATGGCTCGTCGACCTCGAAGTCGTAGTAGAACCCCTCGTCGATCGCCGGCCCGAAACCGATGCCCGCGCCCGGACGGAGCTCACGAACCGCCGTCGCGAGGATGTGGGCGGCGGAGTGGCGGAGGACCGGGAGGGCCTCCGGGTCCCGCTCGGTGAGGATCTTCAGCTCGACCTCGCCCTCGAGGGGGCGCGTCAGGTCGACGACCTCGCCCTGGATCACGGCCGCCACGGCGACCTTGGCGAGACCGGGACCGATGTCGGCGGCGACGTCGCCAGCCGTGGATCCCGCGGGGAGCTCGCGCACGCTCCCGTCGGGGAGGGTGACTCGAACCACGTCGGACATGGTGTGCGTCCTGGATCGGAAGATGAGGCCGCCCCACCTACCTGTGGGCCGACATCTACCGGATAAGGTAACCGCCTGTGCGCGAGGGTGTCAGGACGTCGGGGCGGGTCGACTTCCCGCCACCTGGACGCGGGTCTCCCGGGGGATGCAGAGGTCGCCTCGGCAGGCGGCCCAGCGCACGCGGAGGTAGCGGGGGTGGTTCAGCTCCGAGACGTCGACACGGAGTTCGACGAGGCCCCGGTGCACGGGGATTGCGGTGCCTTCGAAGGCGGTCGTGTCGGGGGCGTGCAGCGTGCGGACGGGGAGGGGTTCGCCGTCGTCGGTCACGACCGAGAGCGGGAGCCCGAGGGAGGTGGCATCGACCCCGTAGACGTACCAGCCGGGGGCGATGTCGACGCGTACGGAGAATCCCCCGCGCACCCGGTCCGCCGACTCGGCCACGACGGTGACCGGGTCCCCGTCCCGGGTGGGAGTCCACTGCCCCGAGAGGGCCAGCGGCGACAGGAGGAGTGCGAGGCCCGCCAGAGCCGCGGGGAGGCGCGTCATCGGGCCGCCTCCGGGCCACCTGCGGGCGCGGCCTCTTCCGAGAGACTCCGCAGGAGCTCGAGCACCTCGGGACGGTCCCAGTCGGTCGCCCCGCGGTGCCGGAGGGCGACCCGGCCGTCCGGGGCAACGATGAAGGTGGTCGGGAGCACCAGGTCCCCCAGCGAGGCCGGGGCGCGCCGTTGCTCCACGGCGAACGGAAGCTCCCACCCGTTCCGTTCCACGAAGGCCTGCGCGACGTCCAGCCGCTCGGGGGAGACGAAGAGGAAGGTGGCGTCGACCTTCTGCGCCGCGGCGGAGTCGACGAGGCGTTCGAAGGAGGCGAGCTCACGAATGCAGGGCGGGCACCAGCTCGCCCAGAAGTTGAGGACCAGGGGGCGTCCTCGGAGCGCTTCGAGTTCGACCGCGCCGCCGCCGATCCGGAGGACGCTCCAGTCGTAGTCGAAGGGGGCGGCCGAAGGGGGCGCGGGTTGGCCCGATGTCGAGGGGTCGGCCGTCCGCAGATCCCCTCCGGCTCCGGCCGTCGCCCGGGTCTCCTCGACGGTGGACGGTGCGACCTCCGGCCCCTCCCCGCCCCGGCCCCCGGCGCACCCCAGGGCCAGGAGCGCGGGGAGCGCGAGGAGCGCCGGGACGCATCGGCGACGTCGAGGAAGCGGAGGGCGCACCGGGTCCGGGTCTCCTACCGACCGCGCGTCAGCCGAACGCCGGCGAAGACGCGCCGCCCCACGACCGGGCCGTAGGCGTACGCCGTGTCGAAGGTGTCGCCGAAGGGGTTCGCCGGGTCGATGAGCGGCGAAGGCTGCCGGAAGTCCCCGAGGTTCTCCACTCCGAAGTAGAACTCGCGCCCGTCGCCGACGGCCAGGTCGAGCTGGACGTCGTGCTGGGTGAAGCGCTCGGACCGGGTCGGTCGCGGGACGGGCTCGGTGAACTCGGGGAGGCGCATCGGGCCGACCATCTGACCCGTGTAGGCGACGCCGAGCCCGCCCAGGATCGAACGGAAGGTGTACTGCGCGCCCCACGTCGCCGTGTAGTCGGCCGCGAAGGGCACGGCCTCCCGGACCCCGGCGTCGCCCTCCTCGAAGACGTCCTGCACGGTGAAGCCGAGATTGTAGAGGAAGGGGGTGTCGCCGAAGTTCTGGTTCATCGAGACGGAGAAGCCCTGGCTCACCGAGGTGCCCACCAGATTCGCGTAGATGATCTGGTTCGGATTCGTGTCGTAGTCGGGGATGATCCGGTTCGAGAACTCGGTGCGGAAGACGTCCACGTCGATCATCATGTTCCGGTCGCCGAACTCCAGGATCTGGTTGAAGTTGGCGGCGAAGGAGACCGACTCCTCCGGCTCCAGCCCCTCGGCGATGATCACCTGACGGGCGCCGGTCAGCGCGGCGTGGTCCTCGGTGAAGAGGTTCACGATGCGGAAGCCTGTCCCGAAGGAGCCGCGAAGCGTTCCGTTCTCCCAGACGTCCGCCTTGAGCGTGGCGCGCGGAGCGAAGATCGTCCCGTGGTCGTCCTGCCGGTCGACCCGGGCCCCGGCGAGGAGGGCGAGCTTCTCGGTCGGGAACCAGGTCCCCTCGGCGAAGACGCCCGGGATGAAGCGCGTGTCGTCCTGGGGCGTGGCGGGCGTCTCGTCGTCGTAGCGGTCCCAGCGGATCGAGGTCCCGGCCATCACGTCGAAGTTGCGCCCCTCCGCCGGGTCCCAGACGAGCTGACCGAAGGCGATGTCCTGTCGGGCTCCGTAGAAGAGATCGCCGTACCACGACTCCTGATCGTGCCAGGTGTAGGAGCCCATGAAGCGGACGTTCTCCCAGGGGGTGCGGGCGCGCATCATCACCTCGGCGCGCTGCGTCTGGATCGACTCGCCATAGACCGTGCTGCTCCCCAGGTCGCTCTCGGTCCACTCGTCGAGGCCGCCGAAGCGGTCTTCGTAGTAGAGCTTCGCCGAGAGGCCGATCCGCTCGACTCCGTTCCGGTAGATCCCCGCCTTCCCGAAGAGGGTGGCGCGGGTGTCGAGGGTCAGGTCGGAGAAGGCGTCCTGGTTCCGGTCGACGAAGCGGTCGTTGTGCTGCAGCGAACCGGTGACGAGGGCGCTGACGTTCTCCGAGTTCGGCGCCCACATCAGCTGCGTGTTCAGCTGACCCAGGTCGCTGAAGTTCATGTCGAGGCCGAAGCGCGGTGCGAAGCGCGGGTCCTTCGTGATCACATTGATCACGCCGCCCATCGCCTCCGTGCCGTAGAGCGTCGACTGGGGGCCCTTGAGGATCTCGATCTGCTCGACCACGCGCGGGTCGATGCCGTTCAGACCGTAGACGCTCGCGAGGGCGCCCATGATCGGCATCCCGTCGATGAGGATCGCCGTGTACGGCCCCTCCATCCCGTTCACCCGGATGCTGTTCGTGTAGCAGACCCCGCAGTCGACCTGCTGGTAGAGGCCGTTCACCCGCCCCACCGCGTCCATCAACGAGCGGGACGCGTTCCGCTCCAGGAGACGCTGCGACACCACCTCGACCTTCACCGGCGAATCCTTGACCCGCTGCTCCGCGAGCGACCCCGTTACCACGATCGGGTTCATCTCGAAGGTCACGGCGGTGAGGTCGACCTCGAGAGTGACGGTTCCGGAGGCGGGGACGTCGACGACCCGCTCGACCGTCTCGTAGCCCAGCCCTCGGAAGGTGAGGGTGACCTCACCCCGCGGGAGCCCGGTGATCCGGAAGGACCCGTCCCGCTGGCTGACCGCGGCCGCGAGGGGGCTCGCCAGTCGTCCGGCAATGACCTGGACGTTGGCGATGGCCTCTCCGGCCGAGGTCAGGCGGCCGGTGACGGTCTGGGCCGCGAGGGAGGCCGGTCCGGCGAGGAGGACCGCCACGAGGGCGAAGATCAGGCGAAGTGAAGCGTGTCGGAGGGCCGGGGACATGGTGGGAACAGGCAAATTTAGGTGAGCCGAAATATCGCTGACTCCAATCTATTTAGGCGCGGCTAAACCTCAACCCCGAAGCGAGCTCCGAGTTCGCCCGGGAGCGGCGGGAGGGCCCCGGTGGAACACCGTCGGGACGCGACCCGGGTCCAGCCTCACCAACCCCGCGAAGACGGAGTCCCACTCCGATCACGACAACGGGGCCCGCCCCCCGAAGGAGACGGACCCCGCAGGTCCTGCACGTCTCGATCAACCAACCACCTCAGTCGACCGGGAGGCGTCGAGGCCGGGTGTCAGGGGTAGGAGGTCGAGGACGGGGAGTGAGACGTAGCAGCGCTACGTCGCAGCGACCCGCCCGGAGACCGACGACGCCCTGGCCCCGGACCCGGCGCCTCAGTACATGCCGCCCATGCCGCCGGGCATACCGCCGCCGGGCGCCGCAGCCTCGGGCTCCGGCTTCTCGGTGACGACCGCCTCGGTGGTGAGGAGGAGACCCGCGATCGAGCTCGCGTTCTGGAGCGCGGTGCGGACCACCTTGGTCGGGTCGATCACACCGGCGTCGACCAGGTCCTCGTAGGTGTCGGTCAGGGCGTTGTAGCCGAAGGAGGCGGTGTCGTTCTCGCGCACCTTCGAAACCACGATCGACCCCTCGACCCCGGCGTTCGTCGAGATCTGACGGATCGGCGACTCGAGCGCGCGCCGAAGGATGTCGACACCGACCTGCTCGTCCGCACGCTCGACGGTGAAGCCCGCGAGGGCGGTCTGAGCGCGGAGGAGCGCGACGCCACCGCCGGGAACGATCCCCTCTTCCACGGCCGCGCGGGTCGCGTGAAGGGCGTCCTCGACGCGGGCCTTCTTCTCCTTCATCTCGGTCTCGGTGGCGGCACCGACGTTGATGACCGCCACACCCCCGGAGAGCTTCGCAAGACGCTCCTGGAGCTTCTCCCGGTCGTAGTCGGAGGAGGACTTGTCGATCGCGACCTTGATCTCCTCGATCCGGCCCTGGATCTTCTCGCCCTCACCGGCGCCGTCGACGATCGTGGTGTTGTCCTTGTCGATCACGACGCGCTTCGCCGAGCCGAGGTCCGAGAGCTGCGCGCCCTCGAGCTTGAAGCCGACCTCCTCGGAGACGACCTGGCCCCCGGTCAGGACCGCGATGTCCCGGAGCATGGCCTTCCGGCGGTCGCCGAAGCCGGGCGCCTTGACCGCCGCGACCTTCAGCGTGCCGCGCAGCTTGTTGACCACCAGGG
Source organism: Longimicrobiales bacterium (assembly GCA_028280525.1). Classification (GTDB taxonomy): domain Bacteria; phylum Gemmatimonadota; class Gemmatimonadetes; order Longimicrobiales; family Gaopeijiaceae; genus Gaopeijia. The sequence continues at coordinate 21,572 of JANQLR010000369.1, forward strand.
TGGCGAGCGCCTCGCCCTCGATGTCCTCGGCGATGATCAGGAGAGGCTTCCCGGTCTGGGCGACCTTCTCGAGGATCGGGAGGAGGTCCTTCATCGACGAGATCTTCTTGTCGTGGATGAGGATGAGCGCGTCGTCGAGCGCCGCCTCCATCCGCTCCGAGTCCGTCACGAAGTACGGCGACAGGTAGCCGCGGTCGAACTGCATCCCCTCGACGGTCTCGAGGGTGGTCTCCAGGCCGCGGGCCTCCTCGACCGTGATGACGCCGTCCTTCCCGACCTTCTCCATCGCGTCGGCGATGAGCTCGCCGATCTCCGGATCGTTGTTGGCCGAGATGGTGCCGACCTGGGCGATCTCCTTCTTGCCCTTGGTCTCCTGCGAGATCGCGTGGAGCTGCTCCACGACCTTCTCGACCGCCTTGTCGATGCCGCGCTTCAGACCCATCGGGTTGGCGCCGGCGGTGACGTTCTTGAGGCCCTCGGCGAAGATGGCCTGAGCGAGGACGGTCGCGGTGGTGGTGCCGTCACCGGCGAGGTCGGAGGTCTTGGTCGCGACCTCCTTCACCATCTGCGCGCCCATGTTCTCGACGGCGTCCTCGAGCTCGATCTCCTTGGCGACGGAGACGCCGTCCTTGGTGACGGTCGGGGAGCCGAACTTCCGGTCCAGAACGACGTTCCGGCCCTTGGGTCCGAGGGTGGTCTTCACCGCGCGGGCGAGCTTGTCGACGCCAGCCTTCAGCTTGGCGCGAGCCTCGATGTCGAAATCGAGTTCCTTGGCAGCCATGAGGTTCTCCTGATGACTCTATCTGGGAGTGGATCTTGGAATTCGGTGCGGTGCGGTCGTCAGCCGATGATGGCGAGGACGTCCGACTCGCGAAGGATGAGGAACTCGTCCCCGTCGACGGTCACGTCGGTGCCGCTGTACTTCCCGTACAGGACGACGTCGCCGACCTTCACCTCCGGCTCGATGCGGGTCCCGTCGTCCGAGACCTTCCCCGGGCCGACCGCGACGATCTTCCCCTGCTGGGGCTTCTCCTTGGCGGTGTCCGGGATGTAGAGGCCGCCGCGCATCTGCTCGGCTTCCTCGAGGGCCTGAACGACGACGCGATCCGCGAGCGGCTTGATCTTCTCTGCAGCAGACATGTGCCGACTGCCTCCGGTGGTAGCGATCCCGAGAAGAGAGCACTGTTAGCACTCGCTCGGGTCGAGTGCTAACGATCACAGAAGGCAAAGATGGGGGAGCGGCGCGGCAGGTCAATGGGCGGGTACGCCGCGCGGATGAGGGGTTGCCGAGGGGTGACGGAGGCGTGACCCGGAGGTGGGGGGTCGGTCGGGGTGGTGGTGGGGACGGGGCCCTGGAGCACCCCCCCCCCCCCCCCCCCCCCCCCGGGGGGGGGG
>JANQLR010000270.1 GCA_028280525.1 Longimicrobiales bacterium
CGGCTGGCCCTCGATCCCGCCGGACTTCGTCGGGGTCCGAGCCCGCGCGGGGGGCGTTCGCCAGGACGACCCGGACACCTCCGACCGGCACGTCCCGGCCGAGGCGGTCGAGCGCCAGCGCGAGTGGGTCCGGGGCATCTTCCCGCTCATCGGCGACCAGCCGGTTCTCGGGACGCGCGCCTGCCACTACGAGTCGAGCATCGACCGCAACTTCATCGTCGACAAGCACCCCGGGTGGGAGAACAGCTGGATCGTGGGCGGCGGCTCGGCCGAGGCGTTCAAGCAGGGTCCGACGCTCGGCGAGTACATCGCGAACCGCGTCGTCGGGGAGGACATCGACCCCGAGGCGACCGAGGGCTTCAAGCTGAACGAAGAGGAGTTCGAGACGGATCCGGAGCGGGATCCCGACGGACCGGACCGGCTCGACCCGCACCACCCGTAGCCGCCGCCCCCGGGGGGCAGGGCGCACGCGCCCCCTGTTTCGTCCGGCGCCCCCTGCTTCGTCCGGCGCGGGCTGGTTCAGTCCGCTCGCCTGCGGGCCCCGGCGCCCTGCCCTTCGCGTGCCATCGGGAAGAGGAGGCGGGCCGCCGCCGCGGCCATCCCGACGTGGTCGTGTCCCACGCCCGGCACGACCTCCAGTCCCCATCCGAAGGGCGCTCCGATCCGTTCGGCCAGCGCTTGCCCGGCCGCGAAGAAGGTGCGCCCACGATCGAGTCGACCCAGACCCTGCCGGTCCACGGCGGGAGTGTGCAGGAGGGTCCCACCCGCGTCGTCCCCGTTGTCGAGCTCGCCGAGGAGGAGGGTGAGGGGCGCGCCGAGTGCCCGCCGGACCTCCTCGTCGGTCACCCCCGTGCCCCCGAGTCCGAGGGGGTAGGCCTCGGCCGGATCGGGGAGGGTGTAGAAGCCCGCATTCCCCGCCACGATGTGGCTCGCCTTCAGCGTCGGGTGGAAGAGAGCGGCCCGGTGCAGGATCTGCCCGCCGGCGGAGTGGCCGAAGCAGGCGTACCTCTCCTCCGTCGACCCGGTGGCCGCCTTCAGCTGCTCAAAGACGCGGTCGAGGTCCGGGAAGAGCCACCGGCTCCGATCCGGCTCGACGCGGACGTCGAGATCGTCGTCGTCCATGCGGACGACGGTGGCGCCGGGCCGCCGCTCCACCCGGGCGTTCCGCTGGACGACCTCGCTCGCGACCCCACCGAGGTGGTACGCCGCGAAGTCGTACATCTCCTCGGGGTACTCGAGCGAGGCGATCAACGCCCCCGTCCTCTCGGCAGTCTCGAGCCAGTCATTCCGGTAGTCTCCCCCATTGCGGCCGGCCCCGGGCACGACGAGGAGGATCGGCGATCGCTCGTGGAAGCGCGCTGGGCGGAAGTAGTGGATGGTGATCCGGCTTCCGGGCGCCCCGCTTCGACCCGCCATCGTGAAGCGTCCCGCACCCATCGGAATCTCGGCCGGAGACGGGCCGAGTTGGACTTCCCCGGCCGGCTGCAGCGTCATCCCGCAGGCGGGACAGCGGCCCGGCGCGTCGAACAGTTCGCCGTCCATCGCGCACCCGCACGGCGGGCAGCGGAACCCGGGTCTGCGGGCGTGGAGGCCGTGAGCCCCCCAGGTGGCCGCCGCGAGTGCCACCGCGGCCGATCCGATGAAGCTCCTGCGGTTCATGAATCGACTCCTCCCGCGACCCCGCGGCGAAAGCGTTCCCGGTAGGCGGCCGGGGTCACCCCCAGCGTCCGCCCGAAGGCGCGACGAAGACCGTCCACGGTCTCGAACCCCACCGCCCGCGCGACCTTCTGCACGCCGACCCCCTCCTCGAGAAGGTGCCGGGCGCCATCGACCCGGAGGCGCCGAACGTAGGAGGCGGGCGGCTCCCCGTAGCTCTCGCGGAAGCGCCGGGAGAACTGGCGGGGACTCAGGTGCGAGCGCCGGGCGAGCGCCTCGACCCGTAGATCCTCGTCCAGGTGATTGCTCATCCATAGGCCGACCTGAGCAAGGCGGTCCGACGCCTGCGCCAGGAGCCGAAGGGGAGCGGAGAACTGCTTCTGACTCCCCGATCTCCGCAGGAAGACCACGAGTTCGCGGGCCACCTCCGTGCTCGCCTCGTGTCCGAAGTCCTCGGCGATCAGGTGGAGCGCGAGGTCGACGCCCGCGGTCACACCGCCGGAGGTCAGGATGCGGCCGTCCCGGACGAAGAGTCGGTCGGGGTCCACCTGAATCCGGGGGTACCGCGCCCGGAGTTCTCGGGAGTGGGCCCAGTGGGTCGCAACCCGGCGACCGTCCAGGAGGCCTGCCTCTGCCAGCACGAAGGCGCCGGTGCACACCGAGACGATCGTCCCGAAACGCTCCTGGGCGTTCCGCACCCAACTGGCCAGGCGAGCGAGGCGGTCGGGGTCGTGAACGCCGCGCCCGCCGGGGACGACCAGCAGGTCCGCGCTGAGAGCGTCGTGGACCGGCCCGTCCGGCTGCAGGCAGAGCCCGGATTCTGCGCGGACGGCGCGACCGTCCAGCGAGTGGAAGGCGATCTCGTACCCGGGCTCGCCGTCGGCATCCCGGACCGTGGCCAGCGCCTCGGCGGGACCGGTCACGTCGAGCGAATGGACCCCCTCGTAGAGGAGGACGAGGACGCTGCGTCGTCGGCTCATCTCGAACACCCCGAAGCTGTGAGTCACCTCGAGGATACCGAGAGGTGCCCGTGTCCGGAATGTCGTCATGACGACCAGATCGGACATCACGGAGCCGAAGACCGTCCCTACTCCTTGGCGGCTTCCTCCAGCTGGCGGAGTTCGGCGCGCTCCTCCCGCATCGCCCGGGGCGTCGCCGCGAGCGAGCCCGGGAGCCGCGTCTTCACGAGCCACCACCCAGCCGCGACGGTCGCGAAGGTCGCGACTCCGACGGCGGACCAGAAGATGCCCAGGAGCTGGCCCTGCCCGTCGAAGCGAGACACCGCGTACGGCATGACGAAACGGCTCAGCGACTCCGCGGCGAAGGCCGCCATCAGCCCGATGTAGGACCACGACATGGTGGTGGCGTGGCCCTCGAGCCACCCTCCACGCGGGCGCCGCAGGAGCACCATCCCGATCCCGGCGAGCAGCGTCACGCCGGCGACGGCGGCGAAGACGTGAAAGGGGCCCCAACGGCCGGTCATGTTGTACATGCCGAAGGACGTCACCACGACGCCCACCATCGCCCAGGTGTAGGCGTGGCCCCAGCTGCGATGCCACCGGGTCCCCTTGTCGAGCATCAGGACGACGGCGCCGGCGAGCACGGCGACCAGCGAGAAGATCAGATGGACGGCACCGACGACGGTCATGGCGGCTCGCAGGCTGAAGGGCTCCGCATTCCGTACGAACCGCCTACGGCGCCGGGTTCAGCCCCGCTCAGACCTCGGTGATCGCCACCGCGCTCCCGTCCTCGAAGTCGACGAAGACGTAGCGGTTCGTCGTTTCGCACTCGGGGCAGATCGCGTGATCACGATCGAGCATCTCGAGGGCGACCATGGCGTGGCAGGAGGCGCACTCGCCGTGAATCGTCTGGAAGGCGGCGTCGTTCAGGTGGGACTTCGCGAGGCGCACGCCCATGACCATCCCCGGACGGCCGGTGAGGGGGCAGGTGCCCTCCCCGCACGCCCCGCCGAAGTCCATGCAGACGACCTCCCCCGCATCGGGGAGGTTGGCGTGGCCGTCCCGGTGTCCGCGGCCGACGGTGATCCGCACCGGGTGCCGACAGCTGGGGCAGTAGACGTTCTCGGGCTTGGCGCCCTCGGGGGCGGTCTTTCGATCGTTCGTCATGGAGTCACCTCCGAGGTGGTCGATGTGAGGTGCGGGGCGTGCCCTCTCCCTGAGGATGGGCACTCCGCCGCGGTATCGCACGCCGAGCCGTCACACCCTGCGCATGGATCGAGCCCCGTCTCGGGGCCCCGTGCGAAGGCGCGGGCGATGAAGATGGCGAAGAGGAGGGCGCCGCCGCCCGCACCGAGGACCAGGTCGCCCAGGAGCCCCATGGAGTCGGGATCGAAGGGGAGGAAACCGGGGGTCATGGGTGCGCCTCCACCTCAGGAGCTCAGGAGTCCCGCGAAGCCCATGAAGGCGAGCGAGAGACTCCCGGCGAGGATGAGAACGAGGCCCATGCTGCGAGCGATCGAGGGGACGTCGGAGAGCTCGATCTTCTCGCGCAGCGACGCCATCAGGATCAGCGCGAGGGTGAGTCCTGCACCGGCTCCGAGCGCGAAGGCGAGCCCCTCCACCGCGCCGTAGCCCCGGTTCGTCTGGAAGATCGCGAGGCCGAGGATCGCGCAGTTCGTGGTGATCAGCGGGAGGAAGATCCCGAGCTCCCGGAAGAGCGCCGGGCTCAGCTTCTTGATCGCCGCCTCCACGATCTGCACCAGGGAGGCAATGACGACGATGAAGGCGATGAGCCGAAGCCAGGGCGCGTACGGGAGGATGTACGCGTTCAGAAACGAGGCGACGAGGGAGGTGATGGTGAGGACGAAGACGTTCGCGCCCCCCATCCGCACCGCCGTCTCCACCTTCGCCGACACCCCGAGGAAGGGGCAGAGGCCCAGGAAGAGGACGAGGGTGAAGTTGTTCACCAGCATCGCGGACAGGAAGATCCCGGCGAGCTCCGTCATGCGCCGACCTCCGCACCCGGGGTCGGCCCGCGTCCGGCGCCCGACCCTCCAGCTCCAGCCTCACCCCCGGCCCCTGCGCCCGCCGGAACGGAATCCACGGTCCGGGTGACCGGATTCGCCCAGCGACGCGACTCGGGCGGGTTCTTGCGCTCCTCCCAGCCCGCGAAGAGGAGGAGGAGGACACCGAGAGTGAAGAAGCCCCCGGGCGGCAGGATCATCACGATCCACGGCTCGAAGCTCGGCCCGAAGAGGGCGTAGCCGAGGAAGGTCCCGTTGCCGAGCACCTCGCGGACACCCCCGACCATGACCAGGGCGATGATGAAGCCGACCCCGGTCCCGGCTGCGTCGAGGATCGCCCGCCCGACGGGTCGCTTCGAGGCGAAGGACTCCTGCCGCCCGAGGATCATGCAGTTCACCACGATGAGCGCGATGAAGGCCCCGAGCGCCTTGTGGATGTCGGGGACGACCGCCGCGAGGACCAGATCCGCGATCGTCACGAAGGTCGCGATGATCAGGATGTAGGCGGAGATCCGGACCTCGCGGGCGATCCAGTGCCGCGCCGCCGAGACGAGGATGCTCGACCCCATCATGACGAAGAAGGTGGCGAGACCCATCGCGAGGGAGTTCGCCACGGTGTTCGTGACGGCGAGGGCGGGGCAGAGGCCGAGGAGCTGCACGAGAACGGGGTTCTCGCGCCAGATGCCGCGGAGGAAGTCCTCGCCGGGGGTGGTGGCTCGAGGACTCATGGTGCGCGCCCTCCGGTCGGCTCGAGTCGGTCCAGCGGGCCCTCCAGAGCGGCCAGTCGGTTGTTGATGATGTCGATCACCGCCTGCGCGGAGATCGTCGCGCCGGTGATCATGTCGACCTCGTTCGGCGCGCCGCTCCCGGCGCCCGGCTTGACCCCGAGGATCGGGGCCAGGACGTCGTCGAAGGCGCCGACGAACTCCATGTCCTTCTCGATCTTGTCACCGAGGCCCGGCGTCTCCTTGCTCTCCAGGACCCTCATCCCCACCACGGTCCGCGTGTTCGGGTCGTAGCCGAAGATGAGACGGATCACATCCTGGAAGCCGGGCTCGGCCGCCACGGTCGCGATCCCGATCGCCCCGCCGCCCTCGTCGAAGCCGACGTAGATGCGGTCGAGGCCGGTGGTGTCGACCGTCGGGGCGGGATCGAAGCCGCCGTCCGTCAGGAAGTAGACGCCGGTCGACGCGGGCGTCCCCAGGACCTGATCGATCGCCGTCGCGAGGACGCGTGCCCGGTGCGCCTCGATGCGCGGCTCGGACCAGCGGTGCACGAGGACGATGGCGAGCCCCGCGATCGCGCCGGCGAAGGCGAGGGTCAGGATGAGCCGGGCTGCGCTCGACGGCGGGGGCGCGTTCGGCGGCGGGGGAGGTCCGGCGGCCACACCGGGCGTCGCCGGAGACGCGTTCGACCGGCCCTCGCCCGACGGACCCACACCTGGAGCGTCCAGCCCCGAGGGGCCCACGCCCGTCCCGCCCACGGTCGGAAGTCGCTCGCTCACGACACCGCCTCCCGACGCCCGGTCCCGAAGACGCGCGGCTGCGTGGCCCGGTCGATGAAGGGGACGAAGGCGTTCATGAGGAGGATCGCGTACATGACGCCCTCGGGGAGGCCGCCCCAGTATCGGATGACGACCACCAGGAGACCGATCCCCGCGCCGTAGATCCACGCCCCGCGAGAGGTCACGGGGGAGGTCACCATGTCGGTCGCCATGTAGACGGCGCCGAGCATGAGTCCGCCGGAGAAGAGCATGAAGGGCGCACCCGGGAGCGCCTCCGGACGCATGACGTGCAGTGCGCTGGACAGCAACGCCACGGTCAGGAGGACGCTCGCCGGGATACGCCAGTCGAGGTATCCCCGCCAGGCGAGGACGAGCCCGCCCAGGAGGATGAGGATCGCAGAGGTCTCGCCGATCGAGCCGGCGATGGTCCCCATGAAGAGGTCGGTCGTCGCGGTGGTCACCCCCTCGAACTTCATGAGTCCGAGGGGGGTCGCGCCGGTGAAGGCGTCGACCTGAGCCCCGAGAAGCGGGAGGGCGAAGAGGTCGCCGCGAAGCGCGGCCCACCCCATGGCGCCACCGTCGGGGAGCGCGGCTCCGGTCGGGAGCGGCCAGGTGGTCATGGCGACGGGGAAGGCGGCCTGCAGGAAGGCGCGGCCGATGAGCGCCGGGTTGAAGACGTTCTGCCCGAGCCCACCGAAGACCCACTTCCCGAAGACGATCGAGACGACGCCGCCGAGCGCGGCCATCCAAAGCGGGAGGCCGGCGGGGAGCGTGAGCCCGAGGAGGAGCCCCGTGATCGCCGCCGAGCCGTCGCGAATGG
>JANQLR010000276.1 GCA_028280525.1 Longimicrobiales bacterium
TCATGACCAACCTCCGCACCGCCGTCGCCCGCGGGCTCTCCTCCGACGACGCCCTCGCGGCGCTCACCACGACGCCGGCCGGCTTCCTCGGGATCGAGCGGACGCACGGCACGATCGAGGAGGGGAAGGTCGCGAACCTGGTGGTCTCCGAGGGCGACCTCTTCACCGAGGAGGCCACGATCCGCGACGTCTGGGTCGAGGGGATGGCCTACGAGGTCAGCCGCGCCCCGCAGATCGATCCGCGCGGCACCTGGCGCATCGCCTCCGAGGACGAGTGGGGCTTCGAGGCCACCCTCCGACTCGAGGGGACGCTCAACCGCCTGACCGGCTCGATCGAGCTCCCGGCAGGCGGGCCGCCCCGCTTCGACGGGCAGTCGATCGACCTGATCTCCGCCTCCGTCGTGGCGGAGACCGGCCGCATCGAGGCGCGCTTCGACGGGAACGCCCTCGGCTACCAGGGCTTCATCCTCCTCTCCGGCGCCGTCGACGGCGAGGACTTCTACGGCTGGACCCGCCTTCCGAACGGGGCGGACCCGCAGTTCACCGGGACCCGCGTCGAGGCCTTCGAGGGTCCGGCGCGCGGCGTCGTGGCGATGAACGTGCCGGACGTCGACCTCCCCTTCATCCGCCCGATGATGGAGTACGGGGTCGAGTCGATGCCGGAGATGCAGGACGTGGTCGTGCGCAACGCGACCGTCTGGACGCAGGGCCCGCAGGGGAAGATGGAGAACGCCGACCTCCTGATCCGCGACGGGAAGGTCGTCGAGGTCGGGATGGACCTCTCGGCGGGCGGCGCGATGGAGATCGACGGCACCGGGAAGCACGTCACACCGGGACTCATCGATCCGCACATCCACTCGGGGATCTCCTCGGTCAACGAGAGCGGCTTCGCGATCGTGCCCGAGGTGCAGATGGGCGACGTCGTCACGCACAACAACATCTGGGCGTACCGGCAGGTGGCGGGCGGGCTGACCACCGCGATGGCCAAGCACGGCTCGGCGAATCCGATCGGGGGCGAGAACGTCATCGTGAAGATGCGGTGGGGTGCCCTCCCCGACGACATGAAGCTCGAGAACGCGCCGCGCACCGTGAAGTTCGCGCTCGGGGAGAACCCGAAGCGTCGCCAGGGGCGCTACCCGGACACCCGGATGGGGACGCAGGAGATCATCCGCGACCACTTCCTCGCCGCCCGCGACTACCAGGCCGCGTGGGAGCGCTACGAGGAGACCGGTGAGGGCATCCCGCCGCGCCGCGACCAGCGGATGGAGGCGATCCTCGACATCATGGATCAGGAGCTCCTGATCTCTTCGCACGGCTACCGCGCCGACGAGTTCCTCGCACTGGTCCGCCTGGCCGAGGAGTTCGGCTTCCGCGTCCAGACGCTCCAGCACGGCGTGGAGGCGTACAAGATCGCGCCCGAGCTCGCCGCCTCCGGGGTGGCCGCCGTGGTCTGGTCCGACTGGGGCGCCTTCAAGCTCGAGGCCTACGACGCTACCAACTACAACGCCCGCATCCTCATCGAGGCGGGGGTGACCACCTCGCTCCACTCGGACAACGCCGAGATCGCGAGCCGGATGAACTGGGAGGCCGGGAAGCTGCTGCGGACCGGGCTCACCGAGGAGCAGGCGCTCGGGACCGTCACCCTCGGCGCCGCCCAGGCGATCGAGATCGACGACCGCGTCGGTTCGCTCGAGCCGGGCAAGGATGGGGACTTCGTGCTCTGGAGCGGCAACCCGCTCTCGCAGTTCACGAAGGCGGAGCAGACCTGGATCGACGGACGCCGCTTCTTCTCGCTGGAGGAGGACGCGCAGCTCCGCGCACAGATCGAGCGCGAGCGCGAGGAGCTCATCCAGGCCGTCCTCGCGGCCAGCGACCGCTGAGGAGGGTGAACGACATGCACACCACGACCCCTACGAGCCCCCGAGGCACCATGACGAACGCACTCTCCCGCCTCCGGTCGGGCGCACTCGGCGGGCTCGTCGCAGGTGCGCTCGCCCTGGCCGCCCTCCCGTCCGCGGTCGAGGCGCAGGTCCGAATGACGGTCCCGCCGCAGGCCGAGCCGATCGCCCTCACCGGCGCCACGATTCACACCGTCACGAACGGCACCATCGAGAACGGTACCATCGTCTTCGAGAACGGCGTCATCACCGCCGTCGGTGCGGACGTGGCCATCCCGGCCGGTGCCCGCGTGGTCGACTACTCCGGGAAGCACATCTACCCGGGGCTGATCGACGCCTACTCGACGGTCGGCATCGCGGAGATCGGCGCGGTGGGCGTCTCGAACGACACCAATGAGCTGGGCGACTTCAACCCGAACGTGAAGGCGGCGATCGCGGTGAACGCCGAGAGCCGTCACATCGGGACGAGCCGCTCCGCCGGCGTCCTGACCACCCTGACGACGCCCGGCGGCGGACTCATCTCCGGCATGTCCTCGGCAATGGCGCTCGAGGGGTGGGACTGGGAGGAGATGACGCTCGACCAGGCGGCCGCACTCAACGTCAACTGGCCGAACCCGGACCCGCGCCGGCCCTGGTGGGCGGGTCCCGACTTCGAGGTCCCGTCGTACACGGCCGAGGTGGAGAAGCTCAAGGACTTCTTCGCGAACGCGCGGGCATACAAAGCGGCCATGGAAGCTGGAGAGGAGCTCCCGACCGACTCGCGCTATGCGGCGATGATGCCGGTGCTGAACCGGGAGATCCCGGTGGTCGTCGCGGCAAACGGGGCGGCGCAGATCAACGATGCGATCACCTGGGCGACGGAGGAGAACGTCCGCCTCGTCATCCGTGGCGGACGGGACGCGATCCACGTCGCCGACCGGCTGATCGCGAACGACGTCCCCGTCATCCTCACCTCTACGATGGCCGCTCCGGACCGGGATTACGAGGGGTACGACGGCGCCTACTCGATGCCGGCCGAACTCCACGAGGCCGGGGTGACCTTTGCGATCTCCGGCGGATCGGGTGCGCTCTACACCAACCGCCTCGGCTACGAGGCCGGCGTCGCCGTCGCCTTCGGCCTTCCGGAGGAGGAGGCCCTCAAGGCCGTCACGATCAACGCCGCCGAGTTCATGGGGCTTTCGGACCGCCTCGGATCGCTCGAGCCGGGGAAGCAGGCGACGCTCCTGGTCACCACGGGCACTCCGCTCGACATGACGTCGGACATCGAGCAGGCGTACATCCAGGGCCGCGAGCTGGACATGATGGACATCCAGAAGTGGTTCTTCGAGAAGTACATGGCCAAGGTGATGCAGCTTCGCCGGATGATCATGTAGTCTCTCGCCGCTCGGGGCCGACGCCCCGCACCGGCTCGACGAGCACCGGCCCCGTCACCCTCCGAGGTGGCGGGGCCGGCGTGCATATCTGAACGAATCTTGTGGGTCGTCGCAGAGACCGACACCTTCCGCGCACATGGTCCACCTCGCTCCGAACCGCGCCTCGATCCGTTCCCGGCCGATCCTGATGGCACTCGCCCTGCTCGCCGGCTGCGCGACCCACCCGCGCGCGTCCGAGGACTCCCCCGTGCCGTCCGAACCCGAGGTCGTGGAGGGGATTCTGAGCTGGGTCGTCGGCGACCCCGCGGACGGCGGAGCGCCCCGCTACTACGCGACCCTGACGGAAGCGGACGGCTCGATCCGCACCCTGACCGTGACCCCGGCCCGGTTCCGCGAGTGGATTACGGCCCCGGACCGACGGGGCGGGTGTGTACGCGCGATGCTTCGCCCTGATCCGGACCGACCGGACGCCTGGATTCTCCTGAACCTCGAACCGTGTCGATGATGACCCGCTCTCAGCGCCTACGCGGCTCGGCCGTCGTGCTCCTCTGCTTTGGCCTGCTCGCGTGTACGGGAGAGGTCGCCGCGCAGACCCGGTCGGAGACGGGCACACTCTCCGTCGTCTGGGGCGATCCGCAGAATCCGGCGGATTCGGCGATTCAGATCGTCTCGCTCGCCGCCCGGGGCGGGGCGGTCGAACTCGACATCGACCCCCAGCTCCTGCGTGAGCTGGGCGGAGCAGCGCGCCTGCAGGGTCTCGAAGTCCGCGTCGAGGGCGTGCCTCAACCCGGACCTGCCGCGTCTGGACGGATCGGGACCCCTCGGATGCGGGTGGGTTCGCTGCAGATCGTCGAGCCTGCGGGCCTGGACCCCCAAGGACTCTCCTCCTTTGGGGACACCAGTCGTCCGTTCATCACCATCCTCTGCGCCTTTGCCGATTCGCCGGACAACCGCATCCACCCCGTCTCTCACTTCCGTTCGCTGATGGGGTCCACCTACCCCGGAGCAGATCACTACTGGCGAGAGGTGAGCGAGGGCCGCATCGATTTGGCGGGGAGCGCGGTCACCGAGTGGTATGTCCTGCCCAGACCCCAGCGGGAGTATCTCGCGGGAAACCGCGCCCTCACCGATCAGCTGGCCGCGGACTGCACCGCGGCAGCCGATGCGGACGTCGACTTCTCGCAATACTGGGGGATCAATCTCCAGTTCAACGACCGTCTGGGATGCTGTTCCTACGGCGGCATGATGGGTCTGGAGCTCGACGGGATCGAGCGCGCCTGGCCGATGACGTGGGAGGCATCGTGGGCGGCGGTCAACCTCGGGGTCTACCTCCACGAGATGGGGCATTCCTTCGGCCTGCCGCACTCGGGGGGACCCTACGGAGCCGCATACGACTCTCGATGGGATGTGATGAGCGACGCCGGCTGGGTCCAGGCCTCCCCCTTCCGCCTCGGCACCCACCTCAACGGGTACCACAAGGCGCAGCTCGGATGGTATGACGCGGAAGAGGTCTGGGACGCGCCTGCGGGGACCTCCGAGGTGTGGATCGATCGGTCCGCGCTCCCGGCCGGGGAGGCCACGGCCCGCCTCGTCCGGATCCCCGTCCCGGGCGCCGACATCGAGGACCGTCACTTCACGCTGGAGGTCCGAGAGCAGGTCGGCTACGACGCCCCGCTCTTCGCCGAGGGTGTCGTGATTCACGAGTTCCAACGCGGCCGACTGCGGCCATCGCAGGTCGTCGACACGGACGGGAACGGATCCCCGAGCGACGAAGGGAGCCTCTGGCGGCCCGGCGAGACCTTCTACGATCCCGCCGCCGATGTCACGGTCGACGTGCTCGAGAGGAGTGGTGCGGCGTACCGCGTACGGATTCGCAACGGACGCATCGCCTTCGCGTTCGACTCTGATCGGGTCGCGTCGGAGGTCGGTGCGTCGGAGTTGCAGGCCGCCGGAGGCTTTGCGCAGTCGATCGAGCTGGAAGCCGTCGACGTAGCAGGCCTCCCGGTCTCGTGGCGCGCACGGGCGCTCGATCCGTCCATCGTCCTCACCAACACCTCCGGGACGGGCAGTGGACGCCTGGAATGGGAGTGGCCGGCGGAGGGCCTGCGCCCCGGTATGCATCGTTCCACGATCGAGGCCACGACCGAGGACGGTACCCAGACCACACGAGTTGAAGTCGAGCTCGACGTGCTCTCCGATGGCACAGCCACCATCGGGGCCTTCCCGACCCGGATCCGCTCCATCCTCGCATCCGAGGACCTGGAGAGGGGCCGGGGACAGCCGATCGCGATCACCCCATCGGGGCCGGGAGCGAGTGCCGTTCCGTGGACCGCGACCGTCCGCGATGCCGAGTCGGTGCTCGCTCGCCTCGATTCGTTCGGAGACGCCATCGACGAGGGCCGTACCCTCGAGGGCGTCGGCCCCGATACCCTCTACTACCGGGCGAGGAGCTGGTCACTCCCCGAGGGCGAACGGGAAGTCCGGGTGGAGATCGTGGCCCCCGGCTTCACGCCGGATACCGCCGTCGTGCTGGATCAGATGCTCATCCTGGGCCAAGTGGTCCCGGGGGCGACGCTGACTCCCACGGGCCCGACCCGCGTCGAGGTGCCACAGGGCTCGGAGGAGACCCGGAACAGCATCCGTCTCGATCTGACCGACGACCTGGCCGACGCCCCCTGGATCGCCCGCGCCTTCTCCTGGATCGACCCCGAGCTGAAGTATCTCCGGTTCGTCGAGGACTGGGAGTTCAGGGGCAGCGGGAGCGCCGAGCTCGTCTATCAGCGGAACGTCGAAGACCGCCTCCCGGGCGTGTACATCGACACCCTCTTCGTCGGGGTCGGCCTTGGGGACCGCACTCAGCTGATGCTGGTCGACACGCTGGAAGTCACGGCGTCCGGGCTCGGGCTGGCCCTCAATCCCGAAGTGCGCGTCGATACGGTCGTCTTCGGTCAGTCGGCAGCGCGGGACTCCGCACGGATTTCCTTCTGGGGCCCGGGCGCCTCCTCGATTCAGTGGAACGCGCTCTGGGACGAAGATCGATTCTCCCTGGTACGTGACCTCTCGTTGAGTGAGCCGGGGTCGGGTACGGGCTCGAGCTGGCTCCGCTGGCATCGCGTGACCACCCTCGGTCAGACCAGCAGCGAACCCCGCCCTCCCGGGACGTACGTCGATTCGATCGTCGTTCTGACGGGCCTGGGAACGATGCGCCTCCTCGACTCGCTGGTCGTCGTGCCCGGGTTCGACTTCGAGAACACTTCGGAGGCCGACTCCGACACCACATGGGTAGGAAACACGGCGGCGCTGCTCGACTCGGCGTCCGTGCCCCTCTCCGGATTCCGCGCGGAAACGGCGGAGTGGAGCCTGCTTTCGTCCACCGGCGACTATCTCACCGCCCTGCGCGACCGCGGGACCCCGGCGGCATCTCTCATATGGAGTCGTGATGCGTCGCGACTCCCGATCGGCGAGTACGCGGGATCCCTCGTCGTCACCGCAGCGGGCGTGGGCGGCCGGACCTGGACGCTCGAGGATCGCCTCGTGGTCCAGGACTCCGCCCGACTCGTCGCTCCCCCCCTCGGCAGTCCGCTGACGATCGAGATGGTCGTCGACGATCCGCGTCCCGATTCAGCGCGTCTTCCGGTCGTCGTCACGGGTTACCGAGCAGAGACCGTCTCGTGGGCTGCGAGTGCGGAGGCGAGCTGGTTGACGCTGACCTCTCTCGAGGGCATCGGGGGCGACAGCATCCGCGGCGTCCTCGACGTCGACGGCCTGGAGGCCGGGCTCTACTCCGGAGCGATCCGAGTCGAACCGCAGAATGCCGCGGGACTCCCCATCTCCCCCGACGCCGTGACCGTGCCGATCGAGCTCGTCATCGTGGCGCCGCCCGAACCCGAACGAGTCGTCCGCGCGCTCCTCGACGACGAGACGCTGATCTCCGCCGCCGAAACAGGCTGGCTCGATCGAACCGGGAATGACGACGGCGAACTCAATCTCGGGGATGTTCTCGCCTGGCTCGATCGGTCGGGGACGCCGGTCAGCCCCGCGATGCTCCGTCAGCTCGAAGCCGCGGTCGCCGATTCGGCGAACGTCGGTCGAGGCCCCGGTAGGGGAGAGAACGATGGCCCGGGCGGTGGCGAAGAAGGAGCCGACGAGGGGAGGGTGAACCGATGACGACGATGCAACTCAAGGCACGACGCACCCTCGCCGCGGGGGTGACCCTCCTTCTCCTCTCATGCGGAGGCGGGGGCTCCACAGGCCCCAGTACACCGCCCCCTCCTCCCCCGCCGCCGCCCCCGACGGGGCCGTGGGAGGTGACGCTCAGCTCGCCGAACTCGGGCGACCTCGGGCTCCTCCTGTCGGTCGGCGGGGGGCCGGTCGACTCGATCACCGTGCCCTCGGGCTCCATCGTCATCGGCGAAGGCGCCTCGAGCCGGCGTGTGCTGCTCCGCGGGTCCTTCTCCTCGGGGCTGATCGCGCGGGTCTGGGTCCCGACCTCCTCGACCGGCAGCTACTCGGCGCAGCTGCTCCAGGTCGCCGGACCGGACTATGCGCAGCGCGACGTCGACGCCTACGGGGTGACCACCCGGCGCTGAGTCGGCGAGGGATTCGAGCCGCCGCGTCGCTGCGCCGGTCGCCCCCTCGCTGGGGGGCGGGGCCGGTTGGGGTGCGGGGGGGAGGCTGGTTCGCGTGCGGGGGGCGGCCGGTTCGGCCATGGCGTCGCCCTCCGCAGGCTGTGACCCTCCAAGTTGGAGGGGGCGGGGGGCGGGAAGGGGACCGGAGCCCCGTCCGCCCCCCTACCGGTGCTGGTCGATCAGGATCGGATTCCCGTCCGGATCCACGAAGGCGATGTGCCCGGGACCGCCCTCTTCCGGGAGCTTCTGCTCCGTGAACTCCACGCCCGCGGCGGACAGGCGCTCGGCCAGCTCCCGCACGTCGGTGAAGCCGTCCGGGGCCTCCTCGTGCGGCCCGTTCCACCCCGGATTGAAGGTCAGGATGTTGCGGTCGAACATCCCCTGGAAGAGCCCGATCACCGTCGGTCCGTTCACCAGGATGAGGTAGCCGTACTCGGCGTTCCCGCCGGTGACCTCGAAGCCGAGCTGCTCGTAGAAGGTCCGAGAGACGCCGAGGTCCTTAACGGTGAGGGAAACGGAAAAGGCACCAAGCTGCATGGTGGACTCCAGGGTGAGATGCGGGCGTGGCCGTCGGTCGAATCTCGGGCCTCGCCGTGGAAGCGATCGTTCGGTCGAATCCGATCGATGCGCGGTATGCGGGGCAGGGGTCAAGAGTCCCGTGCGGTCCCCCCGAGACGGATCGCATCCGACTGCGCGATCCGGTCGAACACAAGAGGCTGGCCCCGGTTGGGATCCCTGGAGGCCGTTCAGGGGTTATCGAGACGGCTCGACTCCAAATTCGCTCAAACGACGCCCCTGAACGTTTTCATGCGCCTCGACTACACGCTCCGTCTCCTCGCTGGCCTCGTGGCCATCGGCGGGCTCCTCCCCGGGGGCGCCGCCGGACAGGCGCTGCCTGTGGTCGAGGCGCCGGAACGCCCAAGGACCGTGAGCCTCCTCGAGGCGATCGACCTCGCCCTGGCCGTCTCTCCGGTCGCGCTCGCGGCGGAGGCCGCCACCGACAACGCGGGGCTCGCGCTCCGCGAGGCGAACGGTGCCTTCCTCCCGACGCTCAACCTGAACGGGGCCTACGCACGCTCGAGCAACCAGCGCTTCGACGCGACGACGGGCCAGCTCGTCTCGGAGAACTACGTCGCCGCCGCAC
>JANQLR010000321.1 GCA_028280525.1 Longimicrobiales bacterium
AGCGCCCACGGCGTCGTCTGGGCCAGCGTCAGCTCGAAACCGCCCGCCTCGTCGGTGAAGGCGCGCTCCACCGCGCCCGCCTCGGTGACGAGCCGCAGCGCACCCCCTTCGATCGGGGCGCCGGATTCGTCGTCGACGACCGTGCCGCGGATCACGGTCTGCGCCGAGAGCTGTGGTGCACCGACCACCAGGAGCAGCGTCAGGACCCCGAACAGGGCGCGCGGGGTGTGCCCCTGCGCAGTTCTTCGATTCGACATGGTCGGCCACCTCCTGCTCACTGCTACATCGGACCCGGGATCGAGATCCCGCGAGCCGGGCCTCCGCCCCCGCGTCAGCGCCCGGCCGACCCGGCCACAGCCACGGCCTCCTCGGCCTGCTGCAGGTGCCGATGCGCGTGGCGCGGCAGAATCGTGTGGGCCAGGAATACGCTCACCTTGACCCGGGAGTCGAAGGGCGAGGGAAACTTCACCTGGTCGATCGAGAACCCGTCCGCCGCCTCCAGGTGGGCCTCCAGCAGTCCGTAGAGCCGATCGTACTCGGCCACCGTCGACGCCATCGGCAGCTCCCCGCTGGGGGTGAAGGGCTCCGTCGTCGGCACGCCGAAGCGACGTCGTCCGAGGAGTCGCGGCAGGGGACCAACCAGCGCCCGGAAGAGCCGTCCGAAGGCTCCGAGACGGTACTCGCCGGGGTGGTTCGGGAGACGGTGGACCTCCGTCATCGCACGCTCCATCTCCGGGAGGTACTTCTCCGCGGCAATGTTGAGGTGGGCGATGCACTCCGCGGCGGACCACCCCCCGCGCCCCGGGCGAGCGCGCCATCGGTCCTCGTCCAGTCCGTCGACGAGCCGATGGAGTCGATCGGAGGCGCTCCGGTAGTCGTCGAGGATCGCCTGGAGCTGGGGGTGCATGCGGTGCGGGAGGAGGGTGCCGGGACGCGTCTGCGCAGAGAATGTAGAGGCGCCGACGGGAGCGCCATCCTCTCGGCACGCCCCGCCCCACCGGCCCCTCGCCGAGGTGCGGACCGGCGGACGCCGTCGCAAGATGGATCGCCCCGCCCCCCTTGCAGACCCTTCGCTGTGCAGATGAACGCTCCCGATCCGAACGCCCTGGACCCGGTCGAACGGGGAATGCGGACCGTCGCGATCGGGAGCCTTCTGGCCGGCTTCGTCGGCGTCGGGGTCGCGGCCCTTCGTCCCCACTCGCTCTGGCTGGACGAGCTCTACTCGGTGACGGCGGCCTCCTCCGGGATCGGAGAGCTCTTCGGGTTCCTCCTGCGATACGATGTTCACCCGCCGCTCTACTCGCTCGTTCTCCATCTGTGGACCGCCGTCCTGGGGAGTTCGGAAGTCACCGCACGGAGCCTCTCGGCGGTGATGGCAGTCGGCGGGGCGCTCCTCCTGCTTCGGCTCCTGGGGCGCGGACTCGGGGTGACGTGGATGGCCACCGCCGCGGGGGTGGTCGTCGTGGCGGCGTCGCCGCTCTTCCTTCGCTACGGCGGCGAGGCGCGCTCCTTCGCCCTCGTCTTCCTCTTCACCACCGTCGCCCTCATTGGGTGGCTCGGAACCGGGGAGGAGCTGCGCAGCCGACGCCTCCTCCTCGTCGGTGCGGTCGGGATGGGGCTGACCCACTACTTCGCCTGGATCCTCGCACTCCTCCTCCTCGCCACCGCCGGGTGGGGGCGCCGGGACGGTCTGCCGCGCCTCCCTCGGGCGGCCGCGGTTGCCCTGATCTCGGCCTGGCCGATCCTGCACGTCGCGGCGGGGTCGCTGGGGACGCGGACGGGAGGGCGATTCTGGATCGCCGTCGACGGCGTGCTCGGCACACTGACCGCGGCCGGGGCGCCTCTCCTTCCGGGACTCGGGGCGTGGACCGGGTGGGGGCTCCTCGGTGCGGTCGCCGGGTCGCTCCTCCTCTTTCGACCCTCCGCGGCCGACGAAGTCCCG
>JANQLR010000342.1 GCA_028280525.1 Longimicrobiales bacterium
CGAGATGCCGACCGGCGACGGGGTCCGGAGGCCCGAGCTGGAGCTCGCGCGAACCGCCCTTCGGGAGCGGTGGAGCCTCGATCGCCTCGAACGCGAGTACATCCTCGCCGTTCTCGAGGAGACCCGGTGGCGCCGGGGGAGGGCAGCGGGAATCCTGGGCATCGACCGCCGCACGCTGTACCGGAAGCTCAAGCGCTACGAAGGGGACGGGGCCCCGGGCCGCCCCGGCGCCGAGGGTCGCGCGGTGCGCGCCCAGGAGCCGGGGGATCCGGTCCGTCGATCGCCCGGACGGCGAGCGCGGGTCTAGCGGAGGGGCGCCCTCAGCCTCGGGACCAGCGCGTCCCCTGTGCCGTATCCTCCAGCACGATCCCCTTCGCCGCGATCTCGTCGCGGATCCGGTCCGCCTCGGCCCAGTTCTTCTCGGCACGCGCCGCCTTCCTCGCCTCGATCCGCTCCTCGACCCAGGCGGCCAGGTCGTCGTCCTCCTCGCTCTCCGCCAGGGCGACCTGGAGCAGCCCGAAGACCTCGTCCATGGAGGCGAGCGCCTCCCGTACCGCGGCGAGCCCCGCTTCCGCGACGGGCCCTCCGGCGGCGTCCAGCGCCGCATTCGTCTTCGACACGAGGCCGAAGAGGGCGGCGAGCGCCTCGGAGACGTTGAGGTCGTCGTCGAGCCCGGCCTCGAAGCCGGCGAGCGCCTCCCGGGCGATCTCCGGCAGCCCGGCGTCGGGGGCGTCGGGCGCGGTCGGGGTCTCCTCGTGCAGGCGCCGATGCAGCGCCACGAGCCGCTTCACCGCCGTCGCCGAGCCGTCCAGCCCGTCGAAGGTGAAGTTGAGCTCCTTCCGGTACTGCGCCGAGATCAGCAGGTGGCGGACCGCGGCGGGTGAGTGCCCCCGGTCGAGGAGGTCGGAGATCGTGTAGGTGTTCCCGAGCGACTTGGACATCTTCTGCCCCTCGACCCGCAGGTGCTTCGTGTGGAGCCAGAAGCGGGCGAAGGTCGTCCCGGTCGCGCCTTCGGACTGCGCGATCTCGTTCTCGTGATGCGGGAAGAGGAGGTCCTCCCCCCCGATGTGCAGGTCGAGCGTGTCGCCCAGCGCGCCGATCGAGAGGACCGAGCACTCCAGGTGCCACCCGGGGCGCCCCTCGCCCCAGGGGGAGTCCCAGACCGCCCCCACCTGCCGATCCGCATCGCGGGCGGCCTTCCAGAGCACGAAGTCGCGGACGTCGTCCTTCTCGTACTCGTCCGCGTCGATGCGGGAGCGACCCTCCGATCCATCGGCGCGATTCCCCGAGAGCGCCCCGTAGTCGTCGAAGGCGGCGATCCGGTAGTAGACGGAGCCGTCCTCCGCCCGATACGCGAGTCCCTTCTCCTCCAGGCGGCGGATCCACTCGACCATCGCCTCGACGTGATCGGTCGCGCGGGGGATCTCGTGGAAGTCGCGGATCCCGAGAGTCCGGCAGTCCTCCAGGAACGCCTCGCCGAAGGGAGCGGTGTGGTCGTTCAGCTGCGCGCCGGCCGCTCGCGCACCCTCGATCGTCTTGTCGTCGACGTCGGTGAAGTTGAGGACGAAGCGGGGAGACCATCCCTTCCACGCCAGGTAGCGGTGCAGCAGGTCGTACGCGATGAAGGTCCGGAAATTCCCGATGTGCGCCGGGCCGTAGATCGTCGGCCCGCACCCGTACACCCGCACGTCGGGGGGCGACTCGGGGAGGAACGCGTCGAGCGAACGGGTCAGCGAGTTGTAGAGGCGGAGCGTCATCGTGTCGGCGTAGAAGAGGTCAGCGCTCGCCGGCGTCGGCGGAGGCTCGGATCCGTGCGAGGGCCTCGACCGGGTCGTCGGCGAGGGTGACGGCGCGACCGATCACCAGGTGCGACGCGCCGTCCCGGACGGCGGCCTCGGGGGTCGCGATCCGGTTCTGGTCGTGGGTGTCGCCCCCCGCGAGCCGGATGCCGGGGGTGACGACGTGCGCCTCCGGGCCGAGGAGTCGCCGCAGGTCGCGGGCCTCCTGGGCAGAGGAGACCACCCCGTCTACTCCGGCGTCGCGCGCGAGCCCGGCGAGCCGGACCACCTCCTCCCGGACCGAGTGCAGCTCCCGCCCCCAGATCTCCTCGACGTCGGAGGCACCGAGCGAGGTGAGGACGGTGACGGCCAGCAGATCGACCGAGCCGTCCGCGGCGTCCCTCGCCGCCTCGAGCATCGCCGACCCCCCGGTCGCATGAAGGGTGAGGAGCTCGACCTCCATCGCCGCGGCCGCCTCGACCGCGCGGGCCACGGTGTTCGGGATGTCGTGCAGCTTGAGATCGAGGAAGATGCGAGCACCCCGCTCTCGGAGCGCCGCGATGAGGGGCGGACCGGCGCGGGTGTAGAGCTCGAGCCCGACCTTGTAGAAGTCGGCCTCGCCCCCCAGTCGGTCCACGAGGTCCAGCGCCTCCGTCGGAGAGGGCACGTCGAGGGCGACGATCAGTTGGGCCATGGGGAGAGGTGCGGCTCGGTGGAGGTCAGAGGCGGCGCGAGAGCTTTCGCGCCACGATCTCCGGCTGTCTCGGCCGGGCGAAGGAGGCGGTACCCATCTGCACGAGCGTCGCTCCGGCTCGAAGGTACTGCAGAGCGTCGTCGACGGTGAAGATGCCTCCGACCCCGACGAGGGGAACGTCGACCACCTCGCGAGCGGCCGCGACGGCTTGCACCCCGACCGCTCGCAGGGCGGGCCCGCTCACCCCGCCCTTCTTCGCGCCGAGCACGGGCGCCCCGTCGGGTCCGAGGACGCGCCCCGGCAGGGTGTTGGTGAGGACGATCCCGTCCGCCCCCGCGTCGACGGCGCGCCGTGCGGTGTCGGCGATGGTGGGGTCGTTCGGGGCCAGCTTCGCGAGGACCGGACGGGAGGTCCGCTCCTTCGCCCCTCGGACGACCTCGTCCAAGGCGGGCGGATCGAGCGCGAAGGGGAGCCCCCCGAGTGCGGCGTCGTTCGGGCAGGAGAGGTTGAGCTCCCAGGCGACGAAGCCCTCGGCCGGCTCGAGGTGCTCGACGATGTCGAGGTACTCGACCGGGGTGTGTCCCGCCACGGAGACGATCGCCCGCGCCCGCTTCAGATGGCTCGCGAGCCAGGGAAGCTTGTCGCGCCGTGCCGCCTCCGCTCCAGGGTTGGCGAGGCCGATCGAGTTGAGCATCCCCGCGGGGAACTCGGTGACCCGCGGGGCGGGGTTCCCGGTCCGTGGCTCCCAGGTGATCGACTTGGTCACCAGCCCCCCGAGCGCCTCCAGGTCCACGACCTCGGCGATCTCCATCCCGAAGCCACAGGTGCCCGCGGCGAGGAGGACCGGATTCTGGAAGGTGGTGCCGAAGACGGAGATCGGTGCGGTCACGCGGGTTCCTGGCCGCCGGAGCGAAGGCGAATCTCGACGTCGCGGCGCCGCGCCTCCTCGGTTGCGAGCTGGAGGAGCGCCGACGTCCGCGCAGACAGCTCCGCCTCGCTCACCTCGAGGCGGTTGCCGTGAAGATAGCCGTTCCGATGGGCGAGGACGTACGGGTCGACGGAGCGCCGGTCGATCCGCTCGATCAGCTCGGCCCGCTCCGAGGGATGGCCGGTCAGCGCGAGGGCGGCGAGGAGCGCCTTCCCCGTCCACGGGCCGTTCGGATCGGCCTCGACCATCGAGCGGAGGAGCGCCCGGGCGAGCCCGGGGCTCTCGAGCCGGTCGCGGGCGAACTCGGCCGCGGCGAAGTAGGCGGCCGGGTCGCCTTGCACGCCCCAGACGTTCAGGAGTTCGAGGATCCGGATCTCCTGGAGTCGACCGAGTACCCGCGGATCCCCCACGGCGGGGAGGAGGACGCGACGGACGCCCTCCAGGTCGATCGGGGTGAGCGCGGCGTGCAGGCGGATCTTCGCCAGGATGAGCCTCGCCTCGACCGCGTCGCCCCCCACTCCCGCGGCCACCGCGCCGAGCTCCGTTTCCGCCGCCAGCGTGTCCCCGGCCTCCATGAGGAGTTCGGCGCGGAGGAAGAGGAGCGGGTTCCGGACCTCGGGCGCCCACGGCCCGGCCCGCGCCTCGACCAGGAGGACGGCCGCCTCGGAGGCGCCGAAGGCGGAGTGTCGGGCCGCGCCCCGGACGAGTTCGGCGAGCGAGTCGGTCCAGACCGCCCCCACCGGGTCGCGCAGGAGGGCGTTCGCCCCGGCGCGGGCCCGGAAGAGGTCCCCCGAGGCCACGCCCCACCGCACGCGCTCCAGGTGGGCGGGGATGATCAGCCGCGGGTCGTACTCGGCCGCCCGGTCGAGATCCCACCACCCCAGATCGGGTCGATCCAGGCGGAGGTTGAGGCGCGCCCGCCACAGGTGTCCCTCGGCACGGACCCGGGGGTCGAGGTCGTCGCCCAGCGCTCGATCGAGCCGTTGGAGCGCCGTCGCCTCGGAGCCGGCGATCGCGTCCACCGCACCCAGGAAGACCTGCGCTTCCCGGCGGGTCCGCGGGTCCTCCGAGCGCCGGAGCACCTCCTGGAGGGCTCCGCGGGCCTCCGGCCACCGCCCGAGGCGGAGCCACGAACGGCCGAGGGTGAGGAGGGCCGTGTCGGACCAGCGTCCGATCGAGTCCTTCCGGAAGGCGCGACCGGCCTTCTGCGCCGCCTCCTCCCACGCCTCGCGCGCGGTCTCGGGGTCGCCGGTGAGGCGCGCCCGCTCCCCGCGCGACCAGGCGTTCTGCGCGTCGTACAGGGTGTTGAAGTAGACGCAGCCGGAGAGGAGGACGACGCCGATCCCGACCGCCGACGCGGTCCGGCTCATCCGCCGGTGGCGCCGAGCCCGGGCACCCCGGGCGGGTAGCGCTCGAAGAAGGCGAGCACCGCCTCGGCCACCTCCCGCGCGAAGTCGCGGTGGAAGACCGGGTCGCGGAGGAGGCGCTCCTCCTCGGGGTTCGAGATGAAGCCGGCCTCGATCAGGACGCTCGGCATGAGAGCGTTGGTGAGGACGGCGAGCGGTCCCTGCTTGACCCCGCGGTCCCGCCCCGGGTGGACCGTCATCACCTCCGACTGAATGCGGGCCGCCAGATCCGACGACCAGTGCTGGTGATCGAGGTTGCGCAGCTCGCTCAGAATCTCGCCGAGCTCCTCGCTCGGGGCCCCCTCGGCTCCGGCCGGCCCCTCCAGCTCCATCGCCGCGTTCTCCAGAGCGGCGACGCGGGCCTCGTGCTCGGTGCGCGCTTCGGAGAGGAAGTACGTCTCGAAGCCGCGCACGTCGCGCATCCCCGGGACGGAGTTCGCGTGAATCGAGAGGAAGACGCCCGGCCGGTCCCCCTTGATCCGGGTCGCGATCTGCCCGCGCTCCCAGAGCGGGACGAGGACGTCGGTGTCGCGGATCAGGTGAACCTCGAGGCCCGGCGTGCCCTCGAGCTCCTCGGCGATGGCGAGGGCGATCGAGAGGGCGATGTCCTTCTCGCGCGTGCGGCTGAGTCCGAGCGTCCCGGGGTCGTCGCCGCCGTGACCGGGGTCGAGGATGACGACCCGGGTGGGCGCCTCGGCCGGGGACGCCTCCACCTCGGGACCGGCCTCGCGCCGCGCGTCGGCGACCGGGGCGTCGGGCGCGGAGAAGCCGGTGCCCCACAGCTCCGGTTGCAGGAGCTCGAGGCTGCGCGCCCCCGGGTCGCTTGCGTAGATCTCCGGGAGCCGGTCGGGGAGGACGTCCATCAGGAGCTGCACGGGGAGGTAGAGCTCGTCCCCGAGGAGGAAGGGGGCGTCGACGAGTTGAACCCAGGCCTCACCGACCCCCACGAAGGGGACCCCGGCCTCGAACCGCATCTCTGCCACCCCGGGAAGCCGTCCGATCCAGCGGTCGTCGTCCTGACGGAAGCGCCATCCGAGCACGCCCAGCTCCCGAGCGGGGAGCGCCGCGTAGCCGCGCGGGCGGTCGAGCTCGATGCGGACCGCGCGCGCACCGTCCGAGAGGGTGAGCGACTCCTGGGCCGCGGCCGGTGCCGCGTGCAGAAGCGCGGCGAGGAGGGGGAGGGCGACCGCGAGGTGGCGGAAGCCGGCGGAGAGGCGGGATCGGAGGCCGCTTCGCCTCCGGCTCCCCCCGGGCGCCACCCGAGCGGGTGCGCACGCACGCGCCGTCACCGTCCCCCCATCGCCCGCGCCGCCTCCCGGTCGAGCGTCTGCTGCTTCAGCTTCTGGCGCTTGTCGTGGAGCTTGCGACCCCGACCGAGGGCGAGCGTCATCTTGGCCCGCCCGCGGCGGAAGTAGATGTCGAGCGGGACCAGCGTCAGCCCCTTCTCCTCGACCTTGCCGATCAGCTTCCGGATCTCGGATCGGTTCAGGAGGAGCTTCCGGGCGCGCAGCGGGTCCGGCGCGAAGCGATTCGCCTGCTCGTACGGGGAGATGTGGAGGGAGTGCAGCCAGACCTCGCTCCCGTGCAGACGGGCGAAGGCGTCCTGGAAGGAGACCTTCCCCTCGCGCAGCGACTTCACCTCGGCGCCCTTCAGGACGAGCCCGGCCTCCCAGGTGTCCAGGATCTCGTACTCGTGGCGCGCCTTGCGGTTGGTCGCGACGACGAGCCGTCCGTCGTCCGCCACGTCAGTAGACCAGGACGGGCGTCCCGACGTCGATCAGGTGCATGAGTTCCCGCGCCGATTCGTTCGTCAGCCGGATGCACCCGTGCGACACGCGACGGGCGTCGGGGTCGGGGTTGAGGAGGAGCTGCG
>JANQLR010000403.1 GCA_028280525.1 Longimicrobiales bacterium
CTCCGACTGCCCGTCGTTGCACAGCTCGACGAGTCGCGCACCCACCTCCGCTGCATTCATCCTCCGCACCTCCGTTGGGGTTTCGAGGGCGCCGACTCGGGTCGACACCCTGTGGAGGACGGTGCACCGCGCCCGGGAGCCGCGCCAGCTCCAACGGCCGGCTCGCCCGACCCCTCGGCACGGGTGCCGCCGGATCGTGACCTGACCCCTGCTCGACGCGGAAACGAAAACGGGGCCGACCGCTGCAGCGGATCGACCCCGCGGTTGGAGGTCTCACCGGACCCCCGCGCCTCCGGAAGACGCGACGGGGTCCCGTTCAGACCCCAACTCTACATCGTCGTCGTCAGCGCACCTCGAACTGGATGGGGAAGGTCACGCCGACCTCCACGTTCTTGTCGCGGTTCTGCGCCGGCGAGAAGAGCATGATGTCGGCGACCGAGAGGGCGGCGGAGTCGAGCTGCGGATGACCGGAGGACTGCACCACCTGACGATCGCGGACGTGACCGGTCTCGTCGATCCAGAACCACACCTGGACGATCCCGCCGATGCGGGCGTCCTGCAGCAGCTTCGGGTACTTGTCGACCAGCGCCTTCTGAACTTCACGCTCATTGAGGATTCGCGGCGCGACCTCGAAGGGCGTGAACGACTGCGGCGTGGGGCGCGAGGCCTCCGCCGACGACGTCGGGGGCGGGGTGGCCAGCAGGTTCTCGACCGGATTCGAGTCGAAGCTGGTCTCGTGAATCGTGATGTCGGGATCCACGGTCGCATCGCCGATCACCGGACGGGCGGGACGCGGAATCGCCTCGGGGGGCGGCGGGATCTCGACCTTGTCGGGGATGTCGATGGCTTCGAGTTCGGGCGCCGAGTAGCTGAAGTCCATCGCTTCCATCTTGGGCCAGAGCGCGAACGCACCGAAGTGCACGCCCACGGCGAGGAGCATCGAGGCCCAGAACCAGGACTCCCAGCGGCTTTTCCAGCGCTTGTTGGCCGGATTCTGCAGTGGAACGGCGCGGCGTACCATGGAGACCTCCAATCCTCAGGGAACACCAAGAGCTGTGAATCACGATAGGCCCGGGGGGTGCGAACGCGGTGTCGGGAAACGCCCCTCGACCGGTGTCGGCGGATGGCGCCGCGTTCGTGGGGTCGGCCCCCGTGGATCCGTGCGGTCGGGTGGCGGGGTAGCTGGAGAATCCGCATCGATACTCCGTCGACCGCGAGCGAACTCCGGGGCATGACCGGCGCTGAAACCCCTTTGTCCGACTTGATCTTGTCTACATTGCTCCATTCCGGGACGGCCGCGCCCGTCGGAGACGCCACAGGTCTGGAGGTACTCGCACTCCTCCTCCCGGCGGCCGCGCTCGCAGGGATCGGCTTCCGGCGCATCGGACTCCCCCCGCTGCTCGCCTACCTCGGTTCGGGCCTCCTGCTGGGGCCGGGTCTCGGCTGGGTCGAGCCGTCGCACGCGGTCGAACTGATCGGGGAGCTGGGGATCGCCCTGCTCCTCTTCGTGGTGGGGCTGGAACTCTCGCTGGAGCGACTGCGGGACGCCGGGGGAGTGGCGCTCCGCGCAGGGACCATTCAGGTCGGGGTGACCGCGGCGCTGGGGTGGGCGCTGGGGTGGGCGCTCGGCTTCCCGCCCGGCGAGCAGGTCGTCCTCGCCCTCGCGCTCGCCTTCAGCAGCACCGTCGTCGCCGTCCGCCTCCTGGGCGGGGAGGGGGCGCTCGGCCGCCGCTTCGGGCGGGTTGCGGTCGGGGTTCTCCTGGTTCAGGACCTGGTCGTGGTCCTCGTGCTCACGATCCTGGCCGGGGTTGCGGGAGGGGAGGCGGTCGCGGGGACGCCGGGGGACGCCGCCGCAGCGCTCGCCGTCGATCCGGTCGCGCTGGCGACGGGGGTCGGGCGGGCCCTCCTGGGAACCGCCCTCCTCGTCGCGGTGGCCCTGATCGCCTCGCGGACGCTCCTGCCCCGACTCTTCACCTGGGGGCAGGACTCGCTCGAGATCCTCTTCGTCTGGAGCCTGGCGTGGTGCTTCTCCGCGATCCTCGCGGCGGAGGCGCTCGGACTGAGCGTGGAGCTGGGCGCCTTCCTGGCCGGCGTGAGCCTCGCGCAGCTTCCGCACGGGGCCGAGCTGGAGCGCCGGACCGCACCGCTCGCCGCCGTCTTCCTGGCCGTCTTCTTCGTGACGCTGGGACTGCGGATGGAGCCGGCGGCCGCCCTCGCGCGTCCCGGGGCCCTCGTCGCGCTCGTCCTCTTCGCGACAATCCTCAAGTTCGGGCTGTTCGCTCGCCTCTTCCGGAGCCTGGGGGAGGTCTCGGCGGTGCGCGGGGCGCTCTCGCTCTCGCAGATCAGCGAGTTCTCCCTGATCCTCGCGGCGCTCGCCGCCTCGGTAGGGCTGGCCGGGGAGACGCTCGTCTCCCTCCTCGGCGTCACGGCGCTCGTGAGCATGTCGCTCTCCGCCGTCGTCTTCCCGCGAGGGGAGCGGATCGCCGCCGCCCTCACGCGACTCGGCGCGTCCCGCCTCTTCGGCCTCGCCGAGGAGCCCGAGGATCCGCCCGAGCACGACGGACCACCACCGGTGATCGTGGTCGGGATGAACGCCCTGGGCCGTCGCCTGATCCGCGAGCTGAACGGGGCGGGGGTCGCGACCGTGGCGGTCGACATCGATGCGAACAAGCTCGCCGGCCTGCCCGGCCGCCGGCTGATCGGGGACGCCGCACACCCGGAGGTGCTCGAGGAGGCGGAGGCCCACCGCGCCCGCCTCCTGGTCTCCGCACTGCACATCCAGGAGGCGAACCTCCTCCTGGTCGAGCAAGCCCGAGAGCTCGAGGTCCCCGTGAGCGTGAACGCCTTCACCGCCGAGATGGCGGAGGAGCTGGAGGGACTCGGCTGCGCGCACCTGATGATCTCGAAGGAGGAGGGGAGCCGGCGCTTCGCGGCGGCGCTCTCGGAGGTCGGGGTACTGCCGTGAGGGGAGTCGGCTGACGAATGCACGACCTCGCCTTCCTCCTGGTCGGGGCCGCGCTCGCCGGGATCGCCGGCCGCGCGACCGACCTCCCGCTGACCCCGCTGTACCTGATCACCGGCGTCGTCCTCGCCGCCACCGGGGGCGTGGTGGCGGACATCGGGCCGGGGGCGTCGGACGGGGACGTCTCCCTCCTGCTGATCCTCGGGGCGTCGCTCCTCCTCTTCATCGCCGGGACGGAGCTGATCCCGTCGCGGGCGGGGCGGCGTCGCGTGGCCGCGCTCCGCGTCGGGCTCGGTCAGTTCCTCGTCCTCGGGACCATGGGGGGCGGACTGGCGCTCAGCCTCGGGTTCGATGCGGGCGCAGCGGGGTACCTGGCGCTCGCGCTCGCGGCGAGCTCCACCCTCGTCGGCGTGCGGGTGCTGCACCGTCGCCGGGAGTTCCACGAGCCGGTCGGGCGTTTGGTGGTGGGCGTTCTTCTGCTGCAGGACGCCCTCGTGATCCTCACCTTCCCCGTTCTCTCCGCCGCGGTGGACGGGTGGCGCG
>JANQLR010000411.1 GCA_028280525.1 Longimicrobiales bacterium
GCCCCTCTGGGTCCCCTCGGCGCCCGCGCGCGGCTGGCGCCGGCTTCAGCGGTGGTGGCGGGCGCGACGCACTCCGTCCGAGGCACCGGAGACGCTGCCGGGTGTGACGCCCGAGTCCGTCCTCGCGCGCGCACGCCGCGCCCCGACTTCGGATCCGGCGCTCCCTCGATCCTGACCGGCCGGGGACCCCACTCAACCGCCCGGGCACTCCCGGCGCGTGAGACGCCCCGACCCCCTGCCGCGCGTTCGGAGGGTGGACGTCTCCCTCGGTTCGGCTACTCGATCTCGACCAGGACCTCGCCCTGCTTCACGGACGCCCCCGGCGAGGCGTTGACCGAGGCGATCACGCCCGCGAAGGGGGCGGTCACCTCCGTCTCCATCTTCATCGCCTCGAGGACCAGGAGGACGTCGTCGACCGCCACCTCCTGCCCCGGTTCGACGTGGATCCGCGACACCAGGCCGGCGAGGGGGCTGCGGCAGACCTTGCCGTCCGCTCCGTGGTCGGAGACGGGGTCGGGAGCCGACACGGGGGGGACCGTGAAGGCGCCCCGGCTGTGGACGGGCGGGTAGTAGCTCGGTCCGACGGGCTTCGTGTCCGCCACCTCGACCTCGACCTCGTAGCTCTGGCCGTCGACGGTGATGTGGAGCTTCATGCGTGGACTTCCTCAGCGGGAGGCGGGTGGGGTGGACTGCGCGGGTGGCGACACGGAGTACGAGGCCTGGATGGTGGCCCGACCCTGCTGCGCCCACGCACTCGACCGGACGAGGCGGATCGAACGGATGCGCGGCTCCTCGCCCAGGTACGCCGCGACCGCCGCGCTGATCGCGGTCAGGAGTTCGAGGTCCATCGGGGGTGAGGACGACGGAGCCGGGTAGGAGGGTGAGGCCGTCTCCGGCGCGGGCGACGCGGCCCCCTCGAGCACCTCGATCCGGGCCTGCAGCGCCTCCAGTCGGCGCTCCATCCGCTCGAGGACGCTCCGGAGGTCCTCCTCGGGAAGGGTCGTGGAATCGCTCATGATCGACACCGCCTCAGAGCGGGATCAGCCCGTGCTTCTTGGGTGGACGCCGGTCCCGCTTGGTGTAGAGGTACTCGAGGGTGTTGGCGAGCCGCTGCCGCGTCTCCGCGGGCTCGATGATGTCGTCCACCAGCCGGCGCCCCGCGGCGACGTACGGGCTGGAGAAGGTCTCGCGGTACTCCCGGATGAGTTCCTGCCTGCGCTCTTCCGGGTTCTCCGCCGCGCTCATCTCCTTGCGGAAGATGATCTCGACGGCCCCCTCGGCGCCCATGACCGCAATCTCGGCGGTCGGCCAGGCGAAGACGCGGTCTGCGCCGAGGTCCCGGGAGCACATGGCCAGGTGAGCGCCCCCGTACGACTTCCGCATGATGACCTGGATCTTCGGCACGGTGGCCGCCGAGTACGCGTAGAGCATCTTCGCGCCGTGGCGGATGATCCCGTCCCGCTCCTGGCCGATCCCCGGAAGGAAGCCGGGGACGTCGACCAGGGTGATCAGCGGGACGTTGAAGGCGTTGCAGAAGCGCACGAAGCGGCTCGCCTTCACCGAGGCGTGCGTGTCGAGGACCCCCGCGAGGACGGCGGGCTGGTTGGCGATGATCCCCACCGTGCGACCCACGAGGCGGGCGAAGCCGACCACGATGTTGCGGGCATGCCCCTCCTGCACCTCCATGAAGTCGCCGCGGTCGACGATGTTCGCGATGACCTCGCGCACGTCGTACCCCTGCCGGGCGTCGACCGGGACGATCTCGTTGAGCGCGCCGTTCGGCTCGACGTCGTCGTCCCAGTCCAGCCGCGGCGGGTCCTCGAGGTTGTTCGAGGGGAGGAAGCTCAGGAGACGCTTGCAGATGTAGAGCGCCTCCTCGTCGTCCTCGGCGATGAAGTGGTTCACGCCCGAGTACTGCATGTGGGCGTCCGCGCCGCCCAGCTCCTCGGCGGTGATCTCCTCCCCGGTGACCTGCTTGATCACGGAGGGGCCGGTGATGAAGAGCTGTGCCTTCCGCGTCTGGATGACGAAGTCGGTGAGCGCCGGCGAGTAGGCGGCGCCCCCGGCACACGGGCCGCACATGATCGAGATCTGCGGGACCGCGCCCGACAGCTCCGAGTTGGCGTAGAAGATCTTTCCGTAGCCGGAGAGGGAGTCGATCCCCTCCTGCACCCGGGCGCCCCCGGAGTCGTTGATGAAGATGAAGGGGCTTCCGGTGTGGAGGGCCTGCTCCATCACCTCGGCGATCTTGAGCGAGTGGACCTCGCCCGCCGAGCCGCCCATCACCGTGAAGTCCTGGCTGGCGACGTGGACGAGGCGCCGGTCGACCGCCCCGGCCCCGGTCACGACGCCGTCGCCCGGGAGCTCTCGGCCGGCCATCCCCATGTGCGACTGGCGGTGGCGCGCGAAGAGACCGAGCTCGTCGAAGGTGCCGGGATCCAGGAGGGTGTCAATGCGCTCTCGCGCCGTCATCTTCCCGCGGTCCCGCTGCTGCTGCTGACGCTGGGCGCCCCCGCCCTCCTGGAGGGTGGCGCGACGCTCGCGGAGCTCGTCGACGAGCTCCGACATGGACTTCTGTTCGTTCACGGACATGAGATCTCGACCGGTCGGGATCGGGTCAGGCGGGCTCGACGGTGACGCGGCGAACGGTGTCGCCGATGCGCACGTCGTAGGTCACGGGGGAGGACACCGCGCGGCTCCCCGGGGCGTCCCCGGACTCTCCACCGGCGTCGGCGGAGGCGGACTCGAGGCTCAGGTTGCGCGGCCCCTCGCCCCGCTCGGCGAAGAACTTCGGGGCGACGCCGGGGAAGAGGGCGAAGGTCAGGACGTCCTCGTCGCTCCCGTCGAAGCCCTCCAGCTCGGCGGCGCTCGTCTCCAGCTCCTCCCACTCCGGCTCCAGGTCGTCGGCGGGGCGATGCTCGATTGGCTCCTTCCCGAGCTGTTCACGCGCGCGCTCGACGAGATCGGGGTCGACGTCGCCGACGGTCGCGCCGTAGTACCCGAGGAGGAGGTGGGCGAACTCCGCGGTGAGCGTCTTGTAGCGCCCCATGAGCACGTTGAAGACGGCCTGCGTCCCCACGATCTGGCTCGACGGCGTCACCAGCGGCGGGAAGCCCGCGTCCTCGCGAACGCGGGGGACCTCGGCGAGGACGTCGCGCACCCGGTCTCCCGCGCCCTGCTGGTCGAGCTGATTCTCCATGTTCGAGATCATCCCGCCGGGGATCTGGCTCTCGAAGATGTCGGTCTCGACTCCGAGGAAGCGGGACTCGAAGTGCCGGTAGCGCGGGCGGACCGAGGCGAAGTGATCCTTGATCGCGCGCAGACGGTCGCGATCCAGGCGCGTGGTGTACTCCGTGCCCTCGAGCATCTCCACGAGCGCCTCGGTCGGGTTGTGCCCGGGCCCGAGACTCATCGAGGAGATCGCGGTGTCGACGATGTCGGCCCCCGCCTCGATCGCCTTCTGCAGCGAGACGAGCGTCACCCCGGTGGTGGCGTGCACGTGAACGTGGACCGGGAGGTCATCGCCGAGCGCCTCCTTGATCCCGCTCACGACCTCGTAGGCCGGTGCGGGCCGCAGGAGCGCCGCCATGTCCTTGATGCAGATCGAATCGCACCCGAGGTCCTGCAGTCGCTTCGCCTGGTCGACGAAGGTCTGCGGCGTGTGCAGCGGCGAGAGGGTGTAGCAGATCGTCCCCTGCGCGTGCTTCCCCGTGCGGCGGACCGCCTCCATCGCGCGCCGGAGATTCCGCTCGTCGTTCAGCGCGTCGAAGACGCGAAAGACGTCCATCCCGTTCTCCGCCGACTTCTCGACGAAGCGGTCGACGACGGTGTCCTCGTAGTGCCGGTAGCCGAGGAGATTCTGGCCGCGCAGGAGCATCTGCAGGCGGCTGTTCGGCATCAGGCGCCGGAAGGTCCTCAGCCGCTCCCACGGGTCCTCGTTGAGGAAGCGGATGCAGGCGTCGTAGGTGGCTCCGCCCCAGCACTCGACGCTCCAGTAGCCGGCCTGGTCGATGTGTTCGCAGGCGGGGACGAGATCCTCGAGCGCCATCCGGGTCGCGAGGAGACTCTGGTGACCGTCGCGGAGGGCGAGTTCGGTGACTTCGATCGTGCGGGGCATGGTACGAAAAAACCCGTCTCGACCGGTGCGGATCGCACCGTCGGTGCCGGGTGAAAAGAGGTCGACGCTGGGGCCGTGGTGGAGCTCGGCGCGGGTCGTTGCGTTGTGGTGTCCCCGGTAGCGTGACGCCCCGGACGCCCCCCGTCAAGATGTCATATGCGCCTGTCACGACGTTGCGACAGGCCCGGACGAAAACACGGGCGCATCGCGCGCGCTCGAGGGGTTCGAGCACCCTTGGGGACCCCCAGGGCTCCCCTATCCTGCCGCGGCCACTTCGGGGCCATCCGGCACAGGGGGCTTGCACGACCAGACACGCGTCAAATACGCTAGACGTCCAGTTCGATTGTCGTCCCGCCTCGGATCGTGGCCCATGACGAATCGTTTACCCGAGTTTCGCCTCCATCGTGAGCTCTTCCACTACGCGGTAGCGGCGTCTGCGGCGGGGGGCATCCCACCCCGGCTGCCCCGACCCGCGTCCCCGCCCGACCCTGCCAAGGTGCCCACTCCACCCCCTCCGAAGGGGCGGCACGCCGACGCCCTCTCGTAAGCCTGCGACGAGACTCGCGTCGCCGGAGAGGAACCGCGGCGCTCCGCGGGGGTCGAGGTGCGCGGCGCGAACGACGACGTGGTTCGGGCGATGCATCCATCGCCGACTCGCGCCCGCGTCCGGAGGGCTCCGGAATGCGCATGAGACTGACCCCGGAGTCGGAGGCGTGGCGATCGTGGAAGGGAGTTACGGAGGTACACGTCGGAGCGTGCGTACGTGGTGTGCGCTCGGACTGGCGCTCGTCGCGTCGTGGGTGGCCCCGTCGGCGGTCGAGGCCCAGAGCTTCGACGAAGACCAGCTCGGCGCGTGGTACATGCTCTTCTGGAGCACGCAGTTCAACGACTCGCAGTGGGGACTCCAGGGGGACGTCCAGTACCGCGACTGGTCGCTGCTGGGGGACCAGGAGCAGCTCCTGCTGCGCGCGGGGCTGACCTGGACGACGCGGGACGGCACCCTGACGCTCACCCAGGGAGTGGCCCACATCACCACGGGCGCCTTCGGTGACAGCGACGCCACCTTCCAGGAGCGGCGCGTCTACCAGGAGGGGCTCCTCCGCCAGCGACTCGGTCGGGCGCAGATGCGCCACCGGTACCGCAGCGAGCAGCGGTGGGTCGACGATCAGGACTTCCGGACGCGCTACCGCTACGCCTTCTTCATCGACGTCCCGCTGAACGGCACCGAGATCGACGCCGGCTCGATCTACCTGGCCCTGTACGACGAGCTCTTCATCAATGGGGAGACGACGATCGGGCCGGGCCGGGAGGTGGACCGGTTCGACCGGAACCGCCTCTACGGGGGGCTGGGGTACGGGCTGACTTCCCGTCTACGCGTGCAGGGCGGGTACATGCTCCAGACGGTGGCCGCCGGCTCGAAGGGGCAGCTTCAGCTGAGCCTGCACACCGTCTTCTAGCTTCCCGGGCGGGACTCGGGACACCGGGCGCCTCCGGACTCGCCTTGCCTGCGCGCCGACGGGTGCGGAGGATGGCACCATCCACCCACCGGCCCCGACTCCATGAAGTTCCTCACCTCGCAGCTCGCCTACTTCGTCGAGACGGCGGCGATGCGGAGGAATCTGCGGATCCTCATCCGCTTCCTCCTGGTCCTCGTCGTCCTGATCGTCGGCTACAGCGTCCTCTTCCACGTGATCATGGAGGCGGAGGGGCAGGCCCATTCGTGGATCACCGGCTTCTACTGGACGCTGACGGTGATGTCCACCCTCGGCTTCGGGGACATCACCTTCCAGAGCGACCTGGGACGGGTCTTCTCGACGGTGGTTCTCCTCTCGGGGGTCGTCTTCCTCCTGATCGTCCTCCCCTTCACCTTCATCCAGTTCTTCTACGCACCCTGGCTCGAGGCGCAGACGCGGAGGAGGGTGCCGAGGTCCCTCCCCGATTCGGTCCGGGATCACGTCCTCATCGCCGCCCACGACCCGGTCGCGACCACCCTGATCCCGCGCCTGGAGGCGCTGGGGCACCCCTACTACCTCCTCGAACCGGACCTGGGCCGTGCCCTGCAGCTCGAGGAGGAGGGGCTGTCGGTGGTGGTGGGGAGCCCGGAGGATATCGATACGTACCGGCGCGTCGGCGTGGAGCGGGCGGCGATGCTGGTGGCCAACGTCGACGACGCGGTCAACACGAACATCTCCTTCACGACGCGGGAGCTCGACGGCAACGTCCCAATCGTCAGCTTCGCGCGGGACCCGGCCTCCGTGGACGTCCTCGAGCTCGCCGGGTCATCCACGGTGCTGCAGCTGGCGGACATGCTCGGGCGCTCGCTCGCCCGACGCACGCTGGCCGGAGGATACCGGGCAGGCGTCATCGGACGGTTCGGCGAGCTCGTGGTCGCCGAGGCCCCCGTCGTCGGCACCCCGCTCGTGGGGAAGTCGCTCGGCGACGGGTGGCTCCGGGAGGCGACCGGGCTGACCGCCGTCGGCGCGTGGGAGCGGGGGAGGTTCACGGTCCCCGGGCCCGACACGCTCCTCACTCCGTACACCGTCCTCCTCCTCGCCGGGACCGAGGCGCAGCTCACGGAGTTCATCGAACTCACCGCGATCTATCGCGCCTCCGACGCACCCGTCCTCATCCTCGGGTGTGGCCGCGTGGGGACGGCGGCGGCCCGGGCGCTGGAGAAGCGTGGCCTCGCCTTCCGCGTGGTGGAGATGAACCCCGGAGCGGTGCGGATCCCGGAGCACACCATCGTGGGGAACGCCGCCGAACTCCACATCCTCGAAGAGGCCGGGGTCCGCGAGGCCCCGACCGTCATCGTCACCACCGCAGACGACGCGACCAACATCTACCTCACCATCTACTGCCGACGACTGCGGCCGGACGTGCAGATCGTGAGCCGGGCGACGATGGAGCGGAACGTCTCCACCCTGCACCGCGCCGGCGCCGACTTCGTCATGTCGTACGCCTCGATGGGGGCCAACGCCGTCCTGAACGTGCTGCAGGGGGGCGACGTCGTGATGGTCGCCGAGGGACTCGACCTCTTCCGGGTGCGGATCCCGGAGGCGCTCCGGGGCGTCCCCCTCGGAAAGTCCGGGATCCGGGGCGGCACCGGGTGCAACGTGGTGGCGGTCCAGCAGGGGACGACGCTGACCACCAGCCCCCCGCCGGAGTTGCCGCTCCCCTCCGACCCGGGCGCGGAACTCATCCTGGTCGGCACGACCACGGACGAGCACCGCTTCATGCAGCGCTTCAACGCGTCCCGGGCGAAGGGCTGAGTCCGCCGGGAAGGCGCGGCCCGGGCGGGGAACGGTTCACGCACGCTCCGTCGACGACGACGGCCCTCGGCGGAACGGAAGCGGCTCCTACCGCCGAAGCGCCTCCACCGGAGGAATCCGGGTCGCCCGCCTCAGCGGCTGCAGAGTGGCGACCACGGCGACGCCGAAGATCGCGACCGCGACCAGGAGGTAGATCAGCGGATCCCTCGGGCTCGTCCGGAAGGAGAGGATCTCGATCGCGCCCGCCGCGAGCCATCCGAGGCCGAGGCCGAGAACGAGCCCGACCGCGACGAGAAGCGCCGACTGCCGGGAAACGAGCGAGAGGACCTGACCCGTCTCCGCACCGAGCGCGATCCGGATCCCCAGCTCGGCGCGACGACGGGTCACGCTGAAGGAGAGGACGGCGAACAGCCCCAGTGCGGCCATCACCAGCGCCGCCGCCCCGAACCAGGTGAAGAGCGAACCGAAGACGCGGTAGAACCAGATCCCCCGGTCGATCGATCGGGAGAGCGCCTCCGTCCCGGTGAGAGGGAGAGTCGGATCGACCTCCGCCACCGCGGCGCGCAGCGCGGGGAGGAGCTGCTCCGCGGATCGACCCGGGGTCCGCACCATGAGGTACACGAGGTCCGGCGAGCCCGTGGTCAGGGGGAAGTAGAGCCCGCCCGGTTCGGCTCCGGACTCCAGCCCCTGCGGCGTGGCGTCGGGGACGATGCCGACGATGCGGAACCACCCCTCCAGGCCGAACCACCCCTCCGGCATCCGCACCCGACGACCGATCGCGCCACCGCCCGGGAAGAGCTGCGCGGCGAGCGGCTCGTCGATGAGGACGACGGGGTCGGCGCCGGCCAGGAGGTCGGCCTCCTCGAAGTCCCGCCCCTCCACGATCCCCCCGCCGATCACGTCGAAGAAGCCCGCGGTCGTGCGCATGATCGAGCCGCGCGGCATGGCGAACTCGTCCCGGTAGACCACGCCTTCGACCTCGAGGCGCGGATCGATCGCCTCGGTTCCCGGGAGGGTGCGCGTGAGGGTGGCGTTCGCGAGGGCCGGGTCGGCGACGAGCCGGGCGTGCAGCCGGTTCACGAGCGAAACGCGCTCGGTCGGGTCGGCGAGCGACTCGCCGACGAGGTCGATCCGCGCGACGAGGATCGAGTCGGGGACGAAGCCGAGGTCCACGCGGGAGAGCTCGACCAGGCTGCGGGTCGTGACGCCGGCACCGATCAACACCGTCGCCGAGAGTGCCACCTCCGCCACCACGAGCCCCTTCATCAGACCGGACATGCGCAGCCCCGACCCTCGTCCGCCCTCGGCAAGCACGGCGCGGGGTGCGGTACGGCTCGCCTTGATCGCAGGCCCGATCCCCGCCAGGACGGCCGTGCCCACGGCGAGCACCACCGTGAAGAGGACGACCGGCAGATCGACGACGAACTCGATGAAGTACGGCTTGCCCACCCCCTCCGTCGTGATTGCCCGATCCATCCACTCCATCCCCGCGTAGACCGCGACGAGGCCGAGGAGCGCCCCGAGCCCGGCCAGGATGAGCGCCTCGACCAGGAAGGGGAGGACGACGCGGACGCGCCCACCGCCGAGGGCAGCGCGAATCCCGACCTCGGCCGACCGCTCGCTCGCGCGAGCCAGGAGGAGGTTCGCGACGTTCGCGCAGGCGACGAGGAGGACCAGGCCGACCGCGGCGGCCATCGCGAGCATCGTCATGAACATCGCGGTTCCGGTGTTGTTCTCGATCAGCGTGACCGTCTCGTACTCGAGGTCGGCGGGGAGGGCGCCGTCCGCCTCCCGCGCGGCCCGGGCGAGGGCGGCGAGCCGCTGGTCGAGCACCTCGGCGGTCGTGCCCGGTGCCCGCCGGAGCAGCAGGGTCACCCGACCTCCCGGCACCTCCCCCCGGGGGATCGCCTCCGGGTCGAGGGGGATCCACGCCTCGGAGGTCTGCGGGAAGGCGTAGCCCTCGCGCATGACCCCGACCACGGTCAGCGGGCGACCGTCCGCGGTCAGCCGCACCCCGACGATGTCGTCCCGCCCGCCGAAGTCCCGCTGCCACGCCCGGTGCCCGAGAACGATCGGGAGCTCGGAGCCGCCCAGGTCGGCGACCCCGGGGAGCCTCCCCAGGACCGGCGCATCGGAGACCCAGGTGAAGCCGTCCGGCGCCAGGTGGGTCACCTCCAGGCGAACCGGCCCCTGAGGTGAGACGAGGTTCATCGGGGCGACGGTGAAGGCCGCGACCTCCGCGCCCTCGATGCCCGCTGCGAGCGGGGCGGCGAGCGGCGTCTGCGGGGTCCCGGTGCGCAACCGGTTCTCCTGCGAAACGACCTCCAGCACGTGCAGGCGCTCCTCCTCGGGGAGCCCCAGTCCGCGGCCGAAGATCGCGAAGATCGCCGAGAACATGAACGCGCCCAGTCCGATCCCCATCGCCAGCACCAGGACCGCGGTCGCCGCCGATCCCGGCGTGCGTACGAGTGCGCGCAGTGCGCGCCGGATCTCCATTCCCATCCCCATCCCCTCCTCCGTCAGACCTCGCCAGATGGCCGGGAGCGCGTAGCTCACGACCAGCCGGCCCACGTGCACCCGGTACCACAGACCCGCCGCCCATCGCCCATCGCGCCGCTCTCGGCGAGCGTACTCCTCCCACGCGTCTCCCTGGATCGACTCGCCGGCCGCGCTCCGTGGAAGAACCGCGCGAAGGAGTCGAGCCGAGAGTGCGGGGGGTGCGCCCGGACGTCGACTCACCCGTCGACCACCCCCAGGACCGGATCGAGCCCGGTCCACAGGCGGTGCAGCGCAC
>JANQLR010000404.1 GCA_028280525.1 Longimicrobiales bacterium
GACTCGCCGGCGCCTCGCTCGGCCCCTTCGATCCCTCCGACGCCTTCGAGGTGGATCCCGTTCTCGGGGTGGAGGGTCCGAACGCCCTCCCGCAGATCCCGGCGCTGCAGGCGGTCGAGCTCGCCGCCCGGCTCGAGACGGGGGCCGCCCCCCTCGAGGGCGAGCGACTCTTCGCGGAGTTCCAGGAGGCCCGGGCCCGCGAGACCCGCCTCGAT
Organism: Longimicrobiales bacterium; assembly: GCA_028280525.1. GTDB lineage: Bacteria > Gemmatimonadota > Gemmatimonadetes > Longimicrobiales > Gaopeijiaceae > Gaopeijia. The sequence goes on from JANQLR010000404.1 coordinate 216, forward strand.
TCGATCGTCCGCTCCGGCGAGGCGCCGCCCGCCTGGCCGGCCTTCCTGACCGAGGCGCTCCAGGTGGAGTCGGACCGCGCCGGGGGACGCTCCGGTTGGGTCGAGCCCGGCTTCTACGAATACCTCCTCGACTACGCCGAGAGCGCGGGGGCGCCCCGGGAGTTCGGGGCGGCGCTCCGCCTGAACCGGGCGGTCCGGGCGCGGCGCTGGGCGGAGGCCGAGGCGGAGCTTCCGGTCGTCACGACGGAGGCGGCGCTCGAAGACGGGTGGCTCCCCGTCGACTTCCTCCTGGATGCCGGGGTGATGACGCGGATCCTGCGCGCCGACTTCGCGGGTGCCCGCGAGCTGGAGACCCGACTCGCCGCTCGCTCGGCACGCCCGGCGAGCGACCTGCGCAGTCGGATCCGCAACGCCTGGCTGGAGGCTGCGGAGGCGGGGACGCTGAATTGATCGAGCCTCCGCCGAATCGGTAGATTACGGTTTCGGCATCACCCGCAGGACGGAACTCTGGAGGACGCGTGGCCGGCCACAACAAATGGTCCAAGATCAAGCGCAAGAAGGGCGTCAACGACGCCAAGCGCGGGGCCCTCTTCACCAAGCTCATTCGCGAGATCACCGTCGCGGCGCGTGAGGGGGGAGGGGAGCCCGACTTCAACCCGCGGCTGCGCCTCGCGGTCGACACCGCCAAGTCGAACTCGATGCCGGCGGAGAACATCGAGCGCGCGATCAAGAAGGGCACGGGCGAGCTCGAGGGGGTCGACTACCAGGAGGTGTCGTACGAGGGGTACGGCCCGGGCGGCGTCGCCCTCTACATCGAGTGCCTGACCGACAACCTCAATCGCTCGGTCGCCGACGTGCGCCACGCCCTCGGCAAGCACGGGGGCTCGCTGGGCACGAGCGGCTCGGTCGCGTGGCAGTTCGAGCGGAAGGGGCTGATCTACATCGAGGCGGCCGGCACCACCGAAGAGGCGGTCTTCGAGGCGGCGATCGAGGGTGGGGCGGAGGACGTGAAGCCGGAGGATGACGAGTTCGTCGTGACGACGCCCGCCAGCGACTTCCACGCCGTCCAGGACGCGATCAAGGCCGCCGGGATCGACATCAAGGAGGCCGAACTGACGATGGTCGCCTCGAACGAGGTGGCGGTCGCGGGGAAGGAGGCGGAACGCCTGCTGAAGCTCATGGACGCCCTCGACGATCTGGACGACGTCCAGAAGGTCCACTCGAACGGCGACATCGACGAGGCGGCGCTGGCGGAGGCGTGACCACCGTCCTCGGCATCGACCCCGGGACCGCGGTCACCGGGTACGGCGTCGTCTCCCGCAGCGGGGACGGCGCCGTCGTGCTGGTGGAGTGCGGCGTCATCCGCACCTCGCCGCGCACCGCGCTCCCGGACCGGATCCGGGAGATCTACGAAGGGGTCGTCCAGCTCCTCGACCGGCACCACCCGAAGGCGCTCTCGATCGAGGACGTCTTCCAGGGGAAGAACGTCCGCTCTGCGTTGACGCTCGGGCACGCGCGGGGCGCGATCCTCCTGGCCGCGTCGCTCGGGGAGATCCCGATCCACGAGTACACCCCATCGGAGATCAAGAAGGCGGTGGTGGGACATGGGCGCGCGACCAAGGAGCAGGTCCAGTTCATGGTCCAGCGGCAGCTCCGGCTGAAGTCTCCGCCCTCCCCCCACGACGCCGCGGACGGAGTGGCGGCGGCCCTCTGCCACTGCATGACCGGCGCCTTTCCGCGCTGACGGGGCCGCTCGCCAGCCCCCGGTCTCGATGCACGGTGGGGCGCGGTTGCCATCGCGCTCTCGGAGGACCGGCCCGAAGCGGTGGTCCGCGACGCAGTCATCCCGTAGTGTGCACTCCATGAACACGCTCCTCCTCCTCGCGATCTGCATCGCGATCCCGATGACGGTCGGATTCCTGAACGGAATCGCCACCGCGCGCTCGATCGACACCTGGTACGTCCACCTCGACAAGCCGTCCTGGAATCCGCCCAACTGGGTCTTCGCACCCGTCTGGACCGTCCTCTACATCATGATGGGGACCGCCCTCTGGCTCGTGATCCGGGACGGCTTCGGTGCGCCGGGGGTCGTGACGGCCACGATCGCCTTCGCTGTACAGATGACCTTCAACGCGGCGTGGTCGCCGGTCTTCTTCCTGCTGCGGGATCCGGCGCGCGCGCTCCTCGTGGTGATCGCCCTCGATATCTCCGTCGTGGCGACGATCGTGCTCTTCGCGCAGCACTCCCTTCTGGCGGCGGCACTGCTGGTCCCCTACCTCGGATGGGGGCTCTTCGCGACGGCGCTCACCGCCGTCATCTCGCAGCGGAACCCCGGGGGACAGCCCGCGTGATCTCCCGGCTTCGAGGGACCCTCCTGACCCGGGAGCCGGAGGGAATCGAGGTCGAGACTCCGGGAGGCGTCGTGTACGAGGTGGAGGTCCCCCTGACCGTCTTCGAGCGGCTGCCGGCTCCGGACTCTCCGATCGAACTCCGCACCCTCCAGGTCGTCCGCGAGGACTCCGTGGCGCTCTACGGCTTCAACGAGCCCCACGAGCGCACCCTCTTCAAGCGCCTCCTCGGCGCGAGCGGGGTCGGGGCGAAGCTCGCGCTGGCGATGCTCTCGACCTACGCGGCCCCTCGTCTCGCCCGGGCGCTCGTCGAGAAGGACATCCCCGCGCTCACGCAGATCAGCGGGGTGGGGAAGAAGACGGCGGAGCGGATCGCCCTCGAGCTCTCGGACAAGGTCACCGATCTCGCCGTTGCGGCACCGCAGGGTGGACCGATCACGGCGGCCTCCGGAGCGCAGGAGGCGGTCGCCGCCCTCGTCGCCCTCGGCTACGGCTTCTCCGAGGCGGACGACGCGGTGCGGGCGGTGCTCGAGAAGGGGGAGGTCGAGGGCGCGGACGAGTTGATCCGGAGCGCGCTGCAGCTGGGGCGCTGAGGGGAGCCGCCCCGCAGCGATGGAACCCGTGGTCCGGCGGGAGGGCCGAGATCCCGATGGCATCGAAGCTCTCCCGATGTGCGTTTCGGACGCCGCGTCTCGAGGTCCGGGTCTGGTTGGTCTCGGACTCCGGCGACGAGGTCGCGGATCTGGCCCGGACGGTCGTTCATCTCCTGACTCCGGCCGTGACCGCGCCGCTGCCCGACTCCTGGCAGGGGCGCTACTCGGAGGACCGCGCCGCGGCCTGGATTCGCGATCGCGATGCCGAGGGGCTGAACCTCCTCGCGCTCGACGCCGCGACGGGGGCGCCCGTCGGACTCCTGCTCCTTCACGATTCGTCGGATGCCCTCGAGCCGGAGCATGAACTGCGACTCGGGTATCTCATCGGGGAGTCGCACCGGGGGCGCGGGTACGCGACGGAGTTGCTCCGCGGCTTCCTCGAATGGGCTCGCGGCTCCGCGTATCGCCGAGTCTTCGCGGGAGTCTCCTCCGACAACCACGCGTCGGTACGCGTGCTCGAGAAGTCCGGCTTCTCCGAAGTGGAGTCGGGTTCGCCGACCCGCGAACGGCTCTACGTGATTGCGGTGTGACGACGTGCCGCCCTCGGGCCCCGCTCGCTCGTCGCCGTGGGCTGACCGGCTCTCGCGGTCGACGCGCCGACCGACCGGAGGGGCCGGGACGGCGCTGCCCGCTACGACGCCCGGGGGTCCTCCGAGGACGGAATCGACGCCACCTCCGTGGCCGCCGCCATGCAGCGCTCCGCGAGTTCGTGTTCGTCTCGAATCACGAGGGGAGACCCCTCCTCGGTGACCCACCCCCGGACCTCCGCCGCCCGGTCGGCGCGGTCGAGCCGGTCGAGCGCGTCCGCTGCCGCCGAGAGGAACTCGACGAGAGGAGCCACCTCCGCCATCCGATAGATCTGCTCCGCCGCGATGTCCTCGTGGTGCGTCCGCTTGGCCGCCTCGACGTAGTCCCGCAGGTGGAGGAGCGCCGTCGCCATGTGGCGCGCGGCCAGGTCGAGCCAGGTCAGGGTGCAGAGGGTCCGGACGGCCTTGGGGTGCACCCGGATGATCTTGTTGGCCACCCCGCGCGCGGCCTCCAGCTGCTGGTCCTGGAGGTAGGTGTCGATGGCACGCCCGTAGTAGCGCATGGCGCGCGCCGCGTCTCCGTGCTTGAGTGCGAGGTCTCCGGCCCGGTTCAGCGGGGTCCCCTTCATCCCGTGCTGGGCCGCCTCGAACTCCGCCTCGAAGGCGGCGAGCCGCGACTCGAGATCCTGGGGCCCGGACGGGCTCGGCGAATCCGAACCGCCGAAGAGGCGGGAGAGGAAGGACATCGGCGATGGAACGGGTGAGGGCGAAGACCAGACCTAATGGTAACCGTCGCGCGGGCGCTGGCGAGAGAGGCCCCGCGATCCCGGGCGAGCCGGGCCGGCCCGGTCAGCCGCCCGCGTTCTCCCGGATCCGTTCCACCACCTCATTCGCCAGCGCATTCGGAATCGGAATCGTCAGGTTGTACTGGGCCACGCGCCACAGTCCGTTCACCCGCACCAGCACCCCCGATCCCCGCGTTTCCCCGAGCCCCTCGTTCTGGAGCCGCTCGTCGAACCAGGCGATCTCCCCGCCCGGGCCCATCGTGACGAAGCGCTCGGTCGGAACGTAGGTCCACCCGCGCCCCTGCTCGAAGTACGGGCGGGTGAAGGCGGCGAACTCCGCGACCGTCCACCGCTCCGTCGCATCGGTCCCCAGGAAGACGCCGTCCTCGGTGAAGAGCCCGATGTAGCGGTCGAAGGCCGCATCGGAGGCCGCCTGATGGAACGCGTTCAGCGCGGCGTGGACCGCGACCTCCGGCCCCTCGCCGTCCTCGCCGAGGGTGCCGATCTGGGCGTGGAGGGCGGAGGGGAGGAGGAGGCCGAGGGCGAGGAGGAGCGAGCGACGGATCATGGTGCGGCGGGGTGGAAGGCGGAGCGGGTCGGGGCGGCGGGCGTCGCGCCGCGGAACGGGCGGGTACATCCGCCCGCGGATCCCACGGGACTTCATGCGACACCCGAACAGGATAGCGCGCCCGGTCGGCGGCGCGCGAAGGGGGGGGGCGACTTGCTCCCGTCGCGCCCCGTCGCGACCATCCGAGCCATGACCGATCGCACCGAGATCACGACCCCGGAAGTCCTCGAGGCGGAGGAGCAGGCGGAGAGTTCGCTTCGGCCGCAGCGCCTCGTCGAATTCATCGGCCAGGCGAAGGTCCGGGAGGCGCTCGGGATCGCGATCGAGGCGGCGAAGGGACGCCGCGACCCGCTCGACCACGTCCTCTTCCACGGTCCGCCCGGGCTGGGGAAGACGACGCTCGCCTCGCTCATGGCGCGCGAGCTCGGGGTCAACATCAAGACGACCTCCGGCCCCGTTCTGGAGAAGCCCGCCGACCTGGTCGGGATCCTCACCAACCAGCGCGAGGGCGACATCCTCTTCATCGACGAGATCCACCGCCTCCGCCCGATCATCGAGGAGTTCCTCTACCCGGCGATGGAGGACTGGCAGGTCGACATTCGCCTCTCGGAGGGCCCGAGGGCGCAGACGATGACGATGAAGATCGAGCGTTTCACCCTGATCGGAGCGACGACCCGCTTCGGCCTCCTGACGGCTCCGATGCGAGCCCGCTTCGGGATCGTGCAGCGGCTGAACTTCTACCCGCCGAGCGAGCTCGCCACGATCGTGCGCCGCTCCGCCGAGATCCTCGAACTCGAGGTGAACGCCGACGGCGCCGAGGAGATCGCGCGCCGGTCCAGAGGGACGCCGCGGGTGGCGAACCGGCTCCTGCGTCGCGTCCGCGACTACGCCGAGGTGCGCGCCGACGGGAGGGTCGACCGCGCGGTCGCGCAGGCCGCGCTGAAGCTCCTCGACGTGGACGAGTACGGCCTCGACGAGATGGACGGCCGGATCCTGAAGACGTTGATCGAGAAGTTCGGGGGAGGCCCGGTCGGACTGAACTCGCTCGCGGTGGCCCTCGGCGAGGACACCGCGACGCTCGAGGAGGTCTACGAGCCCTTCCTCATCCAGGAGGGCTTCCTGATGCGGACGGCGCGGGGACGGACCGCCACCGTGCGCGCCTACCACCGCTTCGGCTTCACCCCGCCGGCGGAGATCGCCGGGGCCCCGCCGGCCTCGGGTCAGAGCTCGCTCTTCGAGGACGGATGAGCGAGTCGCACGACGGGGCGAAGGACGGCTCCCGCGTCTCCCACTACGACTACGAGCTCCCCGAGGACCGGATCGCCGCCTACCCGGTGGAGCGGCGCGACGAGAGCCGGCTCATGGTCGTCCCGCAGGCGCACCACCTGGACGACGGTGACCCGGCCGAGCCGGAGGCGATCCGACACCTCCGCTTCCGCGACCTGCCGGAGCTCCTCCGGGAGGGCGACCTGATCGTCGTCAACGAGTCCCGGGTCCTTCCCGCCCGGCTCCTCGGTCAGCGGGCGGGGGGCGGCGAGGGCGAGATCCTCCTCCTCTCCCCGGAGGCCGACCCCCGCCGCTGGATCGCGCTGGCGAAGCCGGGGCGTCGACTCGGGGTGGGGAAGCGACTCCGCGTCGCCGAGGGCCTCGCGGTGGAGGTCGAGGAGGTCTTCGAGGACGGGACGCGGCGGGTCCGGCTCGAGACGGAGGACGATCCGATGGTCGCCCTCGAGCGGCACGGGCACATCCCGCTCCCGCCCTACCTGGGCCGCGAGGACGAGGAGCTCGACCGGGAGCGGTACCAGACTGTCTACGCCCGCGACGCCGGCTCGGTCGCCGCCCCGACCGCCGGGCTGCACTTCACGCCCGAACTCCTCGACCGGATCGAGGCGATGGGGGTGGGGCGGGTGGCGATCACCCTGCACGTCGGCGCCGGCACCTTCCGTCCCGTCGATGTGGAGGACCCGACGGACCACGAGATGCACGCCGAGGTCTACCACGTCTCGCCGGAGGCGGCGGAGCGGATCGAGGCGGTGCGCGCGGCCGGCGGGCGGATCTGGGCGATCGGGACCACGGTCGTCCGCACCCTCGAAACGGTCGCGCGCGACGGAGGCGGCGTGCGGGCCGGGTCGGGCTCCACCCAGCTCTTCATCCACCCGCCGTGGCGGTGGCGCGCGGTGGACGGTCTGGTCACCAACTTCCATCTTCCCCGGTCGACGCTGCTGATGCTCGTCGCCGCCCGAATGGGCTACCGGCGGACGATGCAGGCCTACGAGACCGCCATCGCCGAAGGGTACCGCTTCTACTCGTACGGCGACGCCATGGTGATCCCCCCCGCGGAGGGCGGATGAACAGGACGAACCGTCGTCGCCTCCTCACCCCGGGCCCGGTGCCGGCGCTCCTCGGCCTGGCCCTCCTGGCCGGGTGCGAGACCGAGGTCCCCGAGTTCGATCAGTCGCCGGACGCGATCGCCCCGACGCCCCGGCCTGCCGAGGAGGTGGTCCAGACGCCCACGCCCCTCACGCTGCGACGGCTCGAGAACGCCTCGGTTCTGCTTCCCCCGACGGGGGGGCGCCGGGTGTCGATGCGGGGAGGCTCGTACGAACAGGATGCCCCGCTCCTCGCGGTCACCCTCGACGCGGGCGTCTATCAGGTCGCCGACATCGACGAGGACGGCGTGATGGAGGCGGTCGTTCAGGTCTCGGTCGTCCAGGGGGCGCCCGGTCAGCCGGGAGCGCCCGGTCCACCCGGGGCGGTAGGGCTGACCTCGTACCTCGTCGTCTTCGCGGGGGTCACCGGCCCGCCGCTGCAGGAGGGTTTCCTGCAGCTCCCGGCCCGGAGTCAGATCGTGGAGATGCGCATCCGCGGCTCCACCGTGGAGCTGGACCTCCTGGAGTTCCGACCGGAGGACCGGCCCTGCTGCCCGAGCGGTCGCCGCACCCGCCGGTACACCTATCGGGACGGGAGCTTCAACGGAGGCTGATGTACGACTTCGAACGGGCCGCCAACTCCGGGCGGGCGCGCGCCGGGGTCTTCACCACCCCGCACGGGGTCGTCGAGACGCCGAGGTTCATGCCGGTCGGGACGGTCGGGACGGTGAAGGGGGTCTCGCCCCACGAGCTGAGGGCGACCGGGGCGCAGATGATCCTGGCCAACACCTACCACCTCTACCTGCGACCCGGCGCGGAGCTGGTCCGGGAGCTGGGGGGACTGCACGCCTTCATGCGGTGGGACGGACCGATCCTGACCGACTCCGGCGGCTTCCAGGTCTTCTCCCTCTCGAACACCCGGCGGATCGAGGAGGACGGCGTCCTCTTCCGGTCGCACATCGACGGGACGGAGCACCGCTTCACCCCGGAGTCGGTGATGGAGGTGCAGCGGACCCTCGGCGCCGACGTGATCATGGCCTTCGACGAGTGCCCGCCCGGCGGCTGCTCCCGTGAGGAGGCGATCTCCGCCAACGAGACGACCTCGCGGTGGCTCGACCGGTGCGTCCGGCGCTTCGCCGAGCTCGAGGCGACGGGCGCGTACCCGGAGCAGACCCTCTTCCCGATCGTCCAGGGGAACGTCTACGAGGACCTCCGGCGGGCGCATGCGCGCTCGGTCCTCTCGGCGGGCGAGTGGGACGGGGTGGCCATCGGCGGCCTCTCCGTGGGTGAGGAGAAGCCGAAGATGTACGCGATGCTCGACGTGCTGCACGAGGAGCTCCCGGAGGAGAAGCCCCGCTACCTGATGGGCGTCGGCTATCCGGAGGATCTGCTCGAGGCGATCGGGCGCGGCGTCGACCTCTTCGACTGCGTCGCCCCCACCCGGAATGGACGGCGCGGGGCGGCGTGGACGCTGTCCAGCGGACAGATCAACCTGAAGGGTCGGAAGTTCGCGACCGACCGCGCCCCGCTCGACCCCGGATGCGACTGCTACGCCTGTACCCATTTCGATCGCGCGTACATTCGTCATCTTACGGCGGCGGGGGAGCGCTTCGGGGAGCGGCTGGTGTCGCTCCACAACCTCCGGTTCCTGCTCCGGCTCGGAGAGGAGGCCCGGATGCACATCCTCGCCGACGACTACGACGCCTGGGCCGCGGACTGGCTCGCCCGATACCGGGCCGCCCGGCCGGAGCCCATCGCGCCCTGAACACGACACCTCGATTCCCGATTCCGGACCTCACCAACGTGACCTACCTGCCCACTCTCCTCCTCGTTGCTCCCCCCCGCGAGGGCGGGAACGGCGCGATCATCTTCCTCGTTCAGATGGTGATCTTCGTCGGCATCTTCTACCTCCTCCTCATCCGCCCGCAGCAGAAGCAGGCGAAGCAGCGGCAGGCGATGATCGATGCGGTGAAGAAGGGCGACGAGGTCGTCACGAATGGCGGGATCGTCGGTCGGGTGGTGTCGACCTCGGAACACCGCGTGACGGTGGAGACGGCGGGGTCGAAGGTCGAGGTCGATCGTCTGGGCATCGCACGCGTGGTCGACGGCTCCGAAGAGGCCGCGAGACGCTGAGCCGATGGCGATCCGCGACATCGTCCTGATGGGCGATCCGGTGCTGCGCGAGCGCGCGGCGGAGGTCGAGGAGTTCGACGATGATCTCCGGCGACTCGTCGACGACATGTTCGAGACGATGTACGCCGCCGAGGGGATCGGCCTCGCCGCGCCTCAGATCGGGATCTCGAAGCGGATCTTCGTCCTCGACGTCCGGGACGAGGAGGACGAGGGCGGCGGGCGGTACGCGCTGATCAACCCGGAGATCGTCGAGTCGTCGAAGGAGACCGACCGGGCGCCGGAGGGGTGTCTCTCGATCCCCGGGCTCGAGGAGGTCGTCGAGCGACCCAGCCGGATCGTCCTGCGTGCGCAGGACCCCGAGGGGCAGCCGGTCGAGCTGCACGGCGAGGAGCTGCTGTCGCGGGCGATCCAGCACGAGTTCGACCACCTCAACGGGGTCCTCTTCCTCGACCGGCTCTCGCCGCTCAAGCGACGACTCGCGCTCAAGAAGTGGCAGCGGGTCAAGCCCGATGCCGCCGGATGAGGCGCTGACGCCGTGCGCGTGCTCTTCTGGGGGACTCCGGACTTCGCCGTCCCGACGCTCCGGGCGCTGACCGACGAGGGACACGACGTCCTCGCGGTCGTGACGCAGCCGGACCGCCCGAGGGGTCGCGGACGCGAGCTCCAGCCCCCGCCGGTGAAGGTCGTGGCGGAGGAGGAGGGAATCCCGGTGCTCCAGCCGCAGCGGCCGCGCGGGGAGGCCTTCCTGGAGCAGATCCGGGCGCTCGAGCCGGACATCTCGGTCGTGATCGCCTACGGCCACATCCTGGTGGAAGAGGTGCTGGACGTGCCCAACCACGGGTCGTGGAACGTGCACGCCTCCCTCCTTCCCGAGCTTCGTGGCGCCGCGCCGATCCACTGGGCGATCGCACGCGGGGATCGCGAGACCGGGGTGACGATCATGCGGATGGCGAAGGGGATGGACGCCGGCCCGATCCTCCACCAGATCTCCGTGCCCATCGAGGAGGGGGAGACCTCTTCCGAGCTCTCGATCCGCCTCTCCGAGATCGGGGCCGAGGCGATGATCGAGGCGCTGACCGTCCTCGCCCTCGACCCGACCGTCCAGCCGCGCGAGCAGGAGCACGAACTCGCCACCTTTGCGCCGAAGGTCTCCCGCGAGGTCGCGCGCATCGACTGGAGTCGGTCGGCCGTGGAGCTGGAGTGCCACGTGCGGGCGATGGACGAGGTGCCGGGGGCGTGGACGTCGTGGCGAGGGCAGGGGCTCAAGCTCTTCCGACCGACCGTGGTCGATGGAGAGAGCGCGACGGCGGCCGGGGCGGAGGCGGACTCCGGGCCCGCGGCGCCGGGAACGGTGCTCCGGGCCGACCCGGGTGCGGCCCCCGCGCTGGTGGTCGCCACCGGTACCGGGGCGATCGGCTTCTCGGAGGCGCAGCCGCCCGGGAAGCGGCGCATGGAGGTCGAGGCGTGGCTCCGGGGTCGCGGCGCGGAGGTCGGCGACCGCTTCGAATGACGCCGCCGCGGCTGGTCCTCTTCACCGACACCGCGCTCCTCGAGGCGGTCGACTTCGTGCCTCGTGCGGAGGCGCTGATGCGCACGTTCGCGGCCTTCGCAGCGCCCGCGGGCTCCCCGTCGACCTCCCTCCTCCTCCGCGGCGCGGTCGACGGGCGGCGGCTGTACGACCTCGCCCTCGCCCTCTCCCACCCCTCCCGCCACTTCGGGGTCGACCTCGCCGTCGCCGATCGCCTCGACGTGGCACGGGCGGCGGTCCTCCCCGTCCACCTCGCGACTCACGGCCTCCCGGTCCACGAAGCGCGTCGTCAGCTGGGCCCGCGGGTCCGCATCACGAGCTCCGTGCACGACGACGCCGAGGCGGAGCGGGCGGTCGGCGCCGACGCGTGGATCGTCGGGAACGTCTGGGAGACCGCGAGCCACCCGGGACGACCCGCGCGGGGGACCGACCATCTTCGGGCCCTCGCCGCCCGTCCCGACGCCCCCCCCGTGATCGCGATCGGCGGCGTGACCCCCGAGCGGGTGGCGGAGGCGGTCGCAGCCGGGGCGCACGGGGTGGCGGTCCTCGGCGGGGTCTGGCGGGCCGAGGCTCCGGAACGGGCGCTGACCCGCTACCTTGAGGCGTTCGACGACGTCCCCGCAGCGCCGCCCGCCCGACCCGACCGATGAGTGCCGATTCGATCCGCGTTCGCCTGAACGGCGAGGACCGCGAGGTCCCCGGCGGACTCTCCGTCCGCGCCCTCCTCGAGTCGCTCGATCTGACCCCCGATCTGATCGTCGTGGAGCGGAACCGGGACATCCTGAAGAGAGACGACTACGCCGACGTGACGGTGGTCGAGGGCGACGTCCTCGAACTCGTCCACTTCGTCGGCGGAGGCTGACGCACCATGACCGATCTGGCCACCGATCCGCTGACCGACACTCCCTTCGTCGTCGGGGGCCGCGAGTTCGCCTCGCGCCTCGTCGTCGGGACGGGGAAGTACCGCTCGAACCAGGAGATGGTCGACGCGATCCGGGCCTCGGGCACGGACTGCGTGACCGTCGCCGTGCGCCGCGTCGATCTCGACCGCTCCAAGGAGGAGGGGATCCTCCACCACCTCGACGCCGCCGAGTTCTTCCTGCTGGCGAACACCGCCGGGTGCTACACCGCGGAAGACGCGATCCGCTACGCCCGCCTCGCGCGGGCCGCCGGCTTCAACGAGTTCCTGAAGCTCGAGGTGATCGGCGACCAGGAGACGCTCCTCCCGGACGTCGCGGCGACGATCGAGGCGGCGAAGGTCCTCTCGGACGAGGGCTTCAAGGTCATGGCGTACACGAACGACGACCTCATCACCGCCCTGAAGCTCGAGGACGCGGGGTGCGTCGCGGTCATGCCGCTCGCCTCCCCGATCGGCTCCGGGCTCGGCGTCGTGAACCCGTACTTCATCCGCGAGATCAAGCGTCGGCTCGAGGTCCCGGTCCTGGTCGACGCCGGGGTCGGGACGGCGTCGGACGCCTGCGTGACGATGGAGCAGGGCGTGGACGGCATCCTGATCAACACCGCGATCGCGGCGGCCGACGACGCGGTGCGGATGGCGACGGCGATGAAGCTCGCGGTCGAGGCGGGCCGCCACGCCTACCTGGCCGGGCGGATGCCCTCCCGCGAACTCGCCGTCCCCTCCTCCCCGACGACCGGGATGCTCGACTGAGCGAAGCGGTCTCGCCGGGTCGCCGGATCGCCTTCGAGGTCCTACGCCGCGCGGCGCGGGGCCAGCGACTCGACCGGGCGCTCGATCAGGTCACGGCGGCCGAGCCGGAGCTCGACCCGCTTGAGCGCGGCTTCGCGCACGAGGTGACGTACGGTGTCTCCCGGCTTCAGGGCCGCCTCGACCACCTTCTCGCTCCCCGGGTCACGGGCGGGCTCGAGCGCCTCGACCCGGAGCTCCTTCTCCTCCTGCGCATCGGCCTCTACCAGCTCCTGCGCCTCGATCGGGTGCCGGCGTACGCCGCCGTCTCCCAGTCCGTGGAGGGCGCGCGGGCGATCGGACAGGGCAGGGCGGCCGGGCTCGTGAACGCCGTCCTTCGCCGCGCCGGAGAGGCGGGGGAGGGCCCGGAGCGCTTCCCCGATCGCGCAACCGACCCGGTCGGCTGGCTGACGACGTACGGCTCGCACCCCCGC
>JANQLR010000203.1 GCA_028280525.1 Longimicrobiales bacterium
GAACGCGACGGCTGCGAGGTCGCTGGATGCAGCCGAGCCCCCGGGAACGGGGGGCGGCCCGACGGGCGGAAACGCCATTCGGGTGTAGAACGGGGGAACCGGTCGCCACACACGGCGGCGCCGAAACGGACAGCTCCCGATCGCCAGCGTGTTGAAGCCCCCGACCGGGCGTGTGTGCTCGGCGGGGGCTTCTCGTTGATGGGCTGCGAGGTGCTAGCTTCACGGATGCGCCTGATCGTTCTGCTTCCCGTCCTCGCCCTGCCCCTCACGGGGTGTGCGAGCTCCTCGGGCCACTCCGAGCTCGCCGCCCGCCGTGCGGCCATCGCCGAGGCTGGGACCCAGGTCATGCCCTTCGACCTCGCGCGGACGACGCACCACTTCGAGAAGCAGGAGGACGGCGGGGTGCAGACGGTGGTCTCGGACGACGGGGACGCCGATCAGATCCGCCTGATCCGAGAGCACCTCTCGATGGAGGCCGAGCGCTTCTCGCGGGGGGACTTCCACGACCCGGCGATGCTGCACGGCCACGACATGCCGGGCCTGCACGCGCTCGTCATGGGAGCGCATCGGATGGACGTCACCTATGCCGAGGTGGAGCGGGGCGGGGAGATCCGCTACCGGACCGGGGATGACGATCTGATCGAGGCGATCCACGCGTGGTTCGATGCTCAGCTGCGCGACCACGGAGCACACGCGACCGGGCACCGGCACGGCGGACGCCGGTAGGCCCCCCGGCACCTGGGCGCCCTCGCCCGGGCGATCGCCTCAGCTCCCCAGGTGCACCACCACACTGCGCCGCGACCCGCGGCGCCGGTGTTCCCACAGGTAGATCCCCTGCCACGTTCCCAGCGCGAGACGACCGTCGACGACCGGGACGGAGAGGGTCGTGGCCGTCAGCGCCGCCCGAATGTGCGAGGGCATGTCGTCCGGGCCCTCGGAGGTGTGCGTGAAGTGCGGGTCTCCCTCCGGGACGTGCCGCTCCATCCATGCCTCCAGATCGCGCCGCGCGGAGGGGTCTGCGTTCTCCTGGATGGTCAGGCTCGCGGAGGTGTGCTGGATCATCGCGGTGCACAGCCCTTCCTCGACCTCCGACTCGCGGACGAGGGCCTGTACGGGACCGGTGATCTCGTACAGGCCCTTGCCCCGCGTCTCCACCGAGAGGTGCCGGATCACGCGCGACTCAGGCCGGGCGCACGGGGACGCAGATCTCCACGATGTGCTTCCCCTCGGGGTGCTCGCGGGGATCGTTGAGATACCGCTCGAAGGTCGGGCGGTCGTCCGCCTCGAAGCCGCTCTCCGGGAGCCAGTCGCCGTAGACGGCCTGCCACGCGTCGCCGTACTGACTGGCGTCGATCTCGAAGCGGGCGATCGCACAGGTGCCGGCGGGGAGCGTCATCTTCCCGACCTCTCCACTGACCTCCGTGTCGGCGGGCACGGTGAGGCCCACGCTGACGCGGAGCTTCTCCTCGTCCGTGATCTCCGGGTTGTCGTGGTAGACGGAGACGGTCTGGCTCTCCGGTCCGACGAGCCCGCGGGGCCCGGCCCACTGGAAGAGCCGGCTGAAGAGCTGGCCGAAGAGGTTCTCGTCTCCCGCGTAGGGTCCCACATGACGGATGTAGGCGAGTGGGGTCTCCGGGAGATCCTCCACCCGGACGTCCAGGGCGAGCTTCGACATGGTGTGCCTCCGTGCTTCAGGTGTGCGTTCGTCCTGCCGTTCACCTGAACGATGGTCGTCCGGCGCACCTCCTTCTTTGCCGTCCTTGCCCGGGACTGTGCTCGCCTTGCTGGATTGCGATCCCCTCCTTCGCCACGCCGTCGGGCTCGTGCCGAAGGCGCCGCGGAAGGCGCGGGAGAAGGCGGCGGGATTCGAGTACCCGCACTCCATCGCAATGCGGATCACGGGCCTGCGCGGGTGGGACCGGAGCAACGTCGCCGCCCTCTCCAGTCGTACCCGCTGCACGAACTGACTCACCGTCTCGCCCATGAGGGCCGAGAAGATCCGGTGAAAGTGGAAGGGCGAGAAGTGGGCCGCGGAGGCGATGTCGTCGAGCCGGAGGTCGTCGGCGAGGTGCGCCTCGATGTAGTCGACGGCCCGGTTGATCCGGGCCCAGTAGCCGTCTCGTCGGCTCGGTGTGGGGGACATGGGGGTCGCCTGGGGCTCCGGTTCCGAGGGGGCGTGGCGCAGGGTAGGCCGACCACGTCCGGGACGACAGGGGTGGAGACCAGGTGGCCCGCGGACCGCCGCGACGATAGATCGATTCCATCGCACTCCGCCACACGTGGCCTCCCGCCGTCCCCCTCCCTCGAGTTCGAGATGTCTCTCTCGCCTGCGACTCGCGATCCCACCCGACCGGAGACCGAACGCTCCCTCGATCCCGAGGACTGGGACGCCTTCGCCGAGGTCGCGCACCGGGCAGTCGACGACGCAATCGAGCTTCTCCGAGGCCTCCCCGAGAGACCGGTCTGGACCTCCCCGCCCTCCGGAGTTCGGGAAAGACTCTCGACGGGCCTGCCGCTGGAGGGGCGACCTCTCGACGAGGTGTACCGGGACGCAGCGCGCGACATCCTCCCGTATCCGACCGGTAACCTGCACCCCCGCTTCTGGGGGTGGGTGATGGGGACCGGGACCGCCGACGGCGTCGTCTCCGCCATTCTGCAGTCCGCGATGAACTCGGCGGTCGGGGGATTCGACGACTCGGGGACGCTGGTGGAGGAGCAGGTTCTCGGCTGGTTCCGGG
Organism: Longimicrobiales bacterium; assembly: GCA_028280525.1. Lineage (GTDB taxonomy): Bacteria > Gemmatimonadota > Gemmatimonadetes > Longimicrobiales > Gaopeijiaceae > Gaopeijia. Next base: position 2,739 of record JANQLR010000203.1, read on the forward strand.
AGATCTTCGACCTCCCCTCCACGGCGTCGGGCTCCCTCGTCTCCGGTGCTACGGCCGCGAACATCGTCGCGACGGTGGTCGCCCGGAACGCGATGGCCGGCTACGACCTCCGGAAGGAGGGGCTCCTGGAGCGCCCGGGGATGCGCATCTACGGATCGAAGGAGACGCACGGCTGGATCTGGCGCTGCGTCGAGATGCTGGGGATGGGACGCGACGCCTTTCGCGCGATCCCGGTCGACGGCGACTTCCGCATCCGCGTGGATTCGCTCGAGCGGGCCATCGCGGAAGACCGGGCCGCCGGCCTCCACCCGATCTGCGTGATCGGGAATGCCGGGTCGGTGAACACCGGTTCCATCGACGACCTCCCGACCCTCGCCGACCTCTGCGAGCGGGAGGGGATCTGGTTCCACGTCGACGGCGCCTTCGGCGGTCTCGTCGCACTCTCCCCGATGCTCAAGCCTCGGGTCCGGGGGATGGAGCGCGCCGATTCGATCGCCTTCGACCTGCACAAGTGGGGCTACCTGCAGTACGACATCGGGTGCGTCATGGTGCGGGACGGGGAGCTTCACCGGGAGACGTTCGAGGCGAGCGCAACCTACCTCGAGCCCCCCGGGCGGGGCGTGCAGCCGGGCCGCCTCTACCTCGCACACCGAGGCATCCAGCTGAGTCGAAGCTTCCGCGCCCTGCGCGTCTGGATGGCGCTGCAGACTCACGGGGTCAGGGGGATCGCTCGTGCGATCGAGATGAACGTCCGCCAGGCGGAGGCGCTCGACGAGCGGGTTCGGGCACAGGTGAACCTCGAACTCATGGCGCCGACGGCGCTGAACATCGTCACCTTCCGCTACCGACCCTCGTCGATCGCCGAGATGACGGAGGAGGAGGTGGACGAACTCAACCGTGAACTGTTGCACCGCATCCAGGAGGCCGGGATCGCGATCCCGTCGAGTACCACTCTCGACGGACGCTTCGTGTGGCGCGTCGCGAACGTGAATCACCGGTCCACCTCGGCCGACTTCGACCTTTTGGTGACCGAGATGCTGGCGAGGGGTCGGGAGCTGGAGGAGGAGCGATGATGCGTCGCAGCTCACTCTGGATGGTTCTGCTCCTCCTTCTCTCCGCGCCCCTCCAGGCACAGTCCTTCGACCTGCTTCTGCGAGGCGGGCGGGTCCTGGACGGGACGGGGAATCCGGCCATCCGCGCCGACGTGGCGGTCACGGACGGGGTGATTGTCGCGGTCGGCGACCTCGCCGGGGCCAGCGCGGAGCGGATCCTCGATGTGACGGGGCAGGTCGTGACGCCCGGGTTCATCGACATGCACTCGCACGCCGACCGACCCTTCTTCGCGGGCACCGTCGAGCAACGGCGGGCGCCCAATCTGGTTGCGCAGGGGATCACGACGGTGGTCTTCGGTCCGGACGGTCGGAATCCGACCTGGCCGCTGGTGGACGAGATCTCGGGGTACCGGGACGGCGGCACCGCGCTCAACGTCGTCCCGATGGTGGGGCACGGGACGGTGCGCGGCGTCGCGATGGGGAGCGACTACGAGCGTGCGGCGACCGAGGCGGAGATCGCGCGCATGGTCGAAGAGGTGCGCGCCGGGATGGAGGCGGGGGCGTGGGGGCTCGGTGCGGGACCGGAGTACCGTCCGGGACGCTTCTCCACCACCGAGGAGATCATCGCCCTCGCGCACGTCGTCGCCGAGTACGACGGCTTCTACTACTCGCACCAGCGGAGCCAGTCGCCCCTCCCGCTCTGGCTCGTGCCGAGCATGGTGGAGGACTACGTGCCGCCTCCCACCTGGCCCCGCGGGTGGCGCCTGACGGCCACGGACGGGATGCACGAGACGATCCGCATCGGCCGCGAGACGGGGATCCGGGTCGTCGGTTCGCACATCAAGGCGAAGGGGCCGGCGACGTGGGGTCAGTCGGCGATCGATGTGAACGCGATCCGCCGAGCTCGCGCCGAGGGCGTGCAGGTGTACCTCGACCAGTACCCGTACGAGACCTTCGGCGGGGGCTCGGTCGAGGTCGTCCCCCGCCACTACTTCGCTCCGGTCGGCACCGACCGCAGCGGGGGCTTCGACGACCCCGTCTGGAATCGGGTCGAGTTCCGAGCCTCCGCTCTCGACAACCTTCGCGCCCACCTCGCCGACCCGCGTCTGCGAGCCGAGCTCGTGCGAGACACGGAATACATCCTCGAACTGCAGGGCGGCGCCGAGCGGCACGTGATCGTCGTCGCGCCCGAGGGCCACGAGGCGCTGATCGGCCGCACCCTGCAGGAGGTCGCGGACGAACGGGGAGAGACTCCGGTAGAGACGGCCGTTGGTCTCGCCCTCGAACTCGGCACCCCCGGAATGCGGTCGGGGGTCCGGTACCGAGGGCTCGCCGGGAGCGCGGAGGACGTGGAGCGCTACATGCGCCAGGACTTCACGGCGACCAGCACCGACGGGGGCGTGGTCCTGAACCCGGGCCCGGGCCGGCACCCGCGCTACTACGGGAGCTACCCGCACAAGATCCAGGTCTACGTGAAGGAGAAGGGGACGATCACCCTCCCCTTCTTCGTGCGGTCGTCGACCGGGCTCCCCGCGCAGATCATCGGTCTGCCGGACCGCGGATACGTGCGGGTCGGGCAGCGAGCCGATCTCGTGGTGATGGACGTCGATCGGGTCCGCGCGCACGCCTCGATCCTGAATCCGGGCGGGGGGAATGAGGGGATCGTGCACGTTCTGGTGAACGGCGTCGCGGTGGTCGAAGACGAGGCGCTGACCGGGGCGCTTCCCGGCGAGGTCCTCCTGAGGCATGAGGTGCGAGGGCGATAGACGCTTGAATGGCGAGGTGCCGCCCCCCACTGTCGTGGACCACCTCTTCACTCCGGAGTGCTTCATGCGCGTCTTCCCCTCGTCCCGCCGCCTTCGTCTCCTGGCCTTCACCGGTCTGACGGCGGCCGCTGCGACGATCCCCGCCGCCCCCGCCTCCGCCCAGCAGCTCTACGACTTCGGCGTCGCCTTCGGTCGCGCCACTGCCGTCGCCGGGGACCAGCTCCTCGTCGCCGAGCCGCAGAACGTCCTTCGCCCGGGGCAGGTCTACGTCTTCGAACGGAGCGGGGATGGCTGGGAGGAGGGTCAGGTGGTGCGCGCCTCGGATGGCCGACCCTCCGACAGCTTCGGTCGAGCGCTCGCGGCGCACGGGGAGGCGATGATCGTCGGCGCACCCCGGGCCGGCGAGGGCGCGGGGGCCGCGTACCTCTTCGTGCGGGGCGCCTCCGAGTGGGTGGAGCAGACGCGTATGGCGGCGAGTGAGGGCGTCTCCGGGATGGGCGGCGCGGTGGCGGTCGCCGACCGCTCCCTCGCGGTGGTCGAGTGGGTCGGGGAGCGCGAGCGGGTGAGGGTCTTCCGTCGCGGCGCGGACGGCGAGGCTCTGCCCGACGGGATCCTGACCGGGCGGGAGGGCGATCGACGCTTCGGTGGCGCCCTCGCCTTCCTCGATGACGGATCGCTGGTCGTCTGCGGCGCCGATGCCGAAGGGATGGCCTTCGCCGATCTCCACCTCCGCAGCGACGAGGGTTGGGAGACGTCGACGCGCGCCGTCACGGGCGCTGCCTTCTCCGCCTCCGGTGGACTCCTCTCTCAGGACCCGTACAAGGAGTGCGCGCTGTCCGCCTCCGGAGACCTCGTCGCCGTCGGGACGCGGCTCGGCGCCGAGGGCCGTGGACAGGTGACCGTCTTCCGCGCGGACGCCGGGGTGCTGACCGAGGAGGCGGTCCTCTCCGCACCGCAGGGAGCCTCGGGCGGCTTCGGGACCTCCGTCGCACTCGCCGGAACGACGGCGTGGGTCGGAGCCCCCAACACCGGCGGCCTCCTCGGCGCGGTCGCCCGCTTCGAGCGCGGCGCGGACGGCTGGGATCGCGGCGAGGTCGTCCGGGGCCCCGGCACCGACTTCATGCCGGTCTTCGGGCTCTCAATCGCCACGGGCGACGAGGTCGCCGTGGTCGGCTCGCCGGGCGATGCCTACGGCGCCGGCGTCGCGGTCGCCTTCACCCGCACCGCCTCCGGGTGGGCGGAGTCGGGGATGCTGGAGGGAGAGGTCGAGGGGTACGAGGCCGTCACCGGAGGGCAGGTCGACTGCGCCGATGGGATGGCCTCCGGCTTCGGGTGCGACCAGATGGACCTGGTCGCCCTTCTCCCGGTCGAGCAGTTGGGCGCCTCGCGCGGGGCGATGGTCAACGACGTCTGGGGGTGGACCGATCCGGAGACGGGACGGGAGTACGCCGTCGTCGGCCGCTCGGAGGGAACCTCCTTCGTGGACGTGACGGACCCGGGCACCCCGATCTACCTCGGCCAGCTCCCGAAGACGGAGGGGAGCCGCGGCCAGGCGTGGCGCGACGTGAAGGTGATCCGCGATCACGCGGTGATCGTGGCGGACAACGCGGGCCCGCACGGGATGCAGGTCTTCGACATGACTCGCCTGCGCGACGTCGACCCGGCGAACCCGCCGACCTTCGAGGCGGACGCGCTCTACACCGACGTCGCGTCGTCGCACAACGTCATCGTGAACGAGGATACCGGCTTCGCCTATGCGACGGCGAGCGCCGGAGGTGGGCGCGGGTGCGGTTCGCTGCAGATGATCGACATGCGCGATCCGAAGACCCCGACCTTCGCCGGGTGCTACACCGATCTGCAGGTCGGTCTCGGCGCCGCGGGTCAGACCCACGACGCGCAGTGCGTCCTCTACCACGGCCCCGACGAGGACTTCCAGGGGCAGGAGATCTGCTTCGCCTTCAGCGAGACGGCGATCTCGATCGGGGACGTGACGAACAAGGCGGACCCGACGATCGTGAGCCGGGCGGAGATGCCCGCCACCGCCTACATCCACCAGGGCTGGCTCACCGAGGATCACCGCTACCTCTACGTGAACGACGAGCTCGACGAGGCGCAGGGGCTCACCGAGGGGACGCGCACGATCATCTGGGACGTGCAGGACCTCGCGGACCCGGTGCTCGCCGGCGTCTACATCGCCGAGAGCAACGCCACCGACCACAACCTCTACGTGGCCGGTAACCTGATGTACCAGTCGAACTACGCGGCGGGGCTGCGCGTTCTCGACGTCTCCGATCCGGTGAACCCGGTCGAGGTCGCCCACTTCGACACGGCGCCCTTCGCCGACGAGGTGCCGGGCTTCTTCGACGGGTCGTGGAGCAACTACCCCTTCTTCCGGAGCGGCAACATCCTGGTGACGAGCCACAAGCAGGGGCTCTTCGTGCTGAAGCGGAGGCGCCCGATCAGCTGAACTCGGGTGGCCCGGGAGCGGGCGTGGCGATCCGGGGACGGGTGGCCGATACTCCCAGGCGAGTTCCGCCACGTTCGCTCCAACGGAGATGGAAGGTGTCCCCACCGTCCCGCGTGTTTGCCGCGATTCTGCTCGCCGGCGCCTTCGCGACCGGCTCGGTGGCGCTCGCCGCGCAGGACTCGGACCTTCGCTTTCGTCGCTACGGGACGGATCACGGACTGCCGACGCCCAGCGTGCGGACGGTGTTCCAGGACGGCCATGGCTTCCTCTGGCTGGCGACCTCCGCCGGGCTGACGCGCTTCGACGGAGAGAACTTCCGTACCTTCAGCCCGGATCCCGAGGTGCCGGGCTCCCTGCCGACGATGGCGGTGCGCGCGGCGCTGGAGGACTCGGCCGGTCGATTCTGGGTGGGGACCGAGGACGGCCTCTTCCACTTCGATCGAAGGGGGCAGCGCTTCGAGTGGATCTCGCAGGAGGCCGCGATCGGCGACTCGGTCCCGGTCTCCGTCAACGTCCTGCTCGAGGACGGCGGCGGAGACATCTGGGTCGGCACGTGGGAGGACGGCCTCTGCCGCCTGCCGGGTGGGAGCCCGCCGCTGCGCTGTCTCCGGCACGATCCCGAGGACCCGACGTCGATCCCCGAGGGCTCGGTCGGAGATCTCGCGGAGGACCTCGGCGGCACGATCTGGGTCGCCATGGAGTCGACGGGACTGGCGAGCTTCGATCGCACCCGAGGCACCTTCCAGCGCATTCGTCACGACCCGTCCGATCCGCGCTCTCTCCCCAGCGACGATCTGAACACGGTCCACGTGGACGACGCGGGACGGCTGTGGGCGGGCTTCTACTCCGCCGGCCTCGCGCAGCTCGACCCGCAGGGACGCACCGTGCGCCGCTTCATGCCGGACCCCGGAGACCCGTCGAGCATCCCGGCCAACGGGGTTCGGCACATCATGGAGGACCGGGACGGTCGACTCTGGGTCGCGACGTGGGGTGGAGGTGTCGCGTCGCTGGACCCCGCCGAGGGGAGCTTCACCGTGGCGCGTCGGAATCCGGATGATCGGTCGAGCCTGAGCGACGACCGCGCCCTCCACCTCGCCCAGGACGAGACGGGGCAGATCTGGGTCGCCACCTTCGACGGGCTGAACGTCCACGACCCTTCCGCGCAGGCGTTCGGGCTCCTCCGCCGGAAGCCGGGGAGCAACGGGTCGCTCACGGACGACAAGGTTCGCGCGGTACTCGAGGATCGGTCGGGGAACGTCTGGGTCGGGACGTACGGCGAGGGACTGAACCGATGGGAACCGGAGACGGGTCGCATCGAGAGCTTCAAGCACATCCCCGGAGACCCCACCAGCCTCGCCAACGAGGGGATCTGGGCCCTGCACGAAGACCGGCGGGGTCGGATCTGGGTCGCGACCTCCCGTGGGCTGCACCGATGGAATCCGGCGACACGCGGCTTCGTCCGGTATCAGAAGCGACAGGACACGCCGGAGCCCTTCGCCAGCAACAACATCCTCAGCCTGACGGAGGACCGGAGCGGCGTCCTCTGGCTGGGCACCTGGGGGTACGGGGTCGACCGCTTCGACCCCGAGACGGGCGAGGTCACCCACTATCCTCCCGGCCCCGGGGGGATGCCCATCGGCGGGATCGACGACCTGCTCGTCGACGATCGCGATCGTCTCTGGGTGGCCGCCGCCAACGGTCTCGTGCGGATGGACCTCGGCACCGGCGAGATCACCGACCTCGGGCTGCCGGATGGCGCCACCACGACGTACCAGGATCCCCGGGGACGGATCTGGGTCGGGAGCTCGGATGGACTCCTGCAGTGGGAAGAGGAG
>JANQLR010000211.1 GCA_028280525.1 Longimicrobiales bacterium
GATCTGTGCGCCCCCGAAGGCGACGTTCTCCCACCCGGTCACCTCGTGCCCCTTCGCCTCGAGAGCGGCCTGGAGCGCGGGGGTGACGTTCTCGATCGCGACCCGGTGCCCCCCACGGTGGCGGAAGCGTGCCGCATCGACGGCCTCCTGCGGATCCATCCCGAACTCGACCATGTTCAGCAGCACCTGTACGTGCCCCTGCGGCTGCATGGACCCACCCATCACCCCGAAGGCCATGAGCGGCTCGCCGCCCTTCGTTACGAAGCCGGGGATGAGGGTGTGGAAGGGGCGCTTCCCCGGTGCGACCTGATTCGGGTGGCCATCGTCCAGGGTGAAGCCGGCACCGCGATTCTGAAGGACGAAGCCGGTCCCCGGAATCACCACGCCGGATCCGAAGTACTCGTAGATCGAGTGGATGAAGGAGACCATGTTGCCGTACTGGTCGGCCACGGTCAGGAAGACGGTCTCCGTGGAGGTCGCCGCGTCTCCGGGTTCGACCCGCTCCGCCGAGGTGTCGCCGATCAGCGCGCGGCGGCCCTCGATGTAGCCGGGCTCGAGGAGGGAGCGGGGGTCGACCTCGAGGTAGTCGCGGTCCGAGACGTACGCGAGGTCCGCGAAGGCGACCTTCTTGGCCTCGATCAGCGTGTGGAGGTACTCGGGCGAGTTGTGCCCCATCGCCTGCACGTCGAAGCCCTCGACGATCTCCAGCATCTGCAGCGCGGCGATCCCCTGACCTGCCGGCGGGAGCTCCCACAGCTCGTAGTCGCCGTACTCGACGGAGAGCGGCTCGATCCACTCGGTCTGCATCGCGGCGAGGTCCTCGAGCTCGAGGTACCCGCCCATCTCTCGCAGCCCCTCCACGATCGTTCGACCGAGCTCACCCCCGTACAGCGCTCCGGGCCCCTGGTCCGCGATCATCCGGAGCGAGCGCGCGAAATCCGGATTGGTGAACCACTCGCCCGCCTCGGGCGCCCGCTCGCCGTCGATCAGATAGGTCGCCGTCGCGCCCTCGTCCTCGAGGAGGAGGTCGGTCTCGGCGGCCCACTGCCGCGCGATGATCGGCGTGACCGGGAAGCCGTTCTCGGCCAGCTCGATCGCCGGCTGCACGACATCGGCCAGCTCCATCGAGCCGTACCCGTCGAGTAGCGCGGCCCACCCCGCGATCGCCCCGGGCACCGTGACCGAACCGGGCGCCTGGTAGGGCACGTCGTCGAACCCGTCGGCCCGGATCTGCTCCGGCGTCATCCGCGATCCCGCTCGCCCGCTCGCGTCGAGCCCGACCAGGCGACCCTCCTCCGCCGACCAGAAGAGGGCGAACATGTCGCCCCCGAGCCCCGTCATGTGCGGTTCCGTCAGCGAGAGGACGGCCGAGGCCGCCACCGCGGCGTCGAAGGCGTTCCCCCCCTGCTCCAGGATCCGGAGAGCGATGGTCGAGGCCATCGGCTGCGAGGTGGCGACCATCCCGTTCGGCGCGTACACGGTCGACCGGCCCGCTATCGGGAGCGGGGCCATCGCATCCTGGCCGCTCGCGGCCGAGCCTCCATCCTCCACCGCGCATCCGGCGAAGGCGACGACGCCGAACATGGAGAGCAGGCCGGCGCGGCGGGACGACGTGCGGGCGCGGCGAGGGGAACGGACAGCGGTCATCGGGGACTCCAGTCAAAGAGGCGGACCGAACGATACCCCCGGGAGAAAAGCCTGTCGAACCCGGGACGGGTCCGCCAATCTGACAGTGTGTTCTCCACGAATCCCCGCAAATCGGCCCCTCGGAGGGTGGCAAGCTTCCTGCACCCTGCCGGGACCTCCGCACGACGCGTATGACAGAAGACGATCAGCCGACCCCGGGCGATGGCTCCGAGTCGGAACGAGAGATGACCGAAATGGGCGACCGATACACACTTCCGGTACTGCCGCTCCGCGACACCGTGGTCTATCCCGGTGTCGCCGTCCCGATCTCCGCCGGCCGCGCGGGCACGGTCGAGGCGGTTCAGAAGGCGCTCGACGGCGATCGCCGCCTCTTCGCGGTGGCGCAGCGAGAGAACGTCGACGAGGCCACCCCCGACATCCTCTACAACGTCGGGACGGTGGTCCGGATCATTCAGACCCACCGTGTGCGTGGGGGCGTTCAGCTCCTCGTGCAGGGCGAGGGGCGCGCGCAGGCGATCGCCTACCACGAGGAGGACGAGGGCGACATGCTCCGCGCCGTCCTCCTCGAGATGGACCGGATCGAGCCGCGCGACGACAACCACCCCTCCTTCCAGGCGCTCGACCGCGAGTTGCGCGACCGCGCCGCCGAGCTGGGCACCCGTCGCGGCGTCCCGGCCGAGGCGCTGAACCAGCTGATTCAGGGCGTCGACGAGTCCGGTGCCTTCGCCGACCTCGTCGCCTTCTACCTGGAGCTCGACACCTCCGAGAAGCAGCGCCTCCTGGAGATCCTCGACGACGAGGAGCGGATGCGGACGGCGCTGGTGGCGGTGGAGCGCGAGCTCGCACGCATCGACGCGCAGGAGGAGATCCAGGCGCGCGTGCAGTCCGAGCTGGGGGAGCGCCAGCGCGAGATGCTCCTGCGCGAGCAGCTCAAGCAGATCCAGAAGGAGCTGGGCGAGGAGGAGGAGCGCGACGACGTCGAGGAGATGAAGAAGCGGATCGACGAGCTGAATCTGGGCGAGGCCCAGCAGGAGGAGGTCGATCGCGAGCTTCGCCGACTGGAGCGCACGAGCCCCCAGTCCGCCGAGTACCAGGTGATCCGGACCTTCCTGGAGTGGGTCACCGACCTGCCGTGGGACGAGCGCACCGAAGACAAGATCGACCTCGCGCGGTCGTCGGAGATCCTGGACGCCGACCACTACGGTCTGGACGACGTGAAGGACCGCGTCCTCGAGTTCCTCGCCGTCCGCAAGCTTCAGATCGAGCGGGCGGAGGAGGAGGAGGGCGACGCGTCGGCGGAGGCCGGAGAGGACGCCGCGGCGGATGCCCAGACCGAGGGCGTGGATGCGGATGCGGTCGACGCCGTGGAGGCGGAGGCCGAGAGCGTCGTGGCTGGAGAGCAGGCCGCGGTGGACGAAGGTGAGACCCCCGCCGAAGAGGCCGACCCGGAGCCGGAGTCCGAGGTCGCCTCGGACGTCGGACGCGGGCCGATCCTCCTCTTCGCCGGGCCTCCAGGAGTCGGAAAGACCTCGATCGCGCAGTCGATCGCGAAGTCGCTCGGGCGGAAGTACGTCCGCATCTCGCTGGGCGGCGCCCGGGACGAGGCGGACATCCGGGGACACCGGCGCACCTACGTCGGGGCGATGCCCGGTCGCATCATCCAGGGGATGAAGCAGGCGGGGACCAAGAACCCGGTCTTCCTCCTGGACGAGGTCGACAAGCTCGGCGTCTCCTTCCAGGGCGACCCGAGTTCGGCGCTCCTGGAGGTGCTCGATCCGGCGCAGAATTCGACCTTCGTCGACCACTACCTCGGGATCCCGTTCGATCTGAGCGAGGTCCTCTTCATCGCGACGGCAAACTACGTCGACCGGATTCCCGGACCGCTCCTCGACCGGATGGAGCGGGTCGACTTCTCCGGCTACACCGAGGCGGAGAAGGTCGAGATCGCCCGCCGGTACCTCCTGCCGCGGCAGGAGAAGGCAAACGGCCTTCGCCCCGACGAGCTCGAGATCGAGGACGACGCCCTCCTCTCCGTCGTGCAGGAGTACACCCGCGAGGCGGGGGTGCGGCAGCTCGAGCGCGAGGTCGGGAAGGTCGCGCGCAAGGTGGCGCGCCGGATCGCCGGCGGGGAGGACGGTCCGGTGAAGCTCGACCGTGACGGCGTGTACGAGGTGCTCGGACGGCCGCGGGTGCACCCGGAGCGGATGGCCGCGGAGGACACCGTCGGGGTGGCGACCGGGATGTTCTACACCCCGATGGGGGGCGACATCATGTTCGTCGAGACCTCGATCATGCCGGGGAAGGGCGGGCTCGTCCTGACCGGGCAGCTCGGGGACGTCATGAAGGAGTCCGGTCGGGCCGCGCTCACCTTCGCCAAGGCGAACCACCACCGGATCGGGATCGAGGCGGAGCAGCTCGAGGATCGCGAGATCCACGTGCACGTGCCCGCCGGGGCCATCCCGAAGGACGGTCCCTCCGCAGGGATCACGATGGCGACCGCGATGGTGTCTGCGCTCTCCGGACGGAAGGTCCGTCGCGACATCGCGATGACGGGAGAGCTGACGCTCACCGGCCGGGTCCTTCCGATCGGCGGGGTGAAGGAGAAGCTCCTCGGCGGAGTCCGGGCCGGGATTCGCGAGTTCATCCTCCCGAAGGACAACGAGTCGCACCTGGACGACCTCACCGACGCGGTGCGGGAGATGATCACCGTCCACCTGGTCGAAGACCTGGAGGAGGTACTCGACCTGACGCTCCTGGACGGGGTGGCCAAGCCGGTGCGGAAGAAGTCGTCCAAGTCGAAGTCGGGCCCAGACTCCCGGCCGGGGAGCGGCGTGGCGGAGGCGGGGCCGGTCGCCAACGCCTGAGCGTCGCGCGACTTCAGCGAGCCCCCACCGGGCCGTTCCGGGATCTACCGGGGCGGCCCGGTTTGCGTTGAGCCCCACAGGCGACGGATCTGGACCGCCGCCCCTCCAAGCCCCCCGACCCGACCGCCCCTCCTCGCGCGCCGATCCCCAGCTTGCATCATCTCGACATGTGATATAATCATCACATATGCGAAACGTCGATTCGACCACGAAGAGCAGCGGGCGGGGTCCGAAGGGACCGCCCTCGTCCGAGCTCGACGACGTCTGGCGCGCGCTGGGGAACCCGTGGCGTCGCCACATCCTCGACCTCGTTCGCGACCACCCTCGCACGACCGGGGAGCTCGCCGAGGCGTGCGACGGGATCGGGAGGTTCGCGGTAATGCAGCACCTGAAGGTGCTCGAGGAGGCGCGGCTCGTGATCCCGAGGAGGGAAGGGCGGAAGCGCTACAACCACCTCAACCCCGTGCCGATTCAGCGCATCCACGAGCGCTGGGTGCGGAAGTACGAGGGGCAGTGGGCCGACGCGTTGATCGGCCTCAAGAAGACGCTGGAAGAGGAGTCCGACGCGGTGTCGGGATCCGCGGGATGACCCCGGAGAGGAGCGAGTGATGGACGACGTCGTGTTCTCGATCGACATCGACACCTCCGTCGAGGCGGCGTGGAGGGAGCTCACCAAGACCGGTGAGGTTCAGTACCCGATGTTCAACGCCGTCCTCGAGACGGATTGGGAGACCGACTCCCCGCTCTACTACTACAAGCCGGACCGGACCCGGATCTTCGTCGTCGGCCGGGTGGTGGAGGTCGAGCCCGAGCGTCGCCTCGTGCACACCTACCGCTTCACCGACCTGGACGAGACGGAGACGCTCGTGACCTGGGAGTTCGAGCAGCTCCCCTCCGGCGTCCGGGTGACCGTCACCCACTCGGGCTTCACGGACCAGGTCGCGACGCACAAGCGCGTTGGCGGTGGCTGGAAGCTGATCCTCGCAACGCTTCAGTCGATTCTGGAGACCGGGCGGAAACCCGCGCGGGTCCGTCTCATGTACGGGATCATGAGCGCCCTCGACTTCATCCAGCCCAAGAAGACGCTCACCGAGAACGTCCTCGCCGACGAGCGCGGCCGCGAGGGAGGACTCCGGTGACGGCGTGGTACGCGGTCGCGACGCTCCTGCAGTGCGGCCACGTGGTCGCCGCGCACGTCGTTCCCGCCGTCGGCAACGCCGCGGGGATCCTCGGCGTGGGGATCCCTCTGGTGGTCGGCGTCCTGTGGGCGAAGGGGGCGCCACCGGAATCGGCCGGCGCGGCCGTGACGCGGGGCTTCGCACTCGGCTTCCTCCCGGCGCTGATCGGCCTCGCACTGGCGCTCGCACTCGGGCAGGTGGCGCCGTTACTCCTCATCGCCGGCAGCGCCAGCTCGGGAGTGACCGGCCTGATCGGTGCGCTGGTGGGGCGAAGGCTGGCCGACTGATCCCACCGCCTCCCCCGTCGTGGGCCGCTACGTCGGAGACCCGTCGAAGGGCGCCTCCGGCAGCGGCGCCAGATCCGGTTCCACGAAGGTCGCTCGCGCGGTCGCCGAGTCGCGGCGCTCCCTGGAGTAGTGCCGGTCGATCAACCCGGGATTCCATTCGAAGAGGTCGGGGAACGCGTCGGCAAACTCCGGCCACTCCGCCGGGGCGTTCGGTCTGCGCATCCGCTCGGAAACGAGGAGCATGTACGCCCGGGTGATCGTCGCGTGGTAGCGATCGGAGAGGCCCATCCGGGTGGCGAGCCCCTCGAGCGCTGCCTCGGCACGGGAGACCGCGGTCTCGAATTCGTGCAGCGTCAGCCAGGTGAAGGCCGCCTGGATGTGCCGCCGGTGATCGAACCCGCCGACGGGCATCTTCGCCCGCTCCAGCGCGCGAACCAGCGTCGTCCCACGGATCTCCGTCTTCACCGGATCTCGATGCGGCCCGCCGTGCCCTCGACGACCCGACCGATCACTGCCGCCGGCATCGACCGGTCCGCGAGCGCGCCACGGAGAGCCTCCACGCGGTCCTCCGGGACCGCCAGCAGGAGACCACCGGAGGTCTGCGCGTCGACCAGGAGGAGGCGGGTCGCCTCGTCCACCCCTTCCGCCCACACCAGATCGGGTCCCAGGTCGGCCAGATTCCGCCGCGTCCCGCCGGGCACGTGTCCTCGCGACAGCAGTTCGCGCGCGCCGTCCAGGATCGGCACGGCGCCCGCCTCGATCTCGGCCGACACCCCTCCGGCCCGAAGCATCTCTCGCAGGTGCCCGAGGAGGCCGTATCCGGTCACATCGGTCCCGGCGTGCACCCCGATCTCACGGGCGGCGAGCGATGCGTCGCGGTTCAGGGTTCGCATCGTATGGACCGCGGCGGACTCCACCTCGGGCGGCGCCGCACCGGCCTTGATCGCCGTGGTGATGACCCCGATTCCGAGTGGCTTCGTCAGGAGGAGGACGTCCCCGACCCGCGCCCCCGCGTTCGTCATCATCCGGTCGGGGTGGACCTCCCCGATCACGACCATTCCGAACTTCGGCTCCGGGTCGTCGATCGAGTGACCGCCGAGTATGGGAACCCCGGCCTCTCGTGCCACCTCGGCCCCGCCCGAGATGATCTGCTCGGCAACCCCGCTCTCCAGGCGGCTCCGTGGGAAGGCGAAGAGGTTGAGCGCGAAGAGAGGATCTGCACCCATCGCGTACAGGTCCGAGAGGGCGTTCGTCGCGGCGATCCGACCGAAGTCGGCGCCGTCGTCGACCACCGGTGAGAAGAAGTCGACGGAGACCACGAGCGCCCGCTCCTCGGAGAGCAGGTACACGGCGGCGTCGTCCCCGGTGGAGGCGTCCACGAGGACCGACGGATCGTCGCTGGGGATGAGGGGACGCAGCACCTGCGCCAGCTCGGACATGCCGAGCTTGCAGGCTCAGCCGGCGCCGTGGGAGAGCTGCGTCAGTCGCAGCCGACCACGTTCGTCCAGAGGTTCGTCACGCATGTCGTGAGGGGGCGGATCGGTGTCCGGAGGGGAACCCGGGGAGGTCGAGGGGTACCTCGGGGGAGTTGCGCACGCCCACCCGGGAAGCGAGATCCAAAGCTACCCGAGCGTTCTCTCGCGAGCGACCCCGAAGGACGCCGTACCCGAGCCGACCGTTGTCCATTACGAAGTCCCCCCGCCAGCGGTTCGTCGAAGAGATCCGACGGCCAGACTCGGAGCTCGATCTGGCGAGAGCCGCCCTCCTCGTCGCGCAGGAGGAGTACCCGCAGCTGCCGATCGAGGCGTACCTGGCCCGGCTGGACCAGTTCGCGGAGGACACCCGCGGCCGCCTGGGTCAGGAGACGGCGCCGCTGATCGTCCTTCAGGAACTCCTCGACACGGTCTATCGCTACCACGGGTTCAAGGGGAACCGGAAGGCGTACTACGACCCGAGGAACTCCTTCCTGAACGACGTCCTCGATCGCCGACTGGGGATCCCGCTCTCCCTCGGCATCGTCATCCTCGAGGTCGGGTGGCGGGTCGGGCTGCCGCTGGAGGGCGTCTCCTTCCCGCACCACTTCCTCGTCCGCTTCTCGGGCGACACGGTGCAGCTCCTGGTCGATCCGTACGACGGGGGGCAGATCCGCTTCGAGGATCAGGCGCAGGAGCTCCTGGACCGGGTGTACGGCGGGATGGTACGCGTGCAGCCCTCCTTCCTGAAGCAGGCGAGCCGCCGCGACATGCTCGTGCGGCTCCTGACCAACCTGAAGGGGCTCTACCTCAACGCCCGCGACGACCGGCGCGCCATCGGGGCCGTCGAGCGGATCCTCCTCCTCCGACCCGAGGCGTCGCCCGAACACCGGACGCTCGGGCTGCTCAAGGCGCGGATGGGGCTGCGCGAAGAGGCGGCGGAGCATCTGCAGACGTACCTCGCCTCCGACCCGGGCGCCGCCGACTCGCTCCGCATTCAGACCTTCCTGGAGAAGCTGGGCCGCGGCGAGGAGCCGGAGCTCGAGACCGAGATCGACACGTGATGATCGAGGGTGTTCACGGCGACGCCACCCCCGCCACCCTTCACGGCGCGGCTCGAATTCGATCGTACGGACGGGTCGAGGAGGAGTACGCCGCGGCAACCGAGGGCGTCGCGATCCTCGACCGTGGGGGAGACGCGATCCTGCGCTTCACCGGTCCGAAGGTCGGCGACATGCTCAAGGGCGTGGTGACGGGACGGATGCCGGCGCCGGCCGAGGAGACCGACTTCGGGGTGCACGGCGCAGCCGAGTACCACACCGTCCTCACTCCGAAGGGGAAGACGATCTCGGATCTGGTGCTCGGGCGATTGCCGGATGCGGAGGGGGTTGAGATCGGATGGGCGCTCGTCCCCGCGGCGGGGATCGAAGGGCTCATGCAGCACTTCCGGCGCTTCCTCCCGCCGCGCCTCGCGAAGGTCGAGCAGGTCCACGAAGCCTGTGCGCG
>JANQLR010000250.1 GCA_028280525.1 Longimicrobiales bacterium
TCGCGCTCGCCGCCGCCCGCCAGCTCCACTCCGACTGGGACATGGAGTCGGAGGGTCTCGGGGCGCGCGGCGCCGCCTTCCGTCTCTACGCCTCCTCCGCGGCGCACGGCTGCGTCGAGAAGGCGATGCGGCTGCTCGGCTTCGGGAGGCGGAGCGTCGAGAAGGTCCCGACCGACGCGGAAGGTCGGGTCCGGGTCGATACCCTGCGCGAGGCGATCGAGACCGACCGCCGCGCAGGCCTCGTGCCCTTCGCGGTGGTGGGGAGTGCGGGGACGGTCGACATGGGGGCGGTCGACGACCTCGCCGCCCTCGCCGACCTCGCGGAGGAGGCGGGGCTCTGGTTCCACGTCGACGGGGCCTTCGGGGCGCTGCTGCAGCTCTCCCCCCGCCTGCGCGACCGGCTCGTCGGGATCGAGCGCGCCGACTCGCTCGCCTTCGACTTCCACAAGTGGATGCACGTCACCTATGACTGCGGCTGCGTCCTGATCCGGGAGGAGGCGCACCACCGCGCCGCCTTCGCCGGACGGCCCGGCTACCTGGAGGGGCAGGCGGAGGGGCTGGCGGCAGGGGAGCCCTGGTACTGCGACTACGGCCCCGAGCTCTCCCGGGGGTTTCGCGCGCTCCGCGTCTGGACCCTCCTGACCGAGCAGGGCACGGAGCCGATCGCGCGGGGGATCGAGCGATGCGTCGATCTCGCGGCGGTCCTCGCCGAACGGGTCGACCGCGAGTCGGAGCTGGAGCGAGTGGCGCCGGCACCCCTCAACATCGTCTGCTTCCGCGTGCGCCCGCATGACGGCGAGGATGGCGACGCGCTGCAGTCTCGTGTCGTCGCGGAGCTTCAGCTGCGGGGGATCGCCGCGCCGTCCACGACCCGCATCGACGGGCGTCGGGCGATCCGCTGCTGCATCCTGAACCACCGCACCCGCGAGCACGACCTCGACGTCACGGTGGACGCGATCCTGGAGATCGCGCGCGAGCTGCGGGCCGGCTGACCCACGCCGCGGCCGCCAGCACGATCGCTCCGCCGATCAGGGTGCGGGCTTCGGGGCGCTCGCCGAGGAGGAGCGCCGCGAGAGCGACGCCGTAGTCCGGCTCCAGGGTGCTGACGACGGCCGCCCGCGCCGCCCGCACCCCCGTGAGGCCGAGGAGGAACAGGCCGTGTGCCCCGGCGGTGAAGACCGTCCCGAGGAGGAGGAGGAGGGCGAGGTCGGTCCCGGTCGGTCGTCCGACGTCGAGAAGGAGGAGGGCGGGGAGGAGCGCGACCGCCGCCCAGGCATCCTGATGGAGCGCGAGACGCAGCGGGCCGACGCGCCCGACCACCCGTCGGTTGGCCAGCGAGAGGACCGCGAAGGTCACCCCCGAGGCGACCCCCCAGATGGCGCCCTGCGTCACCCGATCGGCGAGGTCGGGGCGTCCCACGACGAGCCCGATCCCCGCCAAGGAGACGGCCGCGGCGATCAGCGCCTCCCCGTCGAACCCCTCGCCCGGGAGTAGCGGTTCGAGGAGGGCGGTGAAGACGGGGAAGGTTGCGAAGGTGAGGAGGCCGACCGCGACCGAACTGACCTGGATCGCCTGGAAGAAGGTGACCCAGTGCACGGCGAGGAGGAGCCCGAGGCCGAAGCCCACGGCGGGGGAGAGCGGGGCGGTCGATGCCGGGCCTCTCGCGGCAGGCTCGGCCTGCGTCCGGTCGTTGGCCACTCCGGTCCCGGCGGTGGTCGCCCCCGTGCCGCCCGCTCCCGCGCCGACCCGCCACCGCCGCACGAGCGCGGCCAGCGCGACGCTCGCCACGACCACCCGACCGAAGACGATCGTCGTGGGGGGGAGGGCAATCCACTTGCCGAAGAGGCCCGCCGTCCCG
>JANQLR010000263.1 GCA_028280525.1 Longimicrobiales bacterium
CCCCCAGATCCGCGTCCGCTGCTACGCCTGGAACCGCTTCCAGCGGGTGGACGAGGCGCTCCTGACCGTTCGGGTCGGGGCCGCGATCGCCCTGCGCGAGCGGCTCGGTCTCATGGACCCGCTCGGGGCGTGCCGCGTCGTCTTCTCCGAAGGGGACGGCCTCTCTGGACTCACCGTCGACCGCTTCGGCGAGTATGCGAGCGTCCAGTTCACCTCGGCGGCACTCTGGGCGCACCGCGACACGATCGTCGCCGCGCTGCGGACCCACCTCAAGCCGCGCGGGATCGTGCTCCGAACCGAGAAGGGGATCCTCGAGGAGGAGGGGCTCGAGATCTCCGACGGCCCCCTCGACGGCGACCTTCCCGACGGACCGGTCGAGATCCGCGAGAACGGTTTCTGGTACTCCGTGGACCTCCGGACCGGGCAGAAGACCGGCTACTACCTGGATCAGCGCGACAACCGTGCGCGCGCCGAGCGCTACGCCGGTGGACGGCGAGTGGCCGACATCTGCTGCTACAGCGGGGGCTTCTCCCTCCCCATGCTCCGCGCCGGCGCAGCCTCGCTGACCGCCGTCGATGTCTCGGCCTCCGCGCTCGAACTCGCCGAGCAGAACCTTCGGCGCAACGACCTCCTCGACGACCGCGTCGAGATCGTGAAGTCGGACGCCCCGAAGTGGATGGCCGAGGCACACGAGGCCGGTCGGCGCTTCGAGATGGTCGTCCTGGACCCGCCCCGCTTCGCCCGCTCCTCCCGCGGCGTGAAGGGGGCGCTCAAGGGCTACGCCAACTGGAACGAGGCCGCCGTCCGACTGATCGAGCCGAATGGGATCCTCATGACCCACTCCTGCACCGGACGGGTCTCCCGCGAGGCCTTCCTGCAGACGCTCTCCGAGGTCGAGCGCCGAACCGGTCGCCGCGTTCGCGTCCTCGAGATGCACGGGCAGCCGGCGGACCACCCCGTCGCCCCGACCTGCCCGGAGACCGAGTACCTCAAGTGCGTCGTCTGCACGGTCGAGTAGCGCCGCCGGAAACCTCTGGCCCGAAACTCGCATAAGGCCCAGCAGGGCCGGTCGATTCCCGACCGGCGACACCCGGATGGAGTCCTGCATGCATCGCTCGGTTCCGACCGCCCTCTTCGCGGTCCTCGCCCTCGCCGTCGGCACCCTCCCCCTTCACGCCCAGGACGAGAAGCCCGTCCAGATCGCCCTCTTCAACCCCATCCAGATCTACGACGCCGAAACCTCGATCAGCGGGATTCGCTGGAACATCATCTGGGGGAAGAACGCCAACGTCGCCGGAATCGACTTCGGGCTCATCAACGAGGCCACGGGAAACGTCCTCGGTCTCCAGTGGGGGCTGGTGAACAACGTGGGCGGGGATGTGACCGGTTGGCAGCAGAGCGTCGTGAACCTGACGCGAGGGCTCGTTCAGGGTGTGCAGGTCGGGCTCTACTCGCAGTCGGCCGGGACCGAAGGGGTGATGTGGAGCGGGGTCAACAACACGCGGAGCATGCGCGGGCTCCAGGTCGCCCTGGTGAACATCGCCGACGAGATGCACGGGGTGCAGGTCGGGCTCGTCAACATCATCCGGAGCAAGGACCGCTTCCCGGTGCTGCCGATCGTGAACTGGAAGTTCGACGATTGAGTCGGGGGCGAACGGTGCACTCGGGACCTGAGTGGAAGAGGGGACGATGAGCGATCGGGAGCGCCCCGTCGTTCAGCGCGTCTTCAGCGGCGCGCCCTGGGAATCGCGAATCGGCTACTGCCGGGTAGGCCGATCGTCGCGGTAACCGGGACCGCGCCCGTGGCCGAGGGCGGGGGCGTGCACGCCCCCGGCGACCCCGATGCGCAGGCGAGGCGGTGCTTCGAGATCATCCGCGACCGACTCGCCGAGATCGGCGTTGGACTCGACCAGGTCTATCGGACGCGGATGTTCGTGACCGACATCGGGGAGTGGGAGGCCATCGGGCGGGTGCATGCGGAGTTCTTCGATGAGCACCCACCCGCGA
>JANQLR010000290.1 GCA_028280525.1 Longimicrobiales bacterium
TCCC
Source organism: Longimicrobiales bacterium (assembly GCA_028280525.1). Classification (GTDB taxonomy): domain Bacteria; phylum Gemmatimonadota; class Gemmatimonadetes; order Longimicrobiales; family Gaopeijiaceae; genus Gaopeijia. The sequence continues at coordinate 5 of JANQLR010000290.1, forward strand.
CGCTGTTGCGACTGAAATCGTGCCCATCCAGACGGGAGGAGCGAGGTTTGGCAGCGTCAAATGAGCGACGAGCAACGCAGAGGGGCGCGATTTCAGCCGCAACCCTCCCGGGCCGTGCCGTTTCGCCCGCTGGCGGCGTCCTCACTCGCTTACGTAGCGGTGCTACGCGTCACTCGCTCCTCCTGGCCAGCCGACGAAACGGCCTCGGCAGCGGGGAGCCTCGTAGTGTGAACAGGCCCTAGTCGTCGTCCTCGTCGTCGAGGTCGCCGTCGTCGTCATCATCGTCCCAGCCCTCGTCGTCCTCATCCTCGAAGCCGTCGAGTTCGTCGGGCTCGTCGTAGCTGTCGTCCTGCCACGCCTTCTCCTCCCAGTCCTCGTCGTCGTCGAGGGCGCGGATCGGCTGCGTGACGGTGACGGTGCCTTCCTCGGCATCCTCCCAGCCCCATCCATCTCGCATCGGTCTGGTCTCCCTGTAGGTGCTGAACACGGGTTGTTCGGGCAGCATTTCCCCGACCCGCCCGCGAAGGTTCCATACGCGGTCCCGATCAGGGATTACTCCGGGGTTTCGGCTCGGGCAAGAGCACGCTTGAGGAGGATCGGTCCGCCCAGGATGTTGCCGATGATGATCGACATCGCGAGCGCCACCACGCCGGGCCCGAGGGTGGGGAAATCGCGCTGGATCAGGAGGACGAGCCCCAGGGTGACGCCGCCCTGCGAGATGAGTCCCTGCCACCCGTAGATGCGGACGCCCTCGTCGGCGCCGGCCCACCGCGCCGCGCGCGCCGTCCCGAACCAGGTCAGCGCCAGCCGGACGCTGAAGAGGATGGCAGCGGCGATCCAGAACCGGGGGATCGCACCGAGGTCCAGGCTTGCCCCGGCGATGGCGAAGAAGAAGGCGAAGATCACCACGGAGACGGATTCGATGCCGCGGATCATCCGGTCGCCGGCGGGCGACAGGTTCTCGATGACGAAGCCGGCCGCGACCCCCGTCAGGAGCAGCTCGATGTGGAGACGCTCCGCCACTACCACCAGGAGGTAGGCGAAGAGGAAGGTCGCGAGCGGCGGCTTCGGCTTCCCGTCCTCCTCGCCCAGGTAGAGGGAGAAGATCCACCCCAGCACGGCGCCGACGGCCAGCGCTCCCCCGACCTCCTTGAGCAGGTCGACGGCCACGTGCACCGCGTCGAAGGACGCCCCCTCCTCGATCAGCGGGGTGACGAGGGCGAGCGTCAGGGTGAAGAAGACGATGACGACGACGTCCTTCACGATCGTCACGCCGAGGATCACCTCGGAGAAGGGCCCCTTCGAGCCGGTCTCCTCGATGACGGCGACGGTCAGGTCCGGGGAGGAGTTCGCCGCCCACACCCCGAGCAGGAGGGCGACCCCGATCGTCGCCTGGAAGGGGAGTTCGGCGAGGAAGGGGATGAGGGGCCGGAGGGCGATCACCGCCGCGGCCATCCCGATCCACACCACGACCGTCACCCCAACGGTGATCGCCCCGATCGTCTTCGCCTTGGGTCGGAGCGACTGAACCTTCAGCTCCCCCCCGGCCAGCAACGCGATCAGGGCGAGGGCGAACTCGTCGATCAGGTGCAGGTCGTCCACGACCGTGGCGGGGAGGAGCCCCAGTACCGAGGGCCCCGCCGCGATGCCGACGACAATGAAGCCGGTCAGACGCGGGAGTCCGAAGACGGAGGCGAGCCTCCCCGCGACGCTCGCTGCCAGGAGCACGAAGCCGATGAGGACGGTCGTCCGCCCGACCTCGAAGTTCGGGGTGCTGGTGACGAGCGGAAGCCACGCCACCCCGAAGATCAGGGCGAGGGTGACGACGAGCGGGAGGGCGCGCGCGGCGACGGAGCCGCTCGGGGGCCGCTCGGCGGAGCTCGGGGTGGCGGACATGCAGGGAGAGACGGGAGGGGCCGCCGACCGGTTGTGGCGAGGCGTGCGCCGACGAATAGGTGGAGACGACCGCGATGCGGCAACGCCCCCCGCCAGATGCCCCTCCACGACCGATGTCCGAAACGCCTCCTCCCACCCCCGACGACCTCGACGGACTCTCCTTCGCCGAGCGCGTGCAGCGAGTGGTCGCCGCGATCCCCGAGGGGCGGGTAACCTCGTACGGCGCGGTGGCGGCGATCTGTGGAGCCCCCCGCGCGGCGCGGGGCGTGGGCGCCGTCCTGAACGGACTCGCACCGGAGGAGGAGGTGCCGTGGTGGCGGGTCGTGAACCGGATCGGGGTGCTGTCGATCCCGGCGGAGCTCGGGCGGCGCACACTGCAGCGGACGCTCCTGGTGGCGGAGGGCGTCGCCTTTCGAACCGAGAACCAGGTGGAGATGGAGCGGCACCTCTGGCCGGCGGGGGACGAGGTCGATTGAGGCGAGCGAGGCGGGCGTCGCCGCCCGAACGCCGACCGGTCCGGAAGCGGCGGCCCGAGAGACGAGCGTGGCGCAGCCGTGCCATCGACCGTAGCGTCGACCAGAGGGGCTGGATGGGATCCGCGCACACGGGGGATGAGGATGGGGATGTCGGGGCGGACGCTGCGGTCGTTGCTGAAGGACACCGGGTTCACGATCCCGGCCGTGATCATCCTCGGGTTCGGGGTCGGGGCGACCGTCTCGGTCGGGACCATTGCCCACGGGATCCTCCTGAGCCCCCTCCCATTCCCCGACGGAGACCGTCTGGTCGCGCCGTGTGAGCGTCACGCCTCCCTCGAGGGGCTCTGCATCGGCTCCGTCCCCACCATCGACGACCTCGCCAGCCGCTCGCGTACGGTGGTGGCGGCGGGGACGGCCCGGGGCTGGAGCTTCACCCTGACGGATGCGGACGGGGCCAGCGCGGTGTCGGCCGGGATCGCGACCCCGGGGTACTTCGAGGCCCTCGGGGTCGAGCCGTCGCTGGGACGGCTCTTCGCCCCGGACGAGGTCGGGGCGGACCGCGACGGCGTGGTCGTGCTGACCCACGGCTTCTGGATGGAGCGGTACGGGGGCGACGCGGGGGCCATCGGCTCGACCTTCTCCCTGGACGACGAGCCGGTCGAGGTCGTGGGCGTCCTGCCGCCGGAGGCCTCGATCCCCTTCCTGGACGGCGCGCGGCTGTGGCGACCGGTTCACGTTCACCCGGCGGAGGACGCGCGGCGGGAGTGGCGGGGCTTCCGGACGCTGGCGCGGCTCGCACCCGGGGTGACGACCGCGCAGGCGGCAGAGGAGTGGGCCCGGCTGTACCGCGCCTCGGGCGGGGAGCACGAGGCGATCGGCGCCGACTGGTCGCTCGACGTCGTGGGACTGCGGGAGCTGGTCGTCGGGCAGGTTCGCCCCGCCCTCCTCGCCTTCCTGGTAGGAGTCGTCCTCCTCCTGGTGGTCGCCTGCGCGAACGTCGCGAACCTGGTCCTGACCCGCTCGGCCCGCCGTCGCCGCAACTTCGCGATCCGGGCGGCGCTCGGTGCCGGACGTGGGGACCTGGCCCGGGAGGTGCTCTCGGAGAGCACGGTGGTGGCGGTCCTGGCCACCGCCCTCGGCACCGCGCTCGCGTGGACCGGCACCCGCGCCTTCCTCGCGGTCGCCCCGGCCTCCATCCCGCGGCTCGACGCGGTCCGACCCGACCCCTGGCTGCTGGCCGGAGCGCTCGGCGTCGCGGTGATCTCGGTCGGTCTAGCCGCCCTGCTCCCGACGCTCCGGGGGCGCCGGACCGACCTCCTGACCGACCTCCGCATCGCCGACCCGCAGACGGGACCGACGCCCTCGCGGGGGCTCGGACTCCTCGCGACGGGGGAGATCGCGCTCGCCGTCGTCCTCACCTTCGGCTCCGTCCTCTTCGCGCGGAGCCTCGCCGAGTACCTCGCCTGGGATCCGGGCTTCGATCCCGAGCGGGTGATGACGACGTGGGTGCTCGGCTCCTCCGAGCGCTTCGAGTCGCGGGACGACATCACAGCGTACTGGCGCGCCCTCGAGGCGGAGCTGTCGGCGATCCCCGGCGTCGTCTCGGCGGCGACGGTGTCGAACGTCCCACTCGGTGGCGGGCTGGAGACGAGCGAGTACCGGACCGGAGCGACCGTCGACCTGCCCGATGACGCCCTCCCCTCCGCGCACTGGTTCGACGCGGGGCCCGGGTACTTCCGGACGATGGGGATTGCGGTCCGACAGGGGCGGGAGCTGGAGGAGTCGGACGTCCTCGGCGCGGAGGGAGTCGCGGTCATCAACGAGTCGCTGGCGCGCATCGCCTGGCCGGACCGAGACCCGATCGGCGAGTGGATCGAACCGGTCTTCGCCGAGGCGCAGGGGCGGCTCCGCATCGTGGGCGTCGTCGCCGACGTGCCGCCCCTCACCCCCGGCGCCGCGACGCCACCCGCGATGTACTGGTCGAACCGACGCTTTGGTCGCGTGGCGAGCAGCGTCGCCGTCCGCTTCGACGGGGACGCCGCCGCGGTCTCGGAGGCGGTCCGGGCGACGATCGAGGCCTTCGATCCCGGCGCGGGCGTGGCCTCGCTCCGGACCATCGCGGCACGAACCGATCTCCCGCTGGCCCAGCCGCGCTTCGCGGCCTTCGTGGCCTCCGCCTTCGCCGGGATCGCTCTCCTGCTCGCAGCGCTCGGCCTGTACGGCGTGCTCGCGTACCGCGTCACCCGCCGCTCGCGGGCGATCGGGATTCGACTGGCGCTCGGGTCGACGGCGGCCGCGGTCGTTCGGGGCGTAGTCGGAGACGGCTTCAAGGTCACCCTGCCCGGACTCGGGCTGGGGCTCGCCGCCGGCGCGGCGGCGGGGGTGGCGGTCCGCGAGATCGTCCCGGGGGCCTCGGCGAGCGATCCCGGTCTCCTCCTCGGGACCGCCACTCTGGTCCTCCTCCTCTCGGCTCTCGCGGCCGCGGTCCCCGCGCTGCGGGCCGGCCGCATCGATCCGGCCCGGCTCCTGCGCGAGGAGTAGGACTCCCCACCTCACCCCTTGACCAACAAGGGGTACGTGCGCCACACTCGTATACCTAGTCGAAACAGGGGTGCATCGCGCACCCCATTCCTCACGGCCCGCGGCACGCGCATGTCCGGAAGCGACCTCTTCACCGGCACCCTCGACCTCCTGATCCTCCGGAGCCTGGCCGGCGACGCGCTGCACGGCTACGGGATCGGCCGGCACATCCGCGGCACCAGCGCGGGCGTGCTCGAGGTGGAGGAGGGTGCTCTGTACCCCGCCCTGCACCGGTTGGAGAAGCGGGGATTCCTGAAGGCGAGCTGGGGCCGGACCGACACCGGCCGCCGCGCGAAGTTCTACGACCTGACCGCGGAGGGCCGCGCGCGGCTCGACAGCGAGATGGAGCGGTGGCAGGCGTATTCGCGTGCGGTCGGCGACGTGCTGGCCGCGGAGCCGGGAGACTGAGGACGCGGGCGTGAGCGGGCGGAAACGAGGCGATGGACGACCGATCGAGGTCGGTCGGTCGAGGGCCGAGATCCGGGCGGAGCTGGAGTTCTACCTGGAGGAGCGAGCTCGGGAGTTCGAGGCGGAGGGGATGTCCCCGGCGGAGGCGCGGCGGGCCGCGCTCGAAGCCTTCGGGGATGTGGAACGAATCGCGGGGCAGGTCGAGGCGGCGACCGGCCGATACGGGGAACGGGACGGGAGGAGGTGGACGATGCGTGTGGAGTCGTGGGTTCAGGATCTGCGGTACGCCCTGCGGGGGCTGAGCAGGAGTCCGGGGTTTTCGCTGGTGGCGCTGCTGACGCTGGCGCTCGGAATCGGTGCGAACGTGGGGATCTACTCGGTGGTCGACGGCGTCTTCCTTCGCTCGCCGGCTGTCCACGCCCCGGGTGAACTGGTCAACGTCTACACGACGTGCCGACGCGGAGACCCGCGGTGTTCGTCGTCGTATCCGGACTACCTCGACTACCGCGAGGCGGGCGCGCTCGCCGATCTGGCGGCGACCTCGTGGAACGCCTTCAACGTCGCGGAGGAGGGGCGCACCCCGCGGCTGCGGACCGGCATGCTCGTGAGCGGGAACTACTTCGAGATGCTCGGCGTGCGGCCGGAGGTCGGCCGCCTCCTCCAGCCCGAGGACGACATCCCCGGCGCGACGGCGGCGGTCGCGGTGCTCGCGTGGGAGGCGTGGCGAACGGACTGGGGCTCCGATCCGGACGTGGTGGGGCGAACGGTTCGGTTGAACGGGCGCGCCGTCGAGATCGTCGGGGTGGCGGCACGCGGCTTCCGGGGAACGGGGCTCACCGACGCGCCGGCGCTCTGGATCCCGGTCACCTCGGCGGGGCTGCCGGACCCGGGTGATCGCGGCCCGACTCCGCCGGGAGGCGCGGGCGGGGTCAGCACGACCCGTCCTCCGGAGGGAGCCCCTCCCCCCTCTCTCCTCGACATCCGGGGAGCGCGTTGGATGGACCGGCTCGTGGGTCGCCTCGCGCCGGGCGCGACCGTCGCCCAGCTCGACGCCGAGATGCAGGCGATCTCCGAACGCCTCCGCGAGTTCGACCCGGACGCGCGCGGGCCCCGCGGGATCACCGTCGACGGGGCGGAGCACTTCTCGCTCCCCCAGTTCGGACGGGAGGATCTGACCCGATTCATCACCCTCCTCGCCGCCGTCGTCGGCTTCACCCTTCTCCTCGCCTGCGCCAACGTGGCGAACCTCCTCCTGGCCCGCGCCAACACCCGGCGGAGCGAGATGGGGATCCGGCGGGCGATCGGGGCGAGCCGCGGACGGATCGTTCGCCAGCTCACGGTGGAGTCGGTGGTTCTCGCGCTCCTCGGGGGCGGACTCGGGCTCGGCGTCGCGACGCTCGTCGTGCGGGTGCTCTCCACCGCCGCCCTCCCCGGCGGGGTGCGGCTGGGCGAGCTGGGCGTCGGCCTCGACGGTCGGGTCCTCGGCTTCGCCCTCGGGCTCTCGGCGCTCACCGGACTCCTCTTCGGGCTGGCCCCGGCGCTGCGGGCGGGCGCCGAGGGACTCGCGGGGGTGCTGCGCGGGGCGGCGGACTCGGGGAGCCGCCGTGGACACCGGCTCCGGAAGACGCTCGTCGGTGTCCAGGTCGGACTCTGCCTGACCCTCCTCATCGGCTCGGCGCTCTTCCTGCAGACGCTGCGGAGCGGGCTCACCCGCGATCTCGGCTACGCGCCGCAGGGGCTGGCGGCGGTCCGCTTCTCCCTCGAGCCGCTGGGCTACGGCGAGGAGGACGGCCGCGTCGCGCTCGAGCAGGCGGCGGCGCGCGTCGCGGCGCTCCCGGGGGTCGAGCACGCGAGCTGGCTCTCCCGCATCCCCTTCCAGAACGGCGGTTCGATGGGGGTCTTCGGAGCGATCGAGGGCTACGATGCGGGCCCCGACGAGGAGATCCGGATCGAGGTCGTCCTCGCTGGTCCCGACGCGCTCGCCGCCCTCGGCATCCCGCTCGAGGCGGGGACCCCTCCGGTCGGCCGACCGGATCTGCCGAGCGGGTGGATCAACCGGAGGATGGCGGATCGCTACTTCGAGGGACGCTCGCCGCTGGGGCGGCAGATCATCCTGAACGGTGACGAGATGACGGTCGCCGGGGTCGTCCCCGACACCGACTGGGACGATGTGGGCGGGGAGGTCGAGAACTCCATCTTCATCTCGCCGGAGGTCCGACCGATCCTGTCGCGTGCTCCCATCACCCTGGTGGCGCGGACCGGGGGCGACCCGGCCGCCCTCCTCGACGGGATGCGCGAGGCGGTCCGATCGCAGATCCCGGGGGTCGCCTTCATGTACGCGCAGACGGCCCCCGAGATGCTGGGGGCGGCGCTCGCCACGCAGCGGCTCGGCGCCGCGCTCCTGACGGCATTCGGTGCGCTCGCCCTCGTCCTCGCGACCATTGGGATCGGCGGCGTGGTGGGGTACCTGGTCCGGCAGCGCCGCCGGGACATCGGGCTGCGGATCGCCCTCGGCGCCTCCTCGGGCCGGATCCTCGGGGAGATCGGCAGAGAGATGGCCGGCCCCCTCCTCCTCGGGGTCGCGGCGGGGCTGCTGGCGGCGGGGGCTCTCGGACGCTTCGTCGACGGCTTCCTCCTCGGGGGGTCGTCCCGCGACCCCGCACCGATCCTGAGCGCCCTCGTCATCCTGGCGCTCGTCGCGATGGCCGCGGTCCTGATCCCGGCGCGCTCCTCCACGCGGATCGCTCCGATGGAGGCGCTGCGGCAGGAGTAAAGCGCAGCCCCTCCGCCATGGCGTTGCGCCGGCGGTCGGAGTGGACATCTTTCGGGACATGTTCGACCCACCGTCGGCGCCTGCCCCGCAGCGGGTATCCCTCCCCTGGCGCCTCACCCTCGCGTCGCTGGACCGCCTGCCTCAGGGCGCGCTTTCGCGCCTCTTCGGCATGCTCGCCGATCTCCCCCTGCCGCGCTGGGCCCGGCCGGTCGTGATCGGTACCTTCGCGCGCCTCGCCGGCGTGGCGGTGGAGGAGGCCGATCAACCGATCCTCGAGTACCCGTCGCTGAACGCCTTCTTCGTGCGACGGCTGGAACCGGGCGTGCACCGCTGGACCGGTCGCCCCGAGGTGGTGGCCTCCCCGGTGGACGGGGTGATCGGAGCTTTCGGGGCCGTGCGCGAGGGCACCCTCGTGCAGGCGAAGGGGCTGAACTACACCGCCTCGGAACTCCTGGGCGACGACGACCAGGCCCGCGTCTACGAGGGGGGGAGCTTCCTGACGCTGTACCTCTCTCCCCGGCACTACCACCGCATCCACACGCCGATGCCCGGGCACGTGGTCAATGCACGCCACGTCCCCGGCCGCCTCTTCCCCGTGAACGGCCCCTCCGTTTCCTCGATCGAGGGGGTCTTCGCTCGAAACGAACGCCTCCTCTGCACCCTGTCGGGGGCGCTCGGTCCGCTCGCCATCGTTGCGGTCGGCGCCTACAATGTGGGGCGAATCTCCGCCGCCTTCGATCCGTCGTGGACCGGTCGGGCGGGAGGGTCGATCACGAATCGGAACGAGCCTCCCCCGCCCGAACGTCGATACCGGCACCCGATCCCGATCGAGGAGGGCGACGAGCTGATGGCCTTCCATCTGGGGTCGACCGTCATCCTCCTGGTGCCGCCCGGTGCGGCCCTCGTCGACGGCCTGACGCCTGGGCGCGAGGTTCGCGTGGGCGAACCGCTGATGGTCCCCGACCTCGGGTGATCCTCCTCGAAACGCCCCACCACACCTCGTTCTACCGCTGGAGCTGATCGTGAACGCGCAGGACAACCCGCTGCTCTTCGAGGGATTCCGCATCCCCTTCGACCAGATCGACGCCCCGCACGTGGAGCCGGCCGTCGACCACATCCTCTCGGAGGGTCGCGCGCGCATCGACGCGCTGACGTCCGATCCCGCCGAGCCGGACTGGGAGAGCTTCGTCGAGCCGCTCGAGGCCGCGACGCGCTGGGTGCAGGAGCACCTGACCCCGGCGTCGCACATGATGTCGGTGTGCGAGACTCCGGAGCTGCGGGACGCCTACAACGCGGTCCTGCCGAAGATCTCGACCTTCTGGACGCGGCTCCCCCTCGACCAGGCGCTCTGGAGCCGGGTGAAGCGGTACGCCGAGACCGCGGAGGGACGGTCGCTCGAGGGACTCCGGGCGCGGTGGCTCGAGAAGACGCTCCGGGCCTTCCGGCGCGCGGGCGCCGACCTCTCGGAGGACGACCGCGCGATCCTCGAAGAGCTCCGGGTGGAGCTGTCGCAGAAGGAGCAGAAGTTCGCCGAGAACGTACTGGACGCCACGGCTGCCTGGGAGACGCTCGTCGAGGACGAGTCCCGCCTGGCGGGCATTCCGGACGGGGCGAAGTCCCGCTTCCGCCGCAAGGCGGAGGAGGCCGGCCGGAAGGGGTGGCTGATCGGCCTCGACTTCCCCTCGGTGGAGCCGGTCCTGAAGTACGCCGAGGACCGCGAGCTCCGACACGAGATCTTCGACGCCTACTCGCGACGGTGCCGCGAGGGCGAGTTCGACAACCGCGGCCTGATCCTCGAGATCCTGCGACTCCGGCGTCGCATCGCGGCCCTCCTCGGATTCGACAGCTACCCGGACTACGTGCTCGAGGAGCGGATGGCGAAGACCGGTGAGCGGGCCATCGACTTCGAGTCGACGCTCGTGGACCGCACCCGGCCGTACTGGGCACACGACGCCGGGCTGCTCCAGGAGCACGCCGACGAGATCGGACTCGACCGGCTCCGGCCCTGGGACGTGGCCTTCGTGAGCGAGCATCTGCGGCGCGCCCGCTACGACATCGACGACGAGGCGCTCCGGCCCTACTTCCCCCTCGGCCAGGTGATGCAGGGGATGTTCGACATCGTGCACCGCGTCTTCGGACTCTCGGTGGCCGAGGTCGAGATCGACGAGGTGTGGCACCCGGACGTCCGCTTCTACGAGATCACGGCCACCGACGGGGTGAAGCTCGGCGCCTTCTACACGGACTGGTTCCCGCGCAAGGAGAAACGGCAGGGCGCCTGGATGAACGACTTCATCTCCGGCGGACCGCAGGCGGACGGGAGCTTCGCACCACACCTGGGGGTGATCTGCGGCAACTTCACCCCACCGGAGGGGGACGCGCCGGCGCTCCTGAACCACCGCGAGGTGCAGACGATCTTTCACGAGTTCGGGCACCTGCTGCACCACTGCACCAGCCGGGTGGAGGTCGCCTCCCTCGGCGGGCTGAACGTGGCGTGGGACTGGGTCGAACTCCCCTCGCAGTTCATGGAGAACTGGACGTGGGAGCGAGAGGCGCTCGACCTCTTCGCGCGCCATCACGAGACGGGGGAGCCGATCCCGCAGGAGCTCTTCGAGCGGATGGTCGCCGCCCGGCGCTTCATGGGCGGGTGGGGGCAGATGCGCCAGCTCTCCTTCGGCACCGTCGACCTGCGGCTCCACGCCGACTTCACCGCGCGGGCCGAGGACGCCAGCGCGGACGAACTCATGGCGTACGCGGTCGATCAGTTCCAGGAGTTCGGGCCGACGCGGGAATTCGCGGAGTACCATATCCTTACCGCCTTCACCCACCTCTTCGCCGGGGGGTACGCGGCGGGGTACTACAGCTACCTCTGGTCCGAAGTCCTCGACGCGGACGCCTTCACTCGGTTTCGTGAAGAGGGGATCTTCAATGCGGATACCGGGCGCGACTTCCTGGACACGATCCTGTCGAAGGGCGACAGCCGCGACCCGGAGGAGCTCTTCCGGGCCTTCATGGGCCGCGACCCGGACCCGGAGGCGCTCCTCGCTCGAAATCTGGAACCGCTCCCGGCGTAGTTCGGGACACCGTCGACATGCACATCCTGACCCTCGGCCGACTCATGCGTCGCACATCGCTCCTCGCCCTGCCGATCCTCCTCCTCGCCGTCGCGGCCTGTGACCGCGAGGGTGCCTACGGAGACGCGAACTCGATCGTCGCCGCCGCCGCCCCGGAGCTGTGGGCCGAGATCGAGGACGATGTCTACGCCTCGCTGGAGCCGACGATTCAGACGGTCCGTGACGAGAAGGCCTTCACCGTGACCTGGACCGACACGGGTGCGGAGGAGTGGGGCAACCTGCAGAAGTTCCAGCAGATGCTCCTGATCGGCAGGGAGGACGACCCGATCATTTCGGAGGCGCTGGCGACGGTCGACGGCCGGAGCGGCTTCGCACCGCCCGAGATCGTGCAGACGTACGACGTCTGGGCACGCGGCCAGACGGTGACGGTCCTCCTGGTCCGCGAGGGCCGCGAGGTGGAGGACGTCCGCAACCGGCTCGCCGAGCTCGCCTCGCTGTACGATCGGCAGTACCGGGCGTACGCCCGCAACCGGATGTTCATCTCGGGCGCGGACACGGCGCTCGCCGACACCCTCGCGATGCAGGGCCGCTTCACGATGGTGCTCCCGAAGGTCTACGACTGGGGGCGCGAGGACTCGACCTTCGTCTTCCGGAACGACAACCCGGACCCCGCCGAGCTCATCCGACAGGTGGCCGTGACGTGGCGCTCGCCGATCCCGCCGGACATTCAGGGGGAGACGCTGATGGAGTGGCGTCGAGAACTCGCGGCCGCCTACTACACCGAGCCGCAGGTGGAGGACCTGACCGACGTCGCGGCGGGCCCCTTCGACTACCAGGGGATGCCGGCATACCAGATCCAGGCGGTCTGGAAGAACGCGCCGGAGGCCGAGTGGCCGGCGGCGGGCCCCTTCATCCTGCGCGCCATCGTCTGCCCGGCGCAGAATCGCATGTACCTCCTCGACGCGTGGCTCTACGCCCCGGGGAAGGAGAAGTACGAGTACATGATCCAGCTCGAGACGATTCTCGAGAGCTTCAGCTGCACCCTCGGCTGAATCGAGGCTCACGGCCGCGGCCGTGAGGATGGTCCGCTGATCCGCACCCCCCTCCCCTGGCTCCTGGCCGGGGCCGTCCTGGTCGTGCTCGCGATCGGGGGCGCCGTCGTCTCCGGAGGCGGGACCGGCCCCCTCGCCTTCGCCCTCGCTGCGGGGACGGCGGCCCTCCTGGTCGGCCTCCTCCTCCTCGGCGCGGGTGCGGACGCCGGGCCTGGGTGGACGTGGGTCGCCTTCCTCGGCACCGGGCTCTGGGTCGTCGCCGGGTTCGGTGTCGTCCTCCTCCTCCCGCCCGAGTCTCCCGAGTCGCCGCGGCTCCTCCTGGGGCTCCCCCTGCGGGCGGGAATCCTGGTCTACGGCGTCGGTCTCGCGCCGGCGATCGTCCTCCCGTGGGTGTACGGCGTCGTCTTCGATCGCGAGACGCTGACCGGCGAGGCGTGGGCCGAGCTCCGCGACGCCGCCTCCCGTTCCGCGGAAGGGGACGGATCCTCGGACGCCGGGGGACGCCCGCCCGGATCCGGCCCCACCCCGGATGGGGGCGGCGGGTGACGCTCGCCCTCGCCTCCGCGCAGTCGTCCGCCCTCCCGACCGCCGCCAGCCCCCTCGTGCTCGGCGTGGCCGCCGTCTACTTCGTGGGCGTCGGCGCGATCGCGATCTGGGCGAGCCGGCGCACGCGGACGAAGGAGGACTTCTTCCTGGCGGGGAAGTCGATCGGTCTGATCGCGCTGACCCTCGCCGCGATGGCGTCGACCTTCTCGAGCTTCACCTTCATCGGGGGGCCCGGGCTCCTGTACGCGCAGGGGATGGGGGCGATGCTCTTCGTCCTCCCCGCCTCGATCACGAACGTCCTCGCCGCCTGGGTGCTGGCGAAGCGGCTGCGGCTCCTGGTGGAGGTCCGCCCGATCCTGACGATCCCCGACGCCCTCGCCGTCCGCTTCGGGTCGCGCGCGGTCCACGGCCTGTCGGCGCTCGGGGTGATCGCCGGGACGATCGGCTACATGGGGACGCAGGTCCTCGGGCTGGGCGTCGTCATGGACGCCCTCTTCGGCTTCGGCATCCCGACCGGGATCTGGATCGGCACCCTGATCGTCACCCTGTACGCCGCCTCGGGGGGGATCCTCGCCGGGATCTACACCGACGTCCTGCAGGGGCTGATCATGGCGGTCGCCTCCCTCCTCGTCTTCCTCTTCGCGATGGACGTCGGGGGCGGGATGACGAACATCACCACGACGATCCTGGCGGCGGATACGGCGTGGACCTCGCCGTGGGGAACGCAGACGCCGCTCGGGGCGGCCTCGCTCTACTTCCTCTTCAGCGTGGGCGTGCTCGGGCAGCCGCACGTGATGCACAAGTTCTTCATGATCCGCGACCCGCGGCGGCTGAAGTGGTACCCGCTCCTCGTCACGATCGCGATGATCGTGGTGATCCTCCTGATGCTCGGGGTGGGGATGGCCGCGAAGTACCTGACGGTCACCGGGGGGATTCCGGTCGCCGACCTCGTCGACTCGAACGCCGCAGCCCCGATCTTCCTCCTGCGCTTCACCCCCGCGATCCTCGCCGCCGTCGTCTTCGCCGGGATCGCCGCTGCGGTCATGAGCACGGTCGACTCCTTCGTGAACGTCGGGGCGGCAGCGCTCACCCACGATCTTCCCACGGTGCTCGGCCGCCCCATCCGCGACGAACTCCGCTGGGGGCGGATCGCGACGCTCGCGCTGGGCGTTACCTCGGCCGCCCTCGCCCACCTCGCCTTCGAGTCGAGCACGCTGATCGCGGTGCTCGGGATCTTCGGCTACGGCGTCTTCGCCGCGACGCTCGCTCCGGCGCTCGCGATCGGGCTGAACTGGCGACGGGCGACGCGGGCCGGGGCGGTGGCGTCGGTGTCGGTCGGGCTGGGGATCTCCGTGGTGCTCGGGGTCCTCGATCTCTTCGACCTCTTCGTGGTGCCGGGCGGGATCACCGCGCCGGCGATCGCCCTGGCAGGGTCCTTCGCGGCGCTCCTCGCGGTGTCGCTGCTGACGTCGAAGGGGCAGCTGGACGAGGTGGCGCCGGAGGTGCGGAAGGCGCTGACGATGTAGGGGGCTAGCGCCCCGGCAGCCGCTCCAGGATCTGCTTCGTGTGACGCTCGAGATGAACGCCGAGCATCCGCGTCGCCTGCGCCGCGGTGAGGGGCCCACTCACGGGGTGACGGAAGGCGGGAGCGGCGAGGCGCGCCGGGTCCGCCCCCTCGATGAAGTCGCGGAGCCGCCGGTGGGTCTCCTCCCAGTCCGCGACCATCTCCTCGAGCCCCCGCTCGCCCGAGGGCACCATCGAGCGCGTCGGCACCTTCACCGAGATCGGCCCGCGCAGGATGGCGATGATCAGGCGGTTCATGATCCGGTGGCGAAGGGTCTGGCGTGGTTGCTCGAGGAGTCGCGGCTCGAAGAGCCCGCGCAGGACGGCGCGCTCCGCCACGACCATGTGCTCCACGACCTCGAGAGCCGACCAGACGTCCGGACCGGGGCGGACGGCGAGTTCGGCCTCCGGGAGAGCACGCAGACGACCGACGAGGTCGTTCCGTCGCGCGACGATCGCGTCGAGCTCCCGGAGGCACCCGCCCGCGCTCACCGGACCCGGTTCCCCTCGCGGTCCAGGAGGATCGGCTCGCCGAGGCCGAGCGCGCGCAGTCGGGGGAGCTGCGTCTCGGCGTCCCCGACCACGAGCCACACCATCCCCGCGGGGTCGAGGTAGCGCTCGGCCAGCTCACGGACCTGCTCGATCGTCATGTCGCGCACGATCTGCTCCCGCTGGAGCTGGTAGTCGGCCGGGAAGCCGTAGTCGGTCATCGACCCGAGGAGCCCGAGCTTCGCCCCGAGCGTCTCGAAGGCCCGGGCGTTGGCCCGGAGGAGGAAGCTCTTCGTGGCCTCCAGGTCCTCCTCGTCGAAGTCCGGCCCGTGCCGCTCGATGATCTCCTTCACGAGCGCGAGCGCCTCGTAGGTGACGTTGGCGCGAACGTTGGAGAAGACGGTGAAGGGACCGGGGAGCGTCGTCCCCGAGAAGTCGGAGCTGATCCCGTAGGTGTATCCCTTCCCCTCTCGGAGCTGCTGCGTGAGCTCCGAGGCGAAGCCGCCCCCACCCAGGCGGAAGTTCATGACGTTCGCGGGCCAGTAGTCGTCGTCCGTCTGGGCCAGCGCGAGGTAGCCGATGCGAAGGACCGACTGCACCGCGCCGGGGACATCCACGAAGTAGAGGCCGGCGCGCTCCGCGTCCCAGCTCGGCGCCTCGGGCATCTCGGAGACCGCCCGCTCGCCCTGCTCCCAGTCGACGGCGATCCGCTCGATCGCGGTGAGCCCGCCCGGGGCCACCTCTCCGACCACATGCAGCGACGCCGACTCGGGAAGGAGGACGCGTTCGTGGTAGGCGCGCAGATCCTCGAGGGTGATCGACTCGACCGTCTCCGGCCTGCCGAGGGGGTTCCGTGCCAGGATGTGATCGCCGTAGACGAGCCCGGCGAAGACGTCCGAAGCGATCGCGCCCGGGCTCGAGGAGCGCTGGCGCAGCGTGTTGATCGTCCGTTGCCGAGCGAGCTCGAAGGCCTCCGCATCGTAGCGGGGCTCGAGGAGGATCTCGGCGACGAGTTCCATCGTCTCGTCGAAGGTGCGCGCGAGCGTGGAGCCCCGGATCGAGAAGCTCTCCCGACCGGCCGTCACCTGAATCGAGGCGCCGAGGAGGTCGATCGCCTGCTCGAGTTCCTCCGGCGTCCGCGTCGCCGTCCCCTCCATCATCGACTGCGCGAGGAGGCGGGAGACGCCGACCTTCTCCGGGTCCTCGGCGAGAAGACCTCCGGGGAAGGTGAGTTCGAACTGAACCAGCGGGATCTCGTCGTCGACGATCGTCTTCGTCCGCAGCCCGCTCGGGAAGGGGGAGGCCGCCACCCGGGGTGCGCTCAGCGAGGGCGGATCTCCGAAGGGCGGCTCGACCGAGCGGTCGAAGGCCCCGCCCGGCGTCTTCTCGTTGCCGCGCAGGACCATGAAGGCGGCCTCGGCGCCCTGCACGATCGGCTCCTCGACCACCTCGGCGCGCTCCGAGCCCTCGAGGGCGAGTTCGGCCCGTCCCCTCGGCACGAAGCTCGCCGCGACGAAGGGGTGATCGGCAATGTAGTCCCGGTAGACGCGCATCACGTCCTCGGCCGTCACGCCCAGCGTCCGGTCGAGGTCCGTCTGGAGGTAGCCGGGGTCGTCGGCGAAGATCGCGTACTGCGCGAGCTGGAAGGCCTTCCCGATCGCGGAGGAGAGCCCGCCGTAGAACTGCGTCTCGATCCCGGCCTTCACGCGTTCCAGCTCCTCGGGTCGAACGCCCTCGGCCTCGAAGCGGGCGAAGGCGGCGTCGACCGAGGCCTTCACCTCGTCCAGATCCCGGTCCTGGTACGCGCGGACCGTGAGGGTGAAGCGTCCGGCGAGCTCCCCGTTGTAGCTGAAGACGAAGGCGTTCGGCGCGACCTCCGTCTCCTCGACGATGACCTCGTAGAAGGGAGTCGACTTCCCGTCGGCCAGGATGCGCCCCAGCACCTCGAGTGCGTACGCGTCCGGGTGGTAGATCGGTACCGTCGGCCACGCAAGCTGCAGCTGGGGCAGGCGGGCGAAGTTGTCCTCGTGGAAGAGGAGACGGCTTTCGGCCAGGGCTACCTCGGGGAGTTCGGGCGATGCCGGGGTCGGCCGCGCGGGGATCTCGCCGAAGTACTTCTCGATCCACTCCCGGGTCTGGTCGAGGTCGATGTCCCCCGTGATCACCAGCGTCGCGTTGTTCGGTCCGTACCAGTCGCGGTGGAAGGCGCGCGCGTCGTCGACGGTCGCGGCGTCGAGGTCGGCGAGGGAGCCGATGACCTGCCAGCTGTACGGGTGCTCGGTCGGGTAGAGCGCCTTGTCGATGACGTAGTTCGAGTGCCCGTACGGGTTGTTGTCGACGCCCTGCCGCTTCTCGTTCTTCACGACCTGCTTCTCCTTCGCCACCGTCGACTCGGTCATGGTGTTGATGAAGAAGCCCAGCTTGTCCGCCTCCGCCCAGATCGCCTTCTCCAGCCCGTCGACCGGCACCACCTCGAAGTAGTTCGTGCGGTCGCGGTTGGTGGAGCCGTTCGTCGACGACCCGATCCGGGTCATCAGCCGGTCCAGCCCACCCGGCCCGAGGTTCTCCGAGTCGAGGAAGAACAGATGCTCGAAGAGGTGGGCGAAGCCGGTGCGGCCGGGCAGTTCACGGGCCGAACCGACGTGGAAGGTCATCGCGACGGCCGCGATCGGATCGGACGCGTCCTGGTGCAGGACGACCTCGAGACCGTTGTCGAGTTCGTAGTGGAGGTAGTCGAGCTCGAGCGCCGAACTCCCGCCACTCCTGGCCCCCTCGCACCCGACCAACCCGAACACGACCCCGGCCGTCAGCACTCCCCTGGCGATCACACGCATCCGCCCCGCTCCCTCTCTCGAAGACCCTCCGGCCCCGCGCGGGCCAGGAGGCGGAGTGTGGACGCAGGAGGGGCCCGCCGCAACGGGGATGGGGCGCGACCTCAGGGCCGAGCGACCGACATCGGTCGCCGCTCCAGGAACTCCGCGATGGCGCGGCGCCCCCGGAGGTGATGGAGCACCGCGTGTCCTCCCTCCTGCCGAATCCGGCGCAGGATGTGCGGCCGGCGCCGCGGGTACGTCAGGACGTAGTGGACGAACTCCAGGCTGAGCCGCTCTTCGCACCCGTCGCTGATCCCCGGGCGGACGCGGCCCCGGTAGCGCCACCGCCGACGGCACACGCGGGCCAGGCAGAGCCAGGGAGGGAGATCGAGTAGGACGACCGTGTCGGCCCGCGGAAGCCGGACCGACAGGCTGCTCGAGTAGTTCCCGTCGAGGAT
>JANQLR010000297.1 GCA_028280525.1 Longimicrobiales bacterium
GGCCTTCTACTCCGAGGGCGTGGAGACGGTGGACGGGGTCTCGATCGGTCGCTCCGTCGACCTCGGCTCGACCGGCTTCTCGCTCGACCTTTCCGCCTACGCCGGAGAGTTCACGACTGCGGTCGAGTTCGTCGATACCGAGGGACTCTTCGTGCTGACCGACCGGCTGTACGGCGCGACCGGGGGACAGCTCCAGATCCACACGCCGATCCCCGGAGTGCGTCTCTCCACCGACTACGTCGGCGCCGAGTACGACAGCGGAGGGGACTTCTCCATCTGGACCACCTCCGCCGACGCGACGCGCGACCGCTGGTTCGCCCGTGCCGAGTACGAGTCGGTCCTGGCCAAGACGTCGCAGGACGAGGACGACATCGAGTACATCGCCTGGTACGCGCAGGCGGGGGTCGGCCTCACCGAGAAGCTCTGGGTAAATGCGCAGTACGAGGTGAACGACATCACCTCCTTCCGCGCGCTCCCATCGCCGCCCTTCCCGTCGCCCGAGGTGTCGTACGACAACATCCGCGACACGGCGCTCGGGGTGCTCTACAAGTTCTCCCCGCTCCTGATCCTCAAGGCCGAATACCACTGGTTCGAGGGCTACCAGCTCGACGAGCCGACGCTCCCGATCGACCCGATGACGGGCCAGGGGCTGCCGCCGCGGGAGACCAACTACGTCATCATCTCGCTGTCCGCAGCGTTCTGACGAGGAGACGAACCATGATGAAGCGCATGCCGATCTGGCTTCTCGCCGTCGCCCTCCTCGGGCTCGCCGCGCCGAGCCAGGCCTCCGCCCAGTTCGTGGTGGTGGTGAACGCCGGCACCTCGGCGGAGTCGATGTCGAAGTCGGATCTCTCGAAGATCTTCCAGAAGAAGAGCCGCAACCTGCCCGACGGGACGGCGGCGGTCCCCGTCGACCTGCCGACCGACTCGGCGGTTCGCGCCGCCTTCTCCGACGCCGTGCACGGTCGCGGAGTCAGCTCGATCGAGTCGTACTGGCAGCAGCAGATCTTCTCCGGCAAGGACGTCCCGCCGGAGACGAAGGCGACCGATGCGGAGGTGATCGCCTTCGTGTCGTCCACGCCGGGCGGGATCGGGTACGTGAGCAGCGGCGCCTCCCTCGGATCCGGGGTGAAGGCCGTCACGGTGAACTGACGCCGCAGTCGACCCGCATGGGCCGTCCCGAATGGGTTGTCTCCTCCGCGTTGGAGGGGGCGGCCCATTCGGCGTGCCGTCGGGGGTGGCGTCCATGAAGAATCGTTGTCATTCTTGCGCCCTCAGCACTTCAGGAGTGTTCGGAGGGTCACGGAGTCAGAGATGTCCCAGTCTTCGCTCAGCGTTCTCGTCGTCGACGACCAGCCGGAGGTGGTGGAAGTCATCACCCGCGGGCTGGAGGAGTCGGGACACGTGGTCGACTCGGCGCTCACGGGCGAGGACGGTTTCGAGAAGGCGACGTCGAACCGCTACGACGTCATCATCCTCGATGTGATCCTGCCGGGCGTGGACGGCTTCCAGGTCGCCCGCGATCTGCGCGACCGCGGCGTCACGACGCCGATCCTCATGCTGACGTCTCGGGACGAGGAGTCGGACGTCATCCAGGGGCTGCAGGAGGGCGCCGACGCCTACCTGCCCAAGCCGTTCCGCGTGGGCGAGCTCGAGGCGCACCTGACGGCGCTCCGCCGGCGGGTGGGGATGGACAACCAGAACATCCTCGAACTCGGCGATCTGAGCATGGACCGCGTCCAGCGGACCGTGCGGCGCGAGGGCCAGCTCATCGCGCTTACCAACATCGAGTTCAAGCTGCTCGAGACGCTCGTGATGCGACCCGGCCGCGTCTTCTCGAAGGAGGAGCTCCTGCAGCAGGTGTGGGGGCTGACCTTCGATCCGGGGACCGGCGTCCTCAACGTCCACCTGGGCAACCTCCGGTCCAAGCTCGAAGAGAAGGGCCGCAGCCGACTCGTCCACACCGTGCGCGGACAGGGCTACGCGGCGGGCACCGACCCAAAGGAACATTAAGTCAAGGCGGGGAACCCGCTGAGTCGACACTCGGGGCGAGGCCGAATCACCCATCCCTCTAGCGCCCCGAGTCCTGATCATGCTGGATCGACTCACCTTCCGTCAGAAGCTCTTCGCCCTCCCGGCCGTCGTCCTCGTCGGCGCCGCGGCGATCACCCTCCTCGTCGTCAGCACCGGTTCGCGGACCGGGGGCAACCTCGCTCGCATCGAGTCGGGCTACTTCCCCTCCCTCGAACTCTCCCGCGACCTGGAGACCACTCTGGCCGGGGCACAGCGCGCCCTCCAGGATGCCGTTGCCGCCTCGGACCCGGACGGCCTGCAGGTCGCGGACGAGCGGGCCTCGGCCTTCGAGACCCGCATCGTAGCGCAGATCGACAACCCCTTCTACGCGGAGGGTGAACTCGCCGGCCTCGGCGAGCGGTTCGCGAGCTACTACGAGCTCGCACGCGCAACGACCATGTCGATGATCTACGGGACGGGCGGTGCCCGGCTGATGGACGATCTGACCGCGATGACGGAGCGCTACTCCGCCCTTCAGGAGGAGCTCGCCGCCAGGACCGAGCGGGACCGCACCGCGATGGCGACCGCCTTCGACGACACGCGCTCCCTCCAGTCGGTCGGCCAGGTCAGCGTCGTGGTCCTCCTCCTCCTCGGGACCCTCGTCACCGCTGCGGTCGCGTGGTTCGTCACGACGAGCGTGATCCGGACGCTGCGGGAGCTCTCGAGCGCAGCGGTCGAGATCTCGCGCGGTCGGGTCGATCAGCGCATCGAGCACCACTCCGCCGACGAGCTCGGGGTGGTGGCGGAGTCCTTCCGGGACATCATCGACTACGTGACCGCGGTCTCGGGGGCGGCGGACGGGCTCGCCGAGGGTCGTCTGGACTTTCGCATCGAGCCCCGCTCCGAGGACGACGCCCTCGCGCACAACATGAATGCGGCGAGGGAGACCCTCGAGCAGCTGGTTGGAGAGACGGGGCGGCTGATCGAGTCGGCTCGCGCCGGCCGGCTCGATGAGCGGTGCAACCCCGACCGCTTCCACGGCGGCTACGGTGAGCTGATGGCCGGAACCAATGCGATGCTCGACGCGATGGCGACGCCGATCCGCGAAACGATGACCGTGCTGGACGACTTCGCCCAGGGGGATCTCACCGTCCGCATGGCCGGGAGCTACCAGGGACGCTTCGACGAGCTGAAGCACAATCTGAACGCCACGGTCGAAACGCTCGCCCGTACCCTCGGAGACATTCGCGACGCCTCGGGACAGGTCACCGCGAACTCCGGCCTCCTGGAGTCGATGAGTCACGACATGTCGGGGAATGCCACCACGACCACCCGTCGGACCGAGGAGGTCGGGGCCGCGTCGACGCGCGCCTCCCAGAACGTGCAGATGGTCGCGAGCGCCGCGGAGGAGATGTCGGGCTCGATCCGCGAGATCAGCGACCAGCTCCAGGAGGCGCTGAACGTGGCGACGGCCGCCGTTCGGCAGGCCGAGCACACCGTCGAGGTGATGGACCAGCTCGGGCGCTCGTCGCAGGAGATCGACGAGGTCGTCAGCCTCATCACGAACATCGCCGAGCAGACCAATCTGCTGGCGCTCAACGCCACCATCGAGGCGGCGCGGGCGGGGGACGCCGGCAAGGGCTTCGCCGTCGTGGCGGGGGAGGTGAAGCAGCTCGCCGGTCAGACCGGGCGGGCCACCGACGAGATCTCCGCGAAGATCCGCCTCCTGCAGGAGCGGACCGGCGAGGGCGTCGAGGGGATCCGCGAGATCTCCGAGGTGCTCCAGCGGATGAACCAGATCTCGCTCGTGGTGGCCAGCGCCGTCGAGGAGCAGAGCGCGGCGGTGAGCGAGATCGCGCGCAGCGCCGCGGAGGCCAGTCACGGTACCGACCAGGTCTCGCAGTCGATCGCCGGGGTCACCGACGCCGCATCGAGCACGGCGCACGACGCCGACGAACTCCGCAGCTCGGCGGGAACGCTGGCGGAGGTCGCGCACTCGCTGAACTCGCTCGTCGGCGCCTTCCGCCTCGAGACGATCCGGGCCTGAGGTGAGCGAGGCCGCGGTGGTGACGATCCGGGTCGCGGTCGTGTCCGATACGCACGGGCTCCTGCGACCCGAAGTCGTTCCCGCGCTGGCCGGGTGCGACCGCGTCCTCCACCTCGGTGACGTGGGGGGACCCGAGGTCCTCGAAGGGCTGGCCGAGATCGGTCCGGTCACCGCGGTGCGCGGCAACACCGACCGGGGGCCCTTCGGCGCCTCGCTTCCCCTCACCGAGTTCGAGCGGATCGCCGGGCACGACCTCTACCTGATCCACATCGTGGACGACCTCGACCTCGATCCGGAGGCGGCGGGGATCTCGGTCGTGATGTACGGCCACTCCCACCGCCCCTCGATCGAGCAGCGCGGCTCCGTCCTCTGGCTCAACCCGGGGAGCTGCGGCCCCCGTCGCTTCGACCTGCCCGTCACCGTGGCGATCCTGACCCTCGTCGAGGGGCGCGAACCGGTCGCGCAGATCGTCGACCTCGAGCTCCGACCTGGAGCGAGCCCGGGCGCGGGTCCGACTACCCCTCGCCCTCTTCGGCCGGCTTGAAGAGGGAGAAGACCGTCCCGCCCGGATCCTGGATCGCGGCCCACCGCCCGACGGAGACCGTCATCGGCGGGACCAGCACCTTTCCGCCGAGCTCCAACGCCCGCTCCACCGTCGCATCGACGTCGTCGGTGCCGAAGTACACGTCCCAGTACGACGGGACCTCGTCCGGGACCTGGGGCGGGTTGCAGATCCCCCCGTTCGGGCGACCGTCGACCATGCACATGTGGTAGGTTCCGATCCGCTCCAGCTCGGCCTCTTCCCACCCCCAGCCGAGCAGGCCGTCGTAGAAGGCGCGGGCCTCGAGTGGCTTCTTGGTCACGAGTTCGTTCCAGGACAGCGTCCCCGGCTCGTTGAAGAGGGTGGCTCCCGAGCCCCGCCCCGCCTGCCAGAGCGCCACGACCGCGCCCGTCGGGTCCTGGATCAACGCCATGTGACCCTCCTCGCCGACGGCGGAGGGCGGCATGAGTACGGTGCCCCCCAGCTCGGTAGCGCGCCCGGCCGTCGCCGCGATGTCCTCGACCAGGATGTACGAGGTCCACATCGGCGGGACGCCCTCCGGGATGGATCCGGGAGGCGCCTCGCCGATCCCCGCGACCACGTCGTCGCCCAGCGCGAAGGTGCGATAACGCCGGCCCTCGGGCATCGGCGCGTCGACGGCGGTCCATCCGAAGAGCGCGGTGTAGAAGTCCGTCTGCTTCTCGTAGTGCGGGGTGATGAGGTCCACCCACGAGAACATCCCCGGCTTCAGCTCCACTCTGCTCATCCGTTCCTCCACACCGTCGTGATCGGGGTGACGCGCCGCTCCGCCCACCGGGTACGGTCCGGAGGGAGTCCGAACATATACCGAAGATGTGGCGCGGACGACTGAAGATCTGTCCAGTCCGCGCCGGGTGGACCCGCGAGCCCCCCGGGGCTTGATTGGTCGGATGGCGACTCCATTCGAGCTGACCCGGTTGCAGGACATTCTCCACCAGGAGATCCCCCTCTCCGCCGCGATGGAGATCGAACTCACGCCCGAGGCCGGGGGCTTCGTGGTCGAGGCGCCGCTGGGGCCCAACCGCAATCAGCAGCAGACCTTCTTTGGAGGTTCGCTCACCGCGCTCGGGCTGATCGCCGGGTGGAGCTGGATCCGGCTCGCGCTGAGGGAGGAGCGGCTCGAGCCCGACCTGGTCGTGCAGGACTCGGCGACCGACTTCATTGCGCCGGCCACCGGCCGGACCCGGGCCCGCCCTCACCCACCGGCTCAGGCCGCCTGGGCGCGCTTCCTGGCCACGCTCGACCGATTCGGTCGCGGGCGCCTGGCGATCGAGGTCACCGTCGAATCACCGGTCCAGGGGCCGGACAGCGCGCTGGTGATCGGCTCCCGCATCCCCGAGCCGATCGTATCCGCCCGGATGCACGGACGCTTCGTAGCGCTTCGACGCGACTGACACCCGAGACGGATCGGGGCGGGCAGGTCGGAGGTCGCGAGCGCCCCGCCCCCACTCCGCCGGTGTCAGCCCGGCCCGTCCCCCTCGCGGCCCGCGAGCCTCGACTCGATCCTCAGGAGCGCGTCCCGGATCTCCTCGAGCAGCTCGACCGAGGGCGTCGACCCCTCTTCCGATGGGGCCGGTAGCGACGCACGGCCTCCCGCCGACTCTCCCGTCAGGTCCGAGACGCGGTCGCGCTGAGCCAGGACGGCGTCGCGGAAGTCGCGCGTGTTCTCGATCCCCACGATCTGGACGAAGGCTCCGGTACTCGATCCGGCCGTCTCGATCTTCACCGCCTGAAGGTCCAGCAGTCGCATGATCGGCCCCTCGACGAGCGCGACGTCGGTGATCTTGTCGAGCGGGACCGTCTTCTCCTGCCGCACCAGCACCCCCTTCGAGACCTTGAGCGAGCGCGGGGTCAGGCGGCAGCTCATCCGGTCCAGGAAACGCTGGGTGAAGTACTGCCCCAGGATCCACCAGAAGGGGAGGAGCGGGATGCCGATGAGCGTCACCGTCAGGAGAAGGGTTCCGCTCAGGAGCCAGTAGGACTTCACCCGGGGGTTGTACCGGGCTTCGAGCAGCGTCGTCTCTTCAGCCACGAGAGGTGCTCCGTGCAGGCGGCCGCCGGCGAATCGGGCCGGCGGCGTGGAGGGAGGGGACGGGAGGGCGGTCGAGGAT
>JANQLR010000312.1 GCA_028280525.1 Longimicrobiales bacterium
TTCCCCTCGGTGTCGAACCAGCCGACGGGACCCGCATACCAGCCGCGATCGAAGGGCTCCGCCTCCTCGATCACCTCGGCAGCCACGTCCCGGGGGAGCCCGCACACCGCCGGCGTCGGGTGCAGTTCGGCGACGAGGTCGAGCACGGTCCTGCCCTCCGGCGCAACCGCCTCGATCTCGGTCTCCAGATGCTGGATCCGGGCGAGGGAGAGCACGTGCGGGGTGAGCTGCGCGCGGACCGTCCCGGTCAGCGGCCGGAGTCGGTCCATCATGTCGTCCACGACGATCCGGTGCTCCTCCAGATCCTTCGCGGAGGCGAGGAGGCGACCGGCGAGGGCCGCGCGCTCCTCCTCGGTCGCGCCGACTCCGACCGAACCGGCCACCGCCGTCGCGAAGATGCGGCCGTCGCGCAGCGTCGCCAGGACCTCCGGCGCGGCACCGAGGAGGGCGACGCCCGGCTCCGGCTCGAAGAAGAAGGCGTGCGTCCCCCGGTGCTGCGACCAGAGCGCGTGCACGAGGTCGACCGGGGAGAGCGCGCCGTCGTCGATCTCGACGTCGGTCGTCCGCGCGAGGACGGCCTTCGAGATCGATCCGCCCCGAATCACCTCGAGAACGTCGCGGACGGCGTCCTGCCACCGCTCCGCATCCCCTTCGGAGGTCCGACCGCGGAGGTCCGGCCGGGAGCCGTCCACGGCGACGGGCCGCGCGAGCACCTCCGCGAGTGCGTCCGCCTCGGCCTCCGCGCGTCGCTCGGCCTCGGCCGGGTCCGACCCGTGCGCTACCCGGACCCGGAGCCGCGCGAGCCCGGACCCCTCCCCGTCGATCTCGATCCGGGGCAGGTGGAAGAGCGCGACCGGAAAGCTGGACCACACCCCCTCCGGCAGGTGGTCGTCGCGAAAGGAGAAGCCCCCGTAGACGCGGAGCGAGTCGACCCCGTCCCACCCGCCGAGCTCTCCGTGGACCGCGGCCTCGATCTCCCGAAATCGGTCCGCTCCCGGACTCCCCTCGAAGGCGTGCAGGACCTGAGCGTGCGCGGCCCAACGGGGTCCACGCGCCCACAGCCCCCGGGGGTGTCCGGAGAAGTGTTCGAGGAAGGCGCGGGGGCCCGCGACCTCGACGACCCGCCTGGCCGTGGCGAAGCGGACCGGGCCGACCATCGCCGCGGACGGCACCGGGGAGAGGTCGGGGGCGGGAGAGGTCATCGAGGTGGTCCGTGGACGCGGGTCGGGGCCCTTCGGTGGGGCAGGAGCGGTTGGAGACCGGTCGCCCAATATAGAGCCGCCGATCATCGGGCCGGAGTACCCGGCGAGGGAGGGCGGTGTGCCCGTCCCATCGGATCGCACGGAGCCGCGCAGGGTGGAGCGCGAAGGCCTCCGTCCGTCCTGCGTCGGCGCACGCGCTTGCCCCCGGGGCCGCGGCGTCGGAGTCTCCCCGAAGCCGGTGCCGCTCACGCGGTTCCGGAGTGACCCCGACCTCGCGCCCCGGAGCGACGACCCGATGATCGGTGCCGACCACCTTCGACGAACCGCCCCCGTACTCCTCCTCTGCGGCGTCGCCGCATGCGCTCCCGGGGACGCCCCCTCCGACGAGCCCGCCGCGGAAGCCGAGCCCGAGGTGACCGCTCCGGCCGCACCCGACCCGGGAGCACCCGACATCTGGGTGGCCGAACTCGCCTGGGGAGCCGACGGCCGCCCTGCCGTGGAGGGTCTT
This sequence comes from Longimicrobiales bacterium, assembly GCA_028280525.1. Classification (GTDB taxonomy): domain Bacteria; phylum Gemmatimonadota; class Gemmatimonadetes; order Longimicrobiales; family Gaopeijiaceae; genus Gaopeijia. Next base: position 1,711 of record JANQLR010000312.1, read on the forward strand.
CGGAATGCCACGAATCGTCCCGGCTACGACAACCAGCCGCATTTCTTCCCGGACGGCTGGCTCTGGTTCACCCGTCAGGAGGGGGAGGTCACCGACATCTGGCGCCTCGACCCCGCCGGGGACGCCGTCGAGCGCGTGACGGAAACGGAGGAGTCGGAGTACTCCCCGACCCCGACCCCCGATGGTATGGGATTCACGGTGATCCAGGTGGAGGCGGACGGGACGCAGCGACTCTGGCGCTTCACCCTCGACGGCACCCCCGTCGAGCCGGTCTTCGCCTCGGTCGCTCCGGTCGGCTACCACGCCTGGATCGACCAGGAGCAGGTGGGGATGTTCATCCTCGGGCAGCCCGCCTCGCTCCAGATCGGCCGAGCCGGAGTCGACGGGGCGGAGCGGGTCGTGGAGCGGATCGGACGGTCGCTGAACTCCGTCCCGGGACGGGAGGCGATCACCTTCCCCCTGGTCGGGGACAGCGGCACCACGATCGCCCTCTGGGCCGCGGGAGACGACGCCTTCACCGAACTCGTCGAGGGACGGCCCAGCGCCCAGGACCACGCCTGGGGGAACGGGCTGATCTTCCAGGCCGAGGGCAGCCTCCTCTACACCTTCGACCCGGCCCGCCCCCAGGAGGGGTGGGTCCTCGCCGCCGACCTCACCGAGGCCGGGATCCAGATCACCCGGATCGCCGTCTCCCCCGACGGCGGGCGCATCGCGCTCGTGGGGGAGGTGACGGCGGCGGAGGAGTAGGCCCGGGGCCGCCGACCGCCGGCGGTGGCCCGCCCGGCGGTCGGCCCCGTCCGAACGGGTGCCCCTAGATCCGGAAGCTCGCCACCAGCCCGTCCAGCTCCCCCGCGACTCCGGCCAGGGAGTGAGCGGCGGTACGAAGCTGCTCGGCCCCACTCGCGGTGGACTGGGAGGCGTCACGGACCCCGCCGATCGAGCGCACCACGTCGTCGGTCCCGCGCGAGGCCTCGGTGGCCGAGCGGGCGATCTCCGCGACCACGGCGCTCTGCTCCTCGACCGCACTCGCGATCGCCGTGGAGATCTGGTTGATCTGCGAGATCACCTCGCTGATGCCGGCAATCTGCGTCACGGCCCGCTCGGAGCTCTCCTGCACCCCGGCGATCTGCTGCGAGATCTCCTCGGTCGCCTTGGCCGTCTGGGAGGCGAGCTGCTTCACCTCGTTCGCCACGACCGCGAAGCCCTTCCCGGCCTCGCCGGCACGCGCCGCCTCGATGGTGGCGTTGAGGGCCAGAAGGTTGGTCTGCTCGGCGATCGAGGTGATCACGCGAACCACCTCGCCGATCTCGCTCGAGGAGCTCCCCAGTTCATCGATCAGCGTCCCGGCGGCCTCCGCCTCGCGCACCGCGCGGCCGGCGACCTGGAGCGCCTCCTGCAGCTGGCCCGAGATCTCCTGGATGGAGCTGGCCATCTCCTCGGCAGCGCTCGCCACCACCTGCACGTTCGAGCTCGCCTGCTCCGAGGCGACGCTGACCGCCTGCGCCTGCGTCGACGTCTCTTCGGCAGCACCAGCCATCATCTGGCTGCCGTCCTGGATCGAGCCGGCGTTCGACTGGACCGCCATCGACGCCTCCTGGATCCGGGAGATCGCCTGAGCCAGCTGCTCCGCGGTCTGGTTCAGGTTCTCCTGGAGGCTCGCGTGGTCCCCGTTGTACTCACCCGCGACGCGCACCGTGAAGTCGCCCTCCGCGAGTCGCGCGATCGCGCTGTTCCCCTCGCGGATCGGGTCGGTGATCGCGGACAGGGTGTCGTTCACCCCCTGGATCACGTCCCGGTAGGCGCCCTGGAAGCCCGCGGCGTCCCCACGGGTCTGCAGGTTGCCCTGCACGGCGGCCACCGTCAGGCCCTTGATCTCCCCGACGAGGGACTGGAGCGTCTGCAGCGTCTTCGCGATGTGCGGCGTGACCTCGTCGCCCTCCTCGCCCTCCTCGAGTTCGACGGAGAGCTGCCCGCGAGAGATCGCCTGCATGGCTCCGACCACGTACGTATCCAGCCGCTCTCCGAGCAGGTCGAGCTGCTCGGCGATCTCCCCGATCTCATCGGTCGCGTCGATCCCGGTGCGGGTGCTGATCCGGCCCTTGCGGAGCTCGCGGGTCACGTGCTTCACGCGATTGAGCGGCGACATGACCGAGCGGTAGATCGCCCACGCCAGGAAGAGGCCGGTCGCGAGGCTCACGACGCCCAGCATCACCATGAACCAGAAGCCCTGCGAGGCGTCCGCCGCGGCGCTCACTCTCCACTCCTGGAGGACACGCTCCTGGTAGGTGTCCATCGAGTCCAGAGCGATGTTGACCTGGGCGAAGAGGGGGAGGGAGGTCGACTGGAAGATGTCTCCGGCCTGCTGAATGTTCCCGGCCAACACCGCCGCCTCGACGGAGGTCAGCGACTCCACGAACGGGATCCGCGCGACCGAGATCGCCTCGCTGTACGGCTTGCCTGCCGGCTCGATGAGCTCGGTATCCAGAAGGGTCACCAGCGAGTCGACGCGGGTGTCGATCACGCCCAGACGCTCC